>JAJZYS010000101.1 GCA_021797925.1 Bacillota bacterium
GGTTTCGCCGACGAACTCGCGCATCTCAAAGCCCAGGTACGCGCTCCCTCCGGGCCCGATCTCAAGGCGCCCGGAGGCGCTCTTCCAGGATACGGCGCTCACGGGTCGTGCCTCCTCGCCTCGCGTCCCACCTCGATGCGCCCGGGATCCCAGGGGAAGGAGCGCCGGACCCGCTCCGCCACGCGCCGCGGGGTGAGCGCGAAGTGCTCCAGCAGGGACTCGTTGTCCCCCGAGGCCCCGTACGTGTCCTCGATGCCGATGCGTAGGACCCGCTGGGGATGCTCGCGGGAGACGATTTCCGCGACGGCGCCCCCCAGGCCGCCGATCACCGAGTGCTCCTCCACCGTCCACACGGGGCCCAGCCGGGCCGCCTCGAGGACCTCTTCCTCCGGCAGCGGCTTGACCGCCGGCAGATGCAGGACGCCCAGGTCGTACCCCATCTCCCCCAGGAGCCTCGCCGCCTCCAGCGTGCGGGTGCTCTGCACGCCGGTGGAGATCATGGTGCCCATGGACCCGCGCAAAAGCCACCGGCCGCGCCCGGGATCGTAGGGCTCTGGCACCGGGGGCAGGTCGGCCACCGCGTCTCGGCACAGCCGGACGTAGACCGGGCCAGGAGCCTCGTGGGCCCACCGGATGGCCGCGGCGGCCTCGGCGGCGTCCGCGGGGCACAGCACCGTCATCGAGGGGATCACCCGCATCACCGCCAGGTCCTCCACCGACTGGTGGGTCTTGCCGGTGAACCCGGTCATCAACCCGCTGTACGCCCCCGCCAGCCGGACCGGGAGCCGGTTCTGGGCCACGAGCATCCGCAGCTGGTCGAGGTCGCGGTTCACGAGGAACACCGCGAAGGAACTCACCCACGGCCGAAAGCCCATCGTGGCGAGCCCCGCGGCGACGCCGATGAGGTTCTGCTCCGCGATCCCCAGCTCCACGAACGCCCCGGGCTCCTCCTGGGCCAGGATGTCCGCGCGGGTGGAGTTGGCCAGGTCGCCGTCGAGGAGCACGAAGTCGGGGTGCGCGCGCGCCAGCTCCACCATCGTCTGGCCGAACACGACCCGCTGGCTCTCGCTCATGCGGGCGCCTCGAGCTCGGCGATCGCGCGCGCCAGCTCCTCCGCGGTGGCCACGCGCGAATGCCACGAGTAGTCGTTCTCCATGAAGGAGACCCCCTTGCCCTTCACCGTGCGGGCGATCACCGCCACCGGGCCGTCGGGACTGGGGACGAGCGCCTGGGCCAGCGCCCCCACGTCGTGCCCGTCCACCTCGCGCACCTGCCAGCCGAACGCGCAGAAGCGCCGGCCCAGGTCCCACGCCACCACCTCGCCCCGGCGGCGCCCCGCCCAGGCGAACTGGGGCAGGCCGTTGCGGTCCACCACGGCCACGAGGTTGCCCAGCCCCAGCGACGCGGCGCTGTGGGCCGCCTCCCACACCTGCCCCTCCTGGCACTCCCCGTCGCCCAGGAGGCAGAAGACCCGAACCCCCGTACCCAGGCGCATCGAGCCCAGGGCCATGCCCACCGCCACCGACAGTCCCTGGCCCAGGGAGCCCGTGGACATGTCGAGCCCCTCCAGCGCGGTCATGTCCGGGTGGCCCTGCAGCCGCGAGCCCATGTGGTCGAAGGTTTTCAGCTCCTCCACGGGCAGATATCCCCGCAGGGCCATCACCGTGTACAGCCCCACCGACGCGTGCCCCTTGGACAGCACGAAGCGGTCGCGCTCGGGCCAGCGGGGCCGGGCGGGATCCACGCGCAGCACCTTGAAGTAGAGCGTCACCAGGATCTCCATCGCCGACAGCGGCCCACCCACGTGGCCGGCCCCGGCGTGGCGCACCGTCTCGATGACCAGGCGCCGGCCCCGCCGGCACAGCGCCTCGAGCTGCTCCCGCTCCTCGGCGGTCACAGCCTCACCTCCCCGCTCTCAAATCCCGAAGCGCTCCCGGAGGAAGGCGCGGTTGGCCCGCGCCGCGTCGACGGGCTCGCCGGCGCACGTGTCCTGCTCCACCACGATGACGCCCCGGTACCCCGCCGCCCCGAGGAGCGACAGGCACGCGTCGAAGTCCACCATGCCCTGTCCCAGGTTGGGGAAGATCAGCCCCGCCAGCGCCTGGGGAAAGCTGAGCCCCTCGCGGCGAAACCGCTGGAGCTTGTCGGGATCCACGTCCTTGAGGTGGACGTAGTTGACCCGATCCGCGTGCTCCTTGAGCAGCGTCACGGGATCCCCGCCCCCGTACGAGAGGTGCCCCGTGTCCAGGCACAGCCCCACCGCCGCGGGATCGGTGGACTCGAGCAGCGCCTGCACCTCCTGAGGGGTCTCCACGTAGGTGCCCACGTGGTGGTGGAAGGCCACCTCGAGCCCGAGCTCGCGGATCCTCAGCGCCAGCTCCTCGATCCGCCGCCCCATGGCCCGCCGCTCGGAGGCGTCCAGGCGCGGCGCCCCGGGCTCGTCCGCCCTGCCGGCCCAGGCCGAGCGCTCGGGGGTGATGGCGCCCGAGAGGAGCACGGTGGACGCCCCGAGGTCCACGAGCATCCGCGAGCGCTCCAGCGCCCGCGCCGCGCCCGGGCCCATGGCCCCGCTGTCGTGAAACGCCACCGCGCAGAACGACCCCGTCAGGCCGAGCCCCGCGCGCCCAAGCTCCGCCCGCACCGCGTCGCGGTCCTCGGGGAAGCCCGGGCCCCACTCCGTCCAGTCGTACCCCGCCGCCTTCATCTGGGCGAGAAGCTCCGCGAACGGCGTGAAGGGGCGGTAGCCCGCGAGGTCCTCGTTGTTCCAGTTGACGGGAGCCGTGGCCACCCGCACGTCCAGGGCCCGCGTCCGGTCCTTCACAGGCGCTCCTCGGCCCGCGCGGCCTCGTACTGGCTGCGCGCCTGCGGGTGGGTGGCGGGCACCACCACGTCCCACCAGCCGCTGCCCGCGATGCCCGACTCCGGCAGCGAGCGCGCGCACATGGCCTCCACCACCGTGGGCCGCCCGCTGCGAAAGGCCCGGGTCAGCGCGTCCCCGAGCTGCGCCGGATCCTCCACCCGCTCCGCCGCGCATCCGAGTCCCCGGGCCACCGTGGCCAGGTCCGCGGCGAACAGGGTGCCGTCGGGCTTGGTGAAGGTGGTGGCGATCACCCGGTCGGGGCCGAAGCGCTGGATCTGCAGGTTCTTGATGCACTCCCAGCCCCCGTTGTTCAGCGCCAGCACCACCACGGGGATGTCGTACTGCGCGGCCATCGCCAGCTCCTGGGCCGTCTGCAGGAAGCCCCCGTCCCCCGCGATCCCCAGCACCGCGCGGTCCGGGGCGCCCAGTTTGACGCCGATGGCTCCGGGCACCTCGAAGCCCATGGCCGAGAAGCCCCCGGAGGTGATGTGGCAGCGGGGCCCGTAGACCGGGAACTCGTTGTACACCTGGCTCTGGGGGTTGCCCGCCCCGGTCACGACGATGCCGTCGCGCGGCAGCACCCGCCGGGCCTCCCGCAGCGCCCGGGAGATCGTCATGGGCCGGGCGTCGCTCGTGGCCATGACGTCGATCTGGGCGTTCCACTTGGCCCGCAGTTCCTGAAGCTCCGCGTAGACGGGGCCGTTGCGCCAGTCCACGGGCTTGCGGTCGGCGAGGACCTCCAGCATCTGCTCGAGAACCGCCCGGGCGTCCCCCACCACCCCGACCTCGACCGGGTAGTTCTTCCCGATCTCGTAGGGGTCCGCGTCCACGTGCACGATCTCCGTGGGCGGCACCCGGAAGGTGATCCCGTGCCGGAACGAGGACGCGATCCGGTCGGTGATCCGACACCCCACCACCAGCACCACGTCCGCCTGGCTCAGCAGCCGGTTGGCCATGAGGCTGCCGATGTCCCCGCACGGCCAGGCGTAGAGCGGATGGTCCTCGGCCATGGCCCCCTTGCCCATCCACGAGACCGTCACCGGCGCCCCCACGAGCTCCGCCAGCCGCGTCAGCGCCTCGGACGCGTCCGCGGCGATGACCCCGCCCCCCGCCAGGATCATGGGGCGGCGGGCTCCCGCGAGCTTCAGCGCGGCGCGCTCCACCATGACCGGATCCCCGTGCACCCGCCCCTGGGGACGGCGCAGCAGCGGGTTCACCGGCTCCACGTCCGCCCGCTCCCCCTGCAGGTCCATGGGCAGGTCGATGAGCACCGGTCCCGGCCGCCCGGTGAGCATCACGTTGAACGCCCGCTGCATCACAAAGGGCAGCTCGTCCACCCGGCTGGGCTGCCACCAGCGCTTGACCACCGGCTCCATCATCCGCGGGAAGTTCGCGTTGTGCGTGCGCTCCAGCTCCTGCAGGACCCCGTGGCCCCGCATGTAGGTGTGGACGCTGCCGGTCATGAGCAGCAGCGGGATCGAGTCGATGTACGCGTTGGCCACGCCCATGGCGGTGTTCACCGCGCCCGGGCCGATGGAGGTGAACACCCCCGCCACCTGCCGCGCCACCCGGTAGTAGGCGTCCGCCATGTGCGCCGCGCCCTGCTCGTGGATGCTCTGCATCACCCGGATCTCCTGGCGGCGGTCCACGAACGCGTCGAGCAGCGCCGTGTTGCCGTGCCCCGACACCCCGAACAGGTGCGTGACCCCCTCGCGGATGAGATGGTCCGCGATGATCTCGGCTCCCGTCTTCAGCATCCCGATCCTTCCTCTCTTCGTCGCCCACCGGCCCCGAGGTCCGCACACGGCCCCGCAACCCTCGCCTGCCCCGTGAACCGCCGGCGCGAACTCGCCGGCGACGCCGACCGGGAACCGGACCCGCACCCCGCCCCCGGTTTCGTGCCCTTGCTCCTTCGGCGTCCGCCAGGCGGTTCCTCCCGCCGTCAGCGCCCGAGAAACCCCGCGAACCCCGGCAGGAGCCGGAGCGGCCGATGACGAATCACAGTCAAATATCACTGACATGTCAGTGGGGAGGGGTGGCGGTTGCATCCGTGGCGTGAGCTGGTCCACGGCATCGACGACGACGCCCCCGAGGGGGCCCGCGACTACATCAACTTCGACAACGCGGCCACCACGCCCCCCTTCGTGGCCGTGACCCGCCGCATCCAGGAGGTCGTTCCGTGGTACGCCAGCATCCACCGGGGCACAGGCATCAAGTCCCGGGTGGCCACGCGCCTGTACGAGGGCGCGCGGGAGTCGGTGCTGGAGTTCTTCGGCGCTCCCCAGGATGAGTTCGGGGTGGTGTTCGTCAAGCACACCACCGAGGCGCTCAATCTCTTCGCCTGGGTGGCGGGGCGAGAGGGCATGCGCGTCATCACCTCGGTCCACGAGCACCACTCCAACCTGCTCCCGTGGCGGCGGCTGCCGGGCACGGTGGTGCTCGAGGCCGCCCCCGACGGCGGCCACGACCTCGACGCCCTGGAGTCGGCCCTCAGGGAGCATCCCGGCCCCGCCACCGTGGTGGCCGTGACCGCCGCCTCGAACGTCACCGGCGCGCTGACGCCGCTCGAGGCCATCTCGAGCCTGACCCGGCGCCACGGGGCGCGCCTGCTGGTGGATGCGGCCCAGATCGCCGCCCATCGCCGTCTGCACATGCGATCGCCGGACCTTGCCGTCGACGTCCTGGCCGTGTCCGGCCACAAGCTCTACGCGCCCTTCGGCGTCGGCGCCCTCGTCGCGCCCCTGAAGCTCCTGGACGCCGCCGACCCCTGGCTGGTGGGGGGAGGGGTGGCGGACCTGGTGACCGACGACGCCGTCCTCTTCGCCCGCGGGCCCCACCGGCACGAGGCCGGCTCGCCCAACCTCCTGGGCGCGGTGGCCCTGGCCGCGGCGCTCGAGGAGCTTCAGCGCCTGGGTCTTGACGCCGTGGAGGCCCACGAGCGGACCCTGACCCGCCGGGCGCTTGACGCCCTCGGCGCGATGAACGGCGTCAGGCTGCTGGGCCCGGCGCCGAAGCGCGAGGACCGGCTGGGCATCGTGCCCATGGCGGTGGAGGGCTTCCCGCAGAACCTCGTCGCCGCGGCGCTCGCCCGCGAGTGGAACATCGGGGTCCGCTCGGGCTGCTTCTGCGCCCATCCGTACGTGACCCGGCTACTGCGCCTCGCCGGGGCACCCGCGCCGACAACCGTGGCGCGGGGCGAGGGCCGCACCTGCTGGATGCCCGACGGCGTCGTGCGGGCGAGCTTCGGCCTGTACAACACCGAGGCGGAGGTGGACCGCCTCGTGACGGCGCTGGGGGAGATCCAACGCGAGGGTCCGCGCATGCGCTACCGGGTCGTCGGCAGCGGGTACCATACCGACGACGAGGAGGCGTGGGTCGCCTCCCACCTCCCGGGGCGCCCTGGGGCCGCCAGGATCCCGACGGACGCTGACCCCGAGGAGTGACAGCGATGATCGCAGGCAAGACCGTGGTCGTCTTCACCGCCCACCCCGACGACGAGGTGGGCGTCGCCGGCACCCTGGCCAAGATCCGCCGGGCCGGCAACCGCCTGGTGCTGGCGGTGGCCACCGACGGGAGCAAGGGCACCCACGACCCCGGGGTGTCCCCCGCGGCCATGGCCCGGATCCGGACCCGGGAGATGGAGGCGGCGGCCCAGGTGCTCGGGGCGGAGCTGGTCTGGCTGGGATACGCCGACGGGACGCTGGAGCACCACCGCGAAGCGCTGCGCGAGCGCGTGTTCCAGCTGGTGCGCCGCTACCGCCCCGACCTCCTCCTCACCTTCGACCCCTGGCGGCGCTGGGAGCCTCACGCCGACCACCGGACCATCGGCATGGCCGCCTTCGAGGCGGCCTACCTCGCGGACGGGTGCTGGTACTACCCCGAGCACCTGGACCAGGGGCTCGACCCCCACTTCACGCCCGAGACCTACCTCTTCTACGGCGAGGACCCCGACGTGACCGTGGACATCGAGGCCACCTTCGCCACCAAGCTCGAGGTGGCGGCCTGCCACGCGAGCCAGATCCCCGACCCCGGCGCCCAGGAGATCAGGTGGCGGGAGCGGCTGCGGCGGGCGGGCCGACCCGAGACCGACCTCTACCGGGAGTACTTCCACACCATGCGCGGCACGGAGCTTGGCATCTGACGGGCGGCGATGTCACCGGGCCAGGGGGCCGAGGGCCGGGTACGCCCGGACCAGCTCCGCCAGGGCGCGCTCGGCGACGCGCACGTCCCTCAGCAGCGGGTTGACCCACCAGGCCGCGAAGAAGGCGTCGCGATCCAGGTGGGCGGCGGCCCGGGCCGCGAGGCGGTCGTACGCCTTCATCTCCGCCACGAGGGCCGCGGCGTCGGCCTCGAGCTCCGGTGGGCGCGCCAGCGCGCTGCGCCAGCCCTGCGGGTCGAGGGTCACGTGGGTCTCCACCACGTCGTCGCGTCCCATCCCCAGGGCCGCGGGCACCGCGATGCCCGCGACCGCCCCGAGGGGGAGGTTCAGCACCAGCGGCTCGCGGCTGAGGCCGGACACGCACCTGAGGACCTCCAGCGCGATGCGGGCGTACCCCGCGCCCGACAGCTCGCCGCGATCGCGCTCCCCGGGGGGGGCGAGCGCCGCCGTGAGCTCCTGGCGCATGTATCCCCGGGAGCGCTCCTCGAGCAGCTCCCGGTAGGCCGAGCGCACCGCCGAGGGCTCCTGTCCGCGCCCCAGCGCCCGAAAGCGGCGGGTCAGCTCCTCGACCGCCCGGGCCCGCGTCATCGCGCCGGGCGCTTGCTCCAGCGTCCGCCACAGGTGGTAGTAGAGCACGTACTCGCTGGGCAGGGAGCGGTGGGTGGCCAGGTACGCCTCCCCGAAGGCGGCCAGGTAGTCGCTGTGGGCGCGGGCGGCCTGCACCGTGCGCGGCAGCGCGTCCCGGGCGTCGGCGCCGCCGGGGCGGCGGGCCTCGACGATGTAGCCCAGGTGGTTGAGACCGAAGTAGCCGGGCGCCGCGTCGCGGATGCCCTGGCGGTCGAGGTACGCCCGGGTGCGGGCCGAAAGCTCCGCCGGCGTGTCGCACACCCCCACCACCCGCTCGTGACCCGCGTCCGCCAGCGCCTGGGTCACGATCCCCGCGGGGTTGGTGAGGTTCACGATCCAGGCCCCGGGGCGCAGCTCGGCGACGCGCCGGGCCCAGCCCAGCACCCCGGGCACGTTGCGCAGCGCCATGGCGAGCCCCCCGATCCCCACCGTCTCCTGGCCCATGAGGCCGAGCCGCCGGGCGATGCGCTCGTCGGTCCGGCGGCTGCCCGGACCCTGCGCCCGGATGCCCACGATCATGGCCGAAAGGTCCTCGGGCAGGTCCGACGGCCTGAGGTCCGGGCCACCCAGCCAGTGCAGCTCCACTCCCCGGCCGGGCGCCACCTGGGCCAGGGCCAGGAGGGCGTCCGAGACCCGGCGCGCCGCCGCCGCCGCCCGCGGCGAGACGTCCACCGCCCAGATGCCCCGGATGGGAGCATCCGACGTGCGGTTGTGCTCGAGGACCTGGGCGACGAAGGACGGGAAGCGGAAGCTGCCGGCCCCCACGTAGAGGATGTTCACGGCGCGCCGGACCTCCCTTCGCGGATCGCGGTCTCGAAGTCCAGGTGCCTGAGCGCCGTGGTGCTCCAGTGGATGCCCGAGCGGATCGCCCGCTCCTCGTCGGGGTCGACGATGCGGGCGGCGATGTAGCCGGCGACGAAGATGTCGCCGAGCCCCACGAACCGGCGGTGGTCCGCGACCCGGGGTACGCTCACCGCAAGGTGGCGTCCGCTGGGATCGTAGCTGTGGACCGGCTGGGCGCCGCGGGTCACGATCAGGGCCTCGAGCCCCGCCGCGGCGGCCGTCCACCGGCGGGCGTCATCCTGGCGCAGGCGAGCGCGGCGCACGAGCAGCGCCGCCTCCACCTCGTTGCAGAACACCACCGTGATGGTCCCGTCGGCGATCAGCGGCCTCAGCCCGTCGATGACGTGCGCGTCGGGGATGAGGGAGACCGACCGGTGGCCCACCTCGCGGCGCAGCCGGTCCCGCAGCGCCGCCGGCGCCTCGATCCAGGTCTGGGCGCCCATGTGCACCCACGCCACCTGGGGAACCATCACGGGTTCGGGGCGCGGCGCCACGGCGCCGCTCGTCAGGGGGACGGTGAGCATGCCCCGGTCCCGCTCGTTCTGGAAGACCACCGTGAGATCTGCGGTGGGACCGGGGAAGGGCGAACGGCGCACCGCCAGGTTGGGCGGGAGGGGGAAGGGGGGCGCGATGGGCAGGGTCTCGGAGGTCATCTCCCCGGTCCACAGATGCACCAGCGCCAGGGGCAGAAGCTGGGCCAGGAAGTAGGCGGTGGTGAACACTCCCCCCGGGGAGAGCGACAGGGCC
>JAJZYS010000102.1 GCA_021797925.1 Bacillota bacterium
CAGGAGCTGGAGCGTGCGCTGCAGGGGGCCAGCGGTGCGGGCGGAGCGGGTGAGTCGGGCGGCCAGGCGGGGGCGTCGCGGGAGGGCCGATCCCAGGGTGGCGGGTCGGGCGGTCTCTCGCCGGAGCGTTTGGCGCAGGTGAAGGCCCTCTTGGCCGAGGCCGAGCCGCAGTCCGGGGGCGGGCGCGGGAGTCACCGGGCGCCCTCGCCCCTGCGCCGGCGGTCCGTGCGCACCCACGCTGCGGCCAGGACCAAGGGCGAGGAGAGTCCCGGTCTCCTCCTGGCGCAGGCCCAGGCCGAGTTTACCGAGGAGCTGTCGGCCAACCTGCGCAAGCTGAAGCAGGTGATCAACGAGAGCCGGCAGATTGCCCAGAAGATGGAGACGGTGCTGGGCATGCAGGGATCCGGCGGCAAGGACGGCGGCGGTTCCACGTCTTGACACCGCTGCCGGCAACCCGGTATCATACGTGTTGCTTGGAGTGGGTCGCGTGCAAGTGAACGTGGCGGAACTGAAACGACAGGGACCGGGTGCCGAGCGGACGGTGCCGTTCGCGGAATCGCCGCCGGCGGCAGGACCTGCCGAGAGCGGGATCGAATTTTTGGGACCGGCGGCCGGTGAAGCAAGGATGGTCAACGCTGGCACCGGTATTTTTGTGACCATCACCGGCACGCAGGCGTTCCGCCTGGCCTGTTCGCGCTGCCTCGGCCCGGTCGAGGGCTCCTTCGCGTTCGTCATCGAGGAGGAGTACCGGGAGGGGAGCAATCCCGACGGCGGGACGTACAGCCAGGACGCGATCGACCTGACGCCGCTCCTTGCGGAGGGGATCTGGCTCCATGCGCCGGAGCACCAGCTCTGCCGGCCCGAGTGCCGGGGTCTGTGCCCTACCTGCGGGGCGAACCTCAACGAAGAGGCGTGCGGTTGCCCCACCGAGGTCGTCGACGGCCGCTGGGAGGCGCTGAGGATCCAGTGGGAGCGCAAGTCGGGTTCGAGAGGGGGTGGCGTGGATGGCGGTCCCGAAGCGTAAGCTCTCCAAGGCGCGCACGCGGCGGCGGCGGGCGACGTGGCGGCTCGCGGTGCCGACCCTGGTGGCCTGTCCCCGGTGCAAGGCCCTCAATCCCAGTCACCAGGTTTGTGCCAACTGCGGGTTCTATGCCGGGCGCGAGGTGCGCTCGGTGGAGTAACGGACGGGGGCTTGTCGTGCGAATCGCGGTGGATGCCATGGGGGGCGACAACGCCCCCGACGAAGTGGTCCGGGGAGCCATCGAAGCCACCCGCCGACTGGGCGTCGGCGTGGTCCTGGCGGGCCCGCCCCGGCGGATCGAGCCCATCCTCGCCGAGGCGGGCGGGCGGCTCAACGTGGAGATCGCCCCGGCCGAGGAGGTCATCGGCTTCGAAGAGTCACCGGTGCAGGCGCTCCGGCTCAAGCCCAACGCCTCGCTGCCGGTGGCGGTGGACCTCGTCCAGAGCGGGCGGTGCGCCGCCATGGTGTCGGCGGGCAACACCGGCGCCCTCATGGCCGCGTCGCTGCTCAAGCTGGGCCGGGTGAGCGGCCTGCGGCGCCCGGGCCTCATGGCCACCCTGCCGGGCGTCAAGGGCGGGGCGATGCTGCTCATCGACGTGGGGGCCAGCGCCGACGCCCGGCCCGAGCAGCTGCAGCAGTACGCCGTGGCCGGCAGCCTCTACGCGGAGCACGTGATGGGGATCGCGTCGCCGCGGGTGGGGCTGCTCAACATCGGGGCCGAGGCCAACAAGGGCAGCGAACTGGTGCGCACCGCGTACGGGCTCATCGGCCAGACCGACGTGAACTTCGTCGGCAACGTCGAGGCGCGCGACCTCCCCGACGCCCCCTGCGACGTGGTGGTCACCGACGGCTTTGTCGGGAACGTGGTCCTCAAGCTCATCGAGGGGCTGGGGATGGGATTCTTCTCGCTCCTGCGCAGCGAGGTGGGACACTCCTCGCGCGGCCGCATCGGGGCCATGCTGCTCAGGCCGGCGCTGCGCCGCATGATCCGGCGCATGGACTACGCCGAGTACGGCGGCGCGCCGCTCATCGGCCCGCGCGGCGCCATCATCAAGTGCCATGGCAGCTCCGGCGCCCAGGCCATCATGAACGGCATCCGCGTGGGGCGCGATCTGGTCGAGGGTGGCTTCCTCGAAGCCATGGAACAGCGGCTGGGAGAGGCCTGATGCCCGCGGAAGCCACCGCGTTCCTCTTCTCCGGTCAGGGCGCCCAGCACGTGGGCATGGGGCGAGAGCTCTACGAGCAGGTGGGCGAGGCCCGCGAGCTCGTGGAAGCCGCGGAGGCGACCCTGGGCCTGCCCCTCAGGCGCTACCTCTTCGAGGGTCCCGAGTCGGAGCTGCGGCGCACCGAGGTCACCCAGCCCACGGTGCTCCTGGTCTCGCTCATGGCGCTGGCCGCAGTCCGCCGCCGGGGCCTGTTCGCGACCGCGGCGGCGGGGCTGAGCCTGGGGGAATACGGCGCCCTGGTGGCGGGGGGGGCCCTTGAGCCCCTGGAGGCGCTGCGACTGGTGCACCGCCGGGGCCAGCTCATGCAGGACGCGGTCCCCGAGGGCGTGGGCGGCATGCTCGCGGTCGTGGGCTTGGAGGACGCCACCGTGGAAGCGCTGTGCCGCGAGGCCGCCGAGGGGGTGGTGGAGCCGGCCAACTACAACTGCCCCGGGCAGGTCGTCCTCTCGGGGACCTTGGTGGCCCTCAGGGCCATCGAGCCCCGCCTGCGGGCGGCCGGAGCCCGGCGCACCGCGTGGCTCGAGGTGTCGGCCCCCTTTCACAGCAGCCTGATGATCCCCGCCGGGGAGCGCCTGCGCCCCGAGCTGGAGCGCGTGGCCTTCGGCCCGCTGAGCATGCCCGTGGCTAGCAATGTGACCGGCGGCCTGTATCCGCCGGACTCCGCCGTGTGGCGCGACCTGCTGGTGCGCCAGGTGTCCCGTCCCGTGCGCTTTCGCCAGTGCGTCGAGACCCTCCTGGGGCTCGGAGTCCGTCGCTTCGTGGAGCTCGGCCCGGGAACGGCGCTTCTGGGTTTCGTGCGCCGGATCGACCACGACGCGCTCACGCTGCACGTGGAGGACCGAAGGAGCCTGGAAGCCACCCTTGATTTGTGGGAGGGGGTTTGCTAAGATGGCCACGATTCGGCGGGTTGCCATCGTGACCGGCGGTAGCCGTGGGATCGGGCGGGCCATCGCCCTCCGGCTGGGAGCGGACGGGCACCGCGTGGTGGTCAACTACCGGGCGGAGGCCACGGCGGCGACGGAGGTGGTGGACGCCATCGCGGCCGCAGGCGGCGAGGCGCGGGCTGTCAAGGCGGACGTGGCGGTGGCCGGGGACGTGGCGCAGATGGTGGAGGCAACCCTCACGGCCTGGGGCCGCGTCGACATCCTGGTCAACAACGCTGGTATCGCCCGTGACGGACTTGTGCTGCGAATGGACGACGAGGCGTGGAACCAGGTGATCGCGGCGGATCTCACGGGCGTGTTTCTTTGTGTGCGGGCGTGTATCAAGCCCATGGTCCGCCAGCGCTGGGGTCGCATCGTGACGGTGGGATCCGTGGCAGGGCTGACGGGCAACCCAGGGCAGACGAACTATGCGGCGGCGAAGGCGGGGGTGGTGGGTCTGACGGCAAGCGTGGCCAAGGAGGTCGCGTCTCGCGGGATCACCGCCAACGTGGTGGCCCCCGGCCTCATTGCCACCGACCTCACCCGCACGCTCGACGAGCGGGCGCGCCAGCGGATCGAGACCCAGATCCCCATGGGGCGCATGGGTACGCCCGAGGAGGTTGCGGACCTGGTGAGTTTCCTCGTTTCGGAGCGCGCCGGATACATCACCGCGGAGGTCGTCCGCGTGGACGGGGGGCTGGCGGCGGGGGCCTGAAGCGGCGGTTGGCGCAGATCCGAAAGGAGGTGAGCGGGTGGCCGAAGAGCAGGAGATCTTCACCAAGGTCCGCGAGATCGTGGCGGAGCAGCTCGGGGTGGAGCAGAGCGACGTGACCCCGGAGGCTTCGTTCATCGACGACCTGGGTGCCGATTCCCTGGACATCGTGGAACTGATCATGGCGCTCGAGGAAGAGTTCGACCTGGACATCCCGGACGAAGAGGCGGAGAAGATCTCCGTGGTGCGGGATGCGGTCGATTATATCAAGCAACACGCCTGAGCGGTCGGGTGGGTCAGGCTGCTCCCCCTCCGGTCATGCCGCGAGGGGGTTCCTGACTACGGGCGAGAGGACGCGTGGACGGCGGGACGGGTTGTCCGGCGGCGGGCGCGGTCCCCGGCGGGAAGGTGGACCGGGAAGCCGTCGACCCGCTTCAGGGCCGAACAGCCGGTGTGGACCCCCCGGGGGTGAGGGCCGGCGTCCCGCCCCGGGAGGCGGGCCCGGGCCCGCCGCCGGCCGGTGTGCCCGCGAAGCCGCGGCCCCGGCCTGAGGCGGACGTTCGGCGCCTCCGCTGGCCAGGGAGGCCGGGGCTTTGAAGAGCGCGAACAATACAAGAACCCTCGGCGCTCGGGAGGCCGGGGTTTCCGGAGCGGAGGGAAGGCTGGTGCCGCGGGTCCCAGCCGAAGCGTGCAAGAGCGTATCGTGGTGACGGGAATGGGCGCGCTGACGCCCATGGGCCTGGGCGTAAAAGCGCTGTGGTCCTCGGTGGTGGCCGGCCGCTCGGGTATCGGCACCATCGAGCGGGCCGACACCTCGAACCTGCCGGTGCACATCGGCGGCGAGGTCAGGGACTTCGACCCCAAGGATTTTCTCGACGCCAAGGCCGCGCGCCACATGGACAGGTTCACGCAATTCGCCGTGGTCGCGAGCCGCATGGCCATGGCCGACGCTGGGCTCGAGCCCGGGTCGGTCCCCCAGGGGCGGGGCGGGGTCACCTTCGGCACCGGCATCGGCGGCATCGAGACCTGGTGCCAGCAGCACGAGGTGCTCCTCACCCGCGGTCCGGACCGGGTCACGCCGTACTTCATCCCCATGATCATCGCCAACATGGCGGCATCGCACGTGGCCATCGACCTGCGGCTGGACGGGCCCAACCAGACGACCGTGACCGCCTGCTGCTCCTCGGCCCACGCCGTGGGTGACGCGCTGAACCTCCTGCGCCGCGGGGACGCCGACGTGATGCTGGCGGGGGGCAGCGAAGCGGTGCTGGTGCCGCTGGCCATCGCGGGTTTCGCGGCGATGCGGGCGCTTTCACTGCGCAACGACGAGCCCACCAGGGCCTGCCGGCCCTTCGACCGGGGACGCGACGGGTTCGTGATGGCCGAGGGCGCGGGCAGCCTGGTGCTGGAGACCCTGAGCCACGCCCGGGCGCGCGGGGCGCGGCCCCTGGCGGAGGTGTGCGGGTACGGGATGAGTTCAGACGCCTACCACATGGTGGAACCCCTGCCCGACGGCACCGGGGCGGCGGCGGCCATGCGCGGCGCTCTGGCCGACGCGGGCCTGCGCCCGGAGGCCGTGGGCTACATCAACGCCCACGCCACCTCGACCCCCAAGGGCGACGTGGCCGAGACGCGGGCGATCCGGCAGGTGTTCGGCGCCCACGCGGACCGGCTGGCGGTCAGTTCCACCAAGTCCATGACCGGTCACCTCCTCGGGGCCGCGGGGGCGGTGGAGCTCATCCTGACCGTGCTGGCGCTGCGCGAGGGGGTCCTGCCGCCGACCATCAACCTGGAGGACCCCGATCCCGAGTGCGACCTCGACTACGTTCCCAACGTCGCTCGTCGCCAGAACGTCGAGGCCGCCTTGACGAACTCCTTCGGGTTCGGCGGCCAGAACGTGTCCCTGGCGGTCCGGCGCTTGGAGTGACGGTTGCGGCGCACGAGCAGGCGGCGGCGCAGCGCCGCGGCGCCACCCCCCGGCGCCGCCCCGGCCGGTGGCGCCGCGCTCCGGGCGTTCCGGGCGCGCCTGGACGCGCCCACCGCGCTCATGGAGGCCGCCCTCACCCATGCCTCTTTCGCCCACGAGGCGAAGAACGTGGGCGACAACGAGCGGCTGGAGTTCCTGGGCGACGCCGTGCTGGGTCTCATCGTCGCCCGCCGGCTCTACGAGCGCTTTCCCGATGAGCCCGAGGGAGCGCTGAGCCGCCTGCGCGCGAGTCTGGTCTCCGAGCCATCCCTGGCGCGCATCGCCACGGCGGTGGGGATCGACCGGCGGATCCGGCTGGGGCGGGGCGAGGAGCTCAGCGGCGGCCGCAGCCGGCCGGCGCTCCTGGCCGACGCGCTGGAAGCGGTGCTGGGCGCCATCTACCTCGAGGACGGCCTGGACGCGGCCACCGAGGCCGTGGACGCCCTGTTTCACGACGCCTACGCCCAGGCCTTCCAGGGACCGGTCAGCGACCCCAAGACCCGGCTGCAGGAGTACGCCCAGGCCCGCGACCTCGGCCTCAGGTACGTGGTGACCCGGGCCCAGGGGCCCGCGCATCATCCGGAGTTCGAGGTGACGGTGGAGCTCGAGGGACAGGTCCGCGGCGTGGGCCGGGGGGCGCGCAAGAAGACCGCCGAGCAGATGGCCGCCCGCCTCGCGCTCCAGGAGTTGACCAAGGGCGGGTCCTGACGGGTTACAGGCTGCGCCAGAGCTGCAGGACACGGCCCACGAGGCGCGCCGCCGCCTCCCGGTCCGGGTGCCCCAGCACCGGGTGCGCCCAGAGGGTGGCCCCGTCGGCGAGGCTCCCGTAGATGCGTCGCAGCGCGGGACCCTGGCCGGGCACGGCCACGAGGCACAGGTCGCCTTCGTGGGGCCGCACGCCGGGATCGACGACGAGGACGTCCCCGGGGACCACGAGCGGCTCGTAGCCGCCCAGGCGCCAGCGAAACGCGAACCCGCGCTCCGCAAGGGCCGGCGGCAGCCGGGGCACGTACGGGCTCGACTCGAAGACGGGCATGCCCGAGGGACCCAGCCGTTCGCTGGCGGGCACCCCGCGCGCGGGCCAGGGCGCGGGTTCGCCCTCCTCCACGCGCAGGGCCGCCTGGATCCCGGGAGGCGGGAAATCCCCGCGCAGGACCGCATCCCGGAAGGAACGAATTCCCCGGAAGCCGGCCTTGCGCATCCAGTAGAGCACGGTCTTGGATTGCGCGTAGCCCAGCGCCCGTGCCATCGCCTCGGCCCCGATGGACGGGTGGTCGCGGACCAGCTGGACCATCTGGGACAGAACGTCCTCCGGCACGGGACCTCTCCTCGCGCGTCGTTGCGTCACAGGATTGTCGGGCGACGTGCGATCTCCTTGACTCGAAACGGGTACTTCTGAGGGAGAAAACGATGTTCTTGTCCCGGGTCGCGGTGGAGGGGTTCAAGAGCTTCGCCGACCGGGCCCAGCTGGAGCTGGGCCCCGGGATCACCGCGCTGGTGGGGCCCAACGGCGCGGGCAAGTCCAACCTGGTCGACGCCATCCGTTGGGCGCTGGGGGAGCAGAACCCCCGGCTCCTGCGCGCCGCGCGGATGGAGGACCTCCTCTTCGCGGGGGCCGGCGGCCGCCGCCCCGCGTCCATGGCCGAGGTCACGCTCCAGCTGGCCGATCCCTCGGGCGCCGGCGGATCGCACGAGGTCAGTGTGACCCGCAGGCTCTTTCGCAGCGGGGAGAGCGAGTACCGGCTGGACGGCATGCCGTGCCGGCTGCGGGACATCGAGGCGCGCATGAAGGCGCTGGGCCTTGGGCTCGAGGGCGCCTGGCACGTGGAGCAGGGGCGGATCGAGGCGTTCATGGAGTCCCCGGCCCAAGAGCGCCGCCGCTGGGTGGAGGAGGCCATCGGCCTTGGCCGGTACCGGCTGGAGCGCGCGGAGACGATCCGGGAACTGGCGGTGGTGGACCAGGATCTGCGCCAGCTGCACGTGCTCGTCGGCGAGCTCGAGGAGCGACTGCCGGCGCTGGAGATGGCCGCGCGGCGGTCGGAGCAGGCGCGGCTTCTCTCGGCCGAAGTCCACGATCTCGAGGTGGCGGTGGCCCTCGAGCGCCTCGCCCGCCTCCGCGCGGCGCACGAGCAGGCCCGGGGTGAGCGAGCCCAGGCCGAGGCGGCGCGCGCGGCGGCCGAGGCGCTCGAGGGCCGCCTGGCGGAGGGTGCCCGCGACCAGCTCGTGGTGCACGAGCGCCTGCGCTCGGCGCTGGTCCGCTGGGAGGAGCGGGTCGCCCGGGCCCAGGCCCGAGAGGAGGGGGTGCGCCAGCGGCTCCTGGAGCGCGAGCGGCGAGCGCGGTCGGCGGCTGCGGCGGCGCTGGAGCAGCGGGAGCGGCGCGCCGAGCTGCGGGCCCGCCTGCGGGCTGCGCGCCGTCTCCTGGACCGGGGGGCGCTCGAGCGGCTCGAGGACGGCTGGCGAGCGGCCCAGGCGCAGCTCGAGTCCGTGGAGGCGCGCTGGGGCGCCACGGCCCAGGCCCTCCAAGAGCGCCAGCAGCGGGAGCTGGAGCGCGGCGCCCTCGTGCTCGAGCGGGAGCGCCTCGCCGCGCACCTGAAGGCCCTGGGGGAACCGGCACCCGCCGACGCCGGCGCCGTGGCCCGGCTCTCGGCCGAGCTCGCGGCGGCGCGCTCGGAGCTTCGGACCGTGGACGAGGCGTCGGAGGGGGCCCGGCGGCGCGTGGATGCCCAGGTGGCCCGGATCGAGGCGCTGGGCCACGCGGGACCGCCCGAACGGGCCGCGACGGCGCAGATCCTCAGGGCCGCCCGCGCGGGCCGGCTCGAGGGCGTACTTGGCCGGGTGGGCAATCTCCTCGCGGCGCGCAGCAGCGATCACGAGGAGGCGGTGGCGCAGGCCCTGGGCGGCGCGGTGGACCACGTGGTGGTCCGCAGCGAGGCCGACGCCCGCGCCGCGATCCGGTGGCTGCGCTCCGCCCGGGGCGGGCGCACGACCCTGTTGCCCCTGGACATCCTGCGGCCGCCCCCGGCGCTGCGGCCCCCCGCCGTCTCCGGGCTCGTCGACGTGGCCGTGCGGCTCGTGGACGTGGAGCCGGGGATGGAGCCGGTGGCCCTGCTGCTCCTGGGCCGGGTGCTCGTGGCCGTGGACCTCGCGGCCGCCGTGGCCATCGGCCGGGCGCTGGGCATGCGCGCCCGCGTGGTGACCCTGGAGGGGGACGTGCTCCATCCCGGCGGGGCGATGACCGGAGGCGGCGGCGGGGAGCGGGGGGAGCGGCTCAGGTCGCTGCGTCAGGCTCTGGCACGGGAGCGGGCGGAGCTACAGCTCCTCCTCGCCCGGCGCGGCGAGCTTCAGGCCCGCGTGGC
>JAJZYS010000103.1 GCA_021797925.1 Bacillota bacterium
CCGGCCATGGAAATCTCCTTCCCTCACGGCACGGCTACAGACAAATTCTGCTTGAGTTCTTCGATCAGGGCCTCCTCGCCGAGGGGACCCGCGCCCGCGAGGTCCAGAAGCTCGTTGACGGTGATCGTCTCACCCTGCCGCCAGGCCTCGCGCAGAAGGTCCACAGCCCGGGGCGACGCCCACCAGCGGTGGCCGAACCGGGATTTCAGGCGGTCCCGGAGCACGGCCTCCGCCATCCACGCCATGAGGTACTCCGCGGCGTAGAAGCCGGTGTCGACGTCGGTGAGGTACTGGTGTCCCGGTACCGTGATCCCCAGGGCGGACTCGAGCTCGTCGCGGTACGCCCGCTCGTTGTCCTCGACGCTGGAGCGGGTGTAGAAGCCCAGTTCGTAGCGCAGCTTGGCCGCGTAGCGCCTGACGAGGTACAGCTTGAGGAAGTCGGTCCGGCGCTGGTACGCGGGGTCCTCGAGGCCCAGGAACTCCTTGCACCAGCGCGGGTTTCGCTGGAAGTCCTCCATGAGGAAGGCGAACGTCTCCGTGAGCGCCATGGTGCCCAGGTACCGGTCCTCCATCGCGAGGCCGGGATCGAAGTGGGCGAAGTGTTCCGCGTGCCCGGCCTCGTGAAAGAGCGCCCGGTAGTCGTCGGGGCCGCCGTGGGGGGCGGTGACGAGGTAGATGCGGCCGGGAATCTGGACCGGGGCGCAGAAGGCGCGGGGCGACTTGCCCGGCCGGGGCTCGAGGTCCAGGACGATCTCCTTCTGAAACCCCAGGTCGATCCCCATCTCCCGCAGCGTATGCTTCAGGGCCGGCACGGCGCCCTCGGAGGGGAAGTACTTGTCGTAGCCGCGCGAGCGCGAGAGGTACGCCACGTCGTGGGTGGCGGCCTCGGCCGGCGGTATGCCCGCGGCCCGGAGCATCCGCTCGAGGTGCAGCCGGTAGAGTTCGTCCGTCTCGGCCACGAAGGTCTGCATGCGCCGGTCCACCTCGTCGAGCGGCAGGCCCCGGACGCTCCGGCACAGCTCAGGGTAACTCGCGTACCCGAGCTGCGCGGCGCGGCGCTCGATGGAGCGGAAGATCTCCGCGCGCAGGGGGTTGAGGACCTCGGTGCGCAAGCGCCCCATGGCGTCGACGATGGCGCTGCGCCGCCCCCGATCCGGCTCGTTCTCCATCCGGATCATCCCCTGCCGGTAGGGGATCTCCCGGCCCTCGACCGTGATCTTCCCCTGGATCTCCGCATCGGTGACCTCGTCCTCGAGGTCGCGGACCTCGATCTCGATGAGGCCGTCGACCACAAACGCGACGAGGTAGCCCAGCTGGCGCCGCTCGGCGGGGCTCTGGGCCGCCCCGAGGGCCTCCCTCAGGGAGGCGTGGGCGGCGTCGGTGAAGAGATCCCCGTGCCGCTCGTAGATCAGCCGCTGCTGCGCCGTCTCCTTGCGCCCGGAACCGGTGAGGTACTCCTCCTCCGCCAGCGACTGGCAGAAGCGCTCCACCTCTTCGCGGTACGCGGTCAGATCCACTTCACGCACACTCCTTGCTCGCGCCCCACCCGATTGACCCGCGGATTTCCACGTGCTAGGGTGACAATCACAGGTCCCCAGGGGGTGCCCGCCATCTTTCGTCTCCGGGCCGCAGTGCTCCTGCTGTCGGTGGTGGCGGTGGTCTGCGCGGATCTCCCACCCGTCCACGCCGCCGTGAAACGCGTCTCGGTCGTCCACGCCAATGTCGTCGTCTATGGAAGCGATCCCTCGGCGGTCATGGCTGCCGTGGCCGCCGGCGACGCGGGGATGCGGACGGTGCTCGTCACCCGCAAGCCCCACGTGGGCGGGGTGTTCACGCTGGGAGAGCTCAACCAGCTCGACATGAACTACGGCCCCTCGGGCCAGCTGCTGACCCAGGGCCTCTTCCTCTCGTGGTGGAAGCGCGTGGGCGAGCGCTACGCCTTCAGCCTCCACAGGGCCGCCCTGGCGTTTCGCGCCATGCTCCGCGACGCCCACGTCACGGTGCTGCGGCGCCAGCGCATCGTCCACGTGGTGCGCTGGGCCCATGGCTTTTTCCTGCACGCGGTGGAGGTGGCGGGACCCCACGACCGGGTGCACGAACTGGTGGCCCGGCGGTTCATCGACGGGAGCGGCAACGCGACGCTCGCCGCCGACGCGGGGGTCGCCTTCACCGAGGGACGCACCGACGTGGGCGAGGGCCCGGTGGACCAGGCCGTCACCCAGGTCTTCTCCCTGTCCGGGGTCGACTGGCCCCAGGTGGTGGCGTACGTGCGCTCGCCGGCCAGTCCCGGCGGGGGCGCCCAGGGCAACGACGCCTGGGGCTACGGCCCCCTGGACCGGCAGTTTCACACCCGCGAATCCATGGTGAGCTTCCGCGGGATGAACCTGGGACGGCGGTCCAACGGGCAGGTGCTCGTGAACGCGGTCTGGGTGTTCGGCGTCAACCCCCTCGACCACGCGTCGGTGCACCGCGCCCGGCTCGAGGCCCGCGCCGAGATCCCCCGCATCGTGCGCTTCCTGCGGGCCAAGGCTCCGGGCTTCGCCCACGCGCGGCTCGTCGGCTACGCGCCCGACCTGTACGTGCGCGAGTCGCGGCACATGGTGGGCGAGCGCATCCTGACGGTCAAGGACCTTTTGACCCACCGGATGTTCTGGGACCGCGTCGTCCTCGCGTCCTATCCCGTGGACATGCAGGCCGCCTATCCCGACCAGCGGGGCTCCGCGCTCTTCGATCCCGTCGTCTATTCGATTCCGTTCAGGTCCCTGGTGCCCAGGCAGCTCGACAACGTGCTGGTGGTGGGCCGCTCCGCCGCGTACACCTCCACGGCGGCCGGCTCCGCGCGGGTCGAGGCCATCGGCATGGACGAGGGCCAGGCGGCCGGCGACGCGGCCGCGCTCTCCTTGCACGTGAATCGCGACTTCTGGCAGCTCAGCCGCTCGCGCCCCCTCATCCACCGGCTGCAGCAGGACCTGGTGCGCCAGGGCGCGTATCTCCCCGACCTCAGGGTGAGCCAGCCCCTGGCGGCCTCGTGGGTCTTCGGCGACCTCACCCTGCTTCTCAACCACCTGGTGGTGGCTTTCGGGTATCATGGCGAGTTCCACCTGGGAGAGACCACCAGCGAGGCGGCGTTCGTGCACATGATCCACCGCCTGGGGACCTTCCTGCCGGCGAGTGCCGGGGCGAGGCTCACCCACCTCGTGACCGGGCCCCTCTCGCCCACCATGACGACCGCCGCCGCGACCCAGCTCGTGCTGCGGGCGGCGGGCCTCGTGGATCCCGTGCACCCCTTCCGCGAGGCCGAGCGCGACCACCTGCTCAGTCCCTCGACCGTGGCGCACCTTCGGTCGACCCCGGAGTTGACCGGCAAGGACGCCATCGCGCTCACGGCGGACCTGGCGCGCTACCTGCGGGCGCTGCCCCACGGGCGCCCGGGGGCCCGGGAGCGATGACAGACCCGGGCCACTCCCTGGACGACGCCGCCGCGACTCGGGCCGGGGTCGGCGTCCTCACCGTCTCGGACACGCGCACTGCGGAGACGGACCGGGGCGGGGACCTCGCGGCCGCGCTCGCCGCCGAGGCGGGTCACGCCGTGGTGCGCCGGGCGCTCGTCCCCGACGATGAGCGGCGCATCGCCGAGACGCTGCGCCAGTGGATCGGCCTGGGGCTTGACCTTGTCATCACCACCGGCGGCACCGGCATCATGCGCCGCGACGTCACCCCCGAGGCAGTGCGCCCGCTCCTCGACCGGGAGCTGCCGGGGTTTTCGGCCGCGCTGGCGCTTTTGAGCCTCGAGGACGTGGGGCCGCGGGCTCTCTTGGGCCGGGCGCTGATGGGCGCGGCCGGGCGCACCCTGGTGGCCGTGCTGCCGGGATCGCCGCCGGCCGTGCGGCTCGCCATGACCCGGCTCATCCTGCCCCTTGTCCCCCACGCCCTGCGCGAGCTTCGGCGCTGAGTCGCACCGCGCCACGCCCCCGCCGGCATCACCACCGGCGGGGGCGCTCTTGTCATGAAGGACCAGGGCCCGTGCGGGACGGCTGAAGGGGACGCCGGGGAGCCGGCGGTCCCGCACGGGATCCCCCCCTGATCCATCGTCGGGTCCGGTACCAGGGTAACCAGGAACTGCCCGCCGAGGCAAATGCTGCATGGATCCGCTCCAAGGGCTCTGGGGCCACCAGGGGAGTTCTTCCATTCTTTTAGGCGTATTTCTCCCATTCTCTCGGGCGGATTGTCCCCGGAGCCGCCCTCTCGTAGTCTGGACGAGTGAAGCGCGCACGGGAACCGGCTGAGCTGGCCAAGATCGTCCGGTCGCGCCTGCGGGAGATGCGCAACGCCCGCGGGCTGACCCAGGAGCGGATCGCGGCGGAGATCCACGTCTCGCCTCAGCACTACCACAACGTGGAGGTGGGTGCCCGGGGCGTGACCCTCTCGCTGCTGGAGCGGCTCGCCCGGTTCTACCGGGTCCCGCCGGCCGTCTTCCTGGAACCCGCGCCGAAGGCGAGCGCCGTCGAGGAGCCCGACGAGGCGCTCGTGGCCATGCGGCTGGCGGACCTGGGGATCGAGCCCGACACGGTGGAAGCGATGCTGGATCTTCTGGCCGGGCGCCGGCTCCGGCGTGGTCCACGGGGGTGATGGGGGCCGTTTGACGGGCGCCCCGGGATCGGCATAGACTGGATCATGACCGATCACATACCGTCGGGCGGCGAGAAGCTGTCGCATGCCGCGCAGGAGTACCTGATCGTCATCTACAAGCTGGGCGGCGCCGACGGGCAGGTCCCCACCTCCGCCATCGCCGACCGGATGCAGGTGCAGGCTCCCTCGGTCACCGGCATGCTGAAGAAGCTGGCGGGGATGCGGGTGGTGACGTATTCCCCGTACAACGGCGTCGGGCTGACGCCCGCGGGCCGAAGGGCGGCGCTGGAGATCATCCGCCACCACCGGCTGCTGGAGCTCTACCTCAACCAGGTCATGGGCTTCGGGTGGGATCAGGTGGACGAGGAGGCCGGCAAGCTCGAGCACGTGATCTCCGAGGAGTTCGAGGAGCGCATGAGCCAGGCGCTGGGCAACCCCACCCTCGACCCCCACGGCGATCCCATCCCGAGCAAGGACGGCCAGATCCGGGAAGTGATGCACACCCCCCTCTCGGACCTCGCGCCCGGCAGCCGGGCGGTGATCCGGCGGGTGTCCGACCGCAGCGCGTCCATGCTCAAGTATCTGGCCGACATCGGCTTCTACCCCGGCGTCGAGGTGGAGGTGCTCGACCGGGCCCCCTTCGGCGGGCCGCAGCGGGTGCGGTCCGCGAGCGGCGTGCATCTCATCTGGACCGAGCTCGGCCGGCAGATCTTCACCGAGCCCCTGGCGAGCGCTCCCAGCCCCGGCGGGCCGCCGGGGCC
Source organism: Bacillota bacterium (assembly GCA_021797925.1). GTDB lineage: Bacteria > Bacillota > Sulfobacillia > JAJZYS01 > JAJZYS01 > JAJZYS01. The sequence continues at coordinate 5,391 of JAJZYS010000103.1, forward strand.
CTAAATGCGGGGACGGCAGGCGGCCGCACGCTCCCCGACGCGAGAGATCGCGCGGCCGCCTGGTCTTGGCTCAGCGGTTCGAGGTGGGAAGTCCCGGCGGGTTCGTCATCCCCGTGACCGTAACCACGGTCGCCAGGATGTCGTTGGGGTTGAGGCTGCTCCAGTACCCGGTCACCCGCGCCTGCTCTCCGCCCGTGAACCGCTGGGTCACGTACGCCGGGCCCCAGTTCACCGAGGTCTGACTGTTCACGCGGACCCGATCGAGGGTCCCCGACGGCGAGACGATCAGGTACAGGTTCCCGTGGGCCATGCGCTGGGCGAAGGTCCCGCTGACGGTGATGAGCTCCTCGTTCACGGAGATCCACACCACGTCCCCGCCGACGCTCACCACGGTGACGAGGTCCCCCGGGGCCAGGGCGCTCGGGCCCACCACCGCGCCCTGGAACACCACGATGGCCGAGGGGTTGAGGGTCATGGTGTCCGTGGACCCGCCCTGCGTGCGCGCCACGTTCACCTGCTCGCCCTGCACGCCCCGCAGCGTGCCCGAGATCTCCGCGGTGGTCTTCCCGCTGCCGCCCGCGTTCACCAGGATCACCGACGCCTGCTCGTGCCCGTTGAGGCCCACGACCACCTCATGGGAGGTGTCCGACGCCAGCGCCGAGAGCGGCTCGGTCTGGCCGCCGGGAGTGTACACCACCGCGTCCGGAGCCAGCGCCACCGACTCCTGCAGCATGCGGCCCGGCCAGAGGGTCAAGACGAGCTTCCCCTGGTTGGGGTAGGCGGACCCGCCCACCATCACGGTCGGCTTGACCACGCTCTCCTCGACACGCACGAGCCGGCCCACCAGCGTGTCGTTGCCCGGAGCCCCGGCCGGCAGGCCCGTCTGGGACTCGAGCCGCGCCACAAGGCGCCACAGCTCCTTCTCGGTCAAGGCCCGGTTCGCGTTGTGGCCGTCCTTCACCAGTCCCAGCCACACGCCCAGCGCGTAGGCCGCCTGATCCTTCCCCGACAGGCCCCTGAAGCCCTGGGCCTCCTTGGCGAAGCCCTGCAGGGCCTGGTCCACGCCCAACGACCCCAGGGCGATGCGCAGCGCTTGGACCGTGGTCAGCTTCTGCCCCGAGGGAACGCTGGTCGGCGTGAGGCCGATGGCGTGAAGGAGTCCCACGAGGTCAGAGGGCGTGGCCCGCGATTGCGGGGACGGCGGATTGGGCCCCAGCACGCCCTGCACCGACAGCATGCCCTCGTAACCGGTCCGGAACGGCCGCCGCCCGTGGTGGTGGCGCTCCTGCTGGCCGGGAGGCTTGGGACCGTGGGGTCCCTTGCCGTCGGCCGATGCGGGAGCCGTCCATGCCAGGGCGCCCAGGGCCGTCACGGCCGTCATCACCCAGATCACACAACCCAGCAATCTGTTCATCGCCGGCCTGCCTCCCTGCCGGGCAGTCGCCGTTTCGCTGCCTTCAGGAACACCTAATCGCGTTCCGAGCCCGGTTTGTGGGGGTAACGGGCTAGGGACGGCGGCGAGTGTTCTTCAGCCGCTGGTCCAGGATGCGTTCGTAGATCCCCAGCAGGAGCCGGTTCACCTCGGAAGTGCTCACGTTGAACTCGCGCGCCACGGCCACGACGTTGAAGTCCATCCCGCTCAGGGCCAGTTCGGTCAGGCGCCGCTCCAAGTCGCGCGACGTCGCCATCGCGGTGATCCCCCTCTGCTCGATCTCAAGGCCCCTTGCGGGGTCTCATCTCGTGGTACCGGCAACCCCGCTGACTCGCATGGAGTCCGGTGGCTTTGCGTCCCCGTCTCGCGACGGGTTTGCCATGGACGGCGCAGCCCTCGGGTCTTCACCTTTGATGTAACTATAATTCCGACAAGCCTCCGCCACAAGTCCGCCGCCCCGTCAAACCTTTCCCGACGGAAGCGGGAGGCCGGCCCGGGTCTCGGCGAACTGGCGCGCCGCGCTCACAAAACCCAGGAACAAGGGGTGGGGACGGGTGGGCCGGGATAGGAACTCCGGATGGAACTGCACGCCCACGTACCACGGGTGATCCCGGCGCTCCATGACCTCCACCAGCCGCCCGTCGGGCGAGAGGCCGCTGGGCACAAGCCCGCACGAACGCAGCCGCTCCCGGTACGCGTTGTTCACCTCGAAGCGGTGCCGGTGGCGCTCGCGCACCTGGTCGCTCTCGTACATCGCGTGGATCAGGCTCCCGGGCTCGACGACGCAGGGGTAGAGCCCCAGCCGCATCGTGCCGCCCTTGTCCGCCACCCCCTCTTGCTCCGGCATCAGGTCGATCACCGGATGGGGCGTGAGCGGCTCGAACTCGGTGGAGTTGGCCTCGATGAGGCCCAGCTGGGACCGGGCGGTCTCGATGACGGCCGCCTGCATCCCCATGCAGATCCCGAAGAAGGGAATTCCCCGCTCCCGGGCGTGCCGGGCCGCCAGGATCATCCCCTCGACCCCCCGGTAGCCGAACCCTCCCGGCACCAGGATGCCGTCCGCGCCCTCAAGCTCCTGGTCCACGCTGGCGGCGTCGAGGGTCCGCGAATCCACCCAGCGGATGCGCACGCGGGTCCCGACCCTCAGTCCCGCGTGGGAGAGCGCCTCCTGCACGCTGAGGTACGCGTCGTGAAGCGCCACGTACTTGCCCACCAGGGCGACGGTGACCGTGGTGGCGTCCCGGCGCAGGCTCGTGACCAGCTCCCGCCACTGGTCCAGGGAAGGCTTCCCGCCGCCCAGCTGCAGCCGCTCCACCACGATGGCGTCCAGGCCCTCCTCGGCCATCTGCAGCGGCACTTCGTAGATGCTCTGGGCGTCGATGTTCTGGATGACCGCCTCCACGGAGGTGTCGCAGAACAGCGCGATCTTGCGCCGCAGCTCCTCGTCCAGCGGCAGCTCCGTGCGGCAGACCACCACGTCCGGCGTGATGCCGATGGACCGCAGCTCCTTGACCGAGTGCTGGGTGGGCTTGGTCTTGAGCTCGCCCGAGACCCGCAGGTACGGAACCAGGGTCACGTGCACGTAGAGCACGTCGCCCCTGGGCACCTCGCCCCGGCACTCGCGGATCGCCTCGAGGAAGGGCAGGGACTCGATGTCGCCCACGGTCCCCCCGACCTCGCAGACCACCACGTCCGCCCCGCTGGTGTCCGCGAGCTGGAAGATGGCCTCCTTGATCTCGTTGGTGACGTGAGGAATCACCTGGACCGTGCGTCCCAGGAAGTCGCCGCGCCGCTCCTTCTGGATGACCGACCCGTAGATCTGCCCGGTGGTGATGTTCGACCCCCGGCCCAGGGAGACGTCGATGAAGCGTTCGTAGTGGCCCAAGTCCAGGTCCGTCTCCGCGCCGTCGTCGGTCACGAACACCTCGCCGTGCTGCAGCGGGCTCATCGTGCCCGGGTCCACGTTGAGGTACGGGTCCAGCTTCAGGGCCGTGACCGAAAATCCCCGGCTCTTGAGGAGCATGCCGATGGTCGCGGTGGTGATCCCCTTGCCGAGCCCCGAGGCGACGCCGCCAGTCACGAAGATGAACTTCGCCATGCCGCTCGCCTCCTCCACGTTGACCTGAGCGCTAACACAAAACGACCGGGCTTTCGTTGACGCGCTCCGCCGCGTGCACTCCACCCGGTGGTCCACAGGGACCGCAGCTCCGTTAACCCCATCTTAAACGATCCCCACGCCCAGGGTCAACCGCCGGCCGGC
>JAJZYS010000104.1 GCA_021797925.1 Bacillota bacterium
GGACGGCGTGCCCGGACCCATGGCATAGAGCGCGAATTTCAGCGACGAGGACCCTGGGTTCAGGGCCAGCACCACCAGCGGCGTGTCCTCGGGGGTCACGGCGTGGCGCCTTGGGCGTGCACCATGGCCCTACGACCGCGGCGTGAGCGCGTCGGGCCAACGCCACCCCGCCAGCTCGGGGTCGTCGACGCCGTAGGTGCGCGCGTGATCCAGGGCGCGGAGGATGCGGTCGCGCAGCTCATCCTTGACGTGGGCGCCCTTCACGGCCAGGCCGGGCACGCGGTCGATCACGTCGATGGCCAGGGTGAACCGGTCGGCGCGGTTCTCGATCGCCAGTTGCAGGGGCGTGTTGATGCTGCCCGCCTCCCGGTAGCCGCGCACGTGCAGGTTGTCATGGCCGGCGCGGCGGTAGGTCAGCCTGTGGATGAGCGACGGATAGCCGTGGAAGTTGAAGACCACGGGGCGATCCTGGGTGAAGAGGCTGTCGAAGTCCCGGTCGGACAGACCGTGGGGATGCACCGTGTCGGGCTGCAGCTTGAACAGGTCCACCACGTTCACAAACCGCACTTTGAGCCGGGGGAAGGCCGTCCGGATGATGGCCACGGCCGCCAGGGCCTCCATGGTCGCGGTGTCCCCGGCGCTGGCCATGACCACGTCGGGGATCTCCCCCTGGTCGTTGCTCGCCCAGTCCCAGATCCCCGCGCCCTTGGTGCAGTGGGTGACCGCCGCCTCCATGTCCAGGTACTGCAGGTGCGGCTGCTTGTCGGCCACGATGACATTGACGTAGCCGGTGCTCTTCAGGCAGTGGTCGGCGACGCTGAGCAGGCAGTTGGCGTCCGGCGGCAGGTAGATGCGCACCACGCTGGCCTGCTTGTTGGTGACCACGTCCAGGAACCCGGGATCCTGATGGGTGAAGCCGTTGTGGTCCTGGCGCCAGACCGTGGAACTGATGAGAAGGTTCAGCGAGGAGATGGGTGCGCGCCACGTGGCGTCGGTGCGGGACTTCTCCAGCCACTTGGCGTGCTGGTTCACCATGGAGTCGATGATGTGCACGAAGGCCTCGTAGCTGTTGAGCAGCCCGTGGCGGCCGGTGAGCAGGTATCCCTCCAGCCAGCCCTCGAGCGTGTGCTCGCTGAGCATCTCCATGACCCGGCCGTCGGGCGCCAGATGGCCCTCGTCCGCGTCCTCGGGGCGCCCCATGGCCTCCCACGCCTTGTCCGTGACCTCGTAGAGCGCCTGCAGCCGGTTGGAGGCCGTCTCGTCCGGTCCGAACACGCGGAAGCTGTGCATATTGGCCCGCATCACGTCGCGAAGGAACTGCCCCAGGATGAAGGTGTTCTCGGCCTCGTCCTTGCCCGGCGCAGAAAGGGCCACCGCGTGATCCCGGAAGTCGGGCATGCGCAGCGGGATGCGCAGCAGCCCGCCGTTGGCGTGCGGGCTCGCGCTCATGCGCCGGTGCGCCGGCGGCGCCAGCCGCCCCAGCGCTGCGGCCGGCGCGCCCTGGGCGTCAAAGAGCTCCTCGGGGCGGTAGCTGCGCAGCCACGCTTCGAGCACGGCCAGGTGCGCGGGCGAGGTGCGCACGTCGGGGATGGGGATCTGGTGGGCGCGCCAGTACCCTTCGATGTGGTGGCCGTCGAGCTCCCGGGGAGCCGTCCAGCCCTTGGGGGTCTTCAGGATGATCATGGGCCAGCGGGGGCGGTCGGCGACCCCGCGGATCCGGGCGTTTGCCTGGATCGCCCGGATCTCCCGGTAGCACGCCTCCAGGGTCGTCGCCATGGTCCGGTGCATGACCCCGGGGTCGTCGCCCTCCACGAGCCGCGGAGCGTACCCGTAGCCCACAAACAGGCTCATCAGCTCGTCCGGGGGGATGCGCGCCAGCACCGTGGGGTTGGCGATCTTGTATCCGTTCAGGTGCAGGATCGGCAGCACCGCGCCGTCCCGGCGGGCGTCGAGGAACTTGTTCGAGTGCCACGACGTGGCCATGGGCCCGGTCTCCGCCTCGCCGTCGCCGACCACCGCGGCGACGACGAGGTCGGGATTGTCGAAGGCCGCCCCGTAGGCGTGGGAAAGACTGTAGCCCAACTCCCCGCCCTCGTGGATCGATCCCGGCGTCTCCGGAGTGCAGTGGCTGCCCAGGCCACCCGGGAAGGAGAAGAGCTTGAAAAACCTCCGAAGTCCCGCCTCGTCCAGGGTCCGGTCCGGGTAGACCCGGGTGAAGGTGCCCTCCAGGTAGGCGTTGGCCAGCATGGCCGGAGCACCGTGCCCGGGCCCGGCAATGTACAGCATGTCCACGTCATGCCGCGTGATCAGCCGGTTGAGGTGGGCCCAGACGAAGTTCTGCCCCGGATCGGATCCCCAGTGCCCGAGCAGGCGCTCCTTGATGTGCTGGGGCGCCAGCGGCACCCTGAGCAGGGGGTTGTCCACGAGGTAGAGCATTCCCAGGCTGAGGTAGTTGGCCGCCCGCCACCAGGCGTCGATTCCGAGGACCTCCGCCTCCGTGAGTTCGCCGTCGTCGCTCTGTGCGAGCGGATCCGCCGTCGCTGCCATGCGATCACATCCTCTCCCACAGTATGGCGACGCAGGAAGCGACGGTCAAGAAACTTCCTGTCCTCGCCGCCTCTGGCTCCCTGTGGATTCCCCGGGACGGCTAACGCCCGAACCCGTGGAGGAGGGGACCGAGGTTCGAGGCGATCATGTACAGCGCCACGACGAACACGACCCCGGAGAAGACCATGTTCAGGGCCCGCTTGCGGTGGGCGAGCCGGTTGGCGAGCCGGGCCCCCAGGATGCCGCCGAGCGTTCCCCCGATGACGTAGTCGAGGACGACGAGCCAGTTCACAAGGCCCGACAGCGCGTAATTGACCGCGGTGGTCAGCCCGAAGGTCCCCACGGAGAACAGGGAGCTGCCGATGGCGTTGATCATGGGAAGCCCGGTGGAGAAGATGAGCCCCGGGACGATCAGGAAGCCGCCGCCGATACCGAAGAACCCCGAGACCAGGCCCACCACGAGCCCCGCGGGTATGACCCTGACCAGCATGTGCCGCCGCCAGTGGTCCTGCCCGGTTTCCCGAGCGCTGCGCTCGCGCAGCATCAGCGCGCCCACGACGAGCATGAGGACCGCGAAGAGGAACAACAGGTCCGCGCCGTGCACGAGCTTGCCCACCGTGGATCCTGCCCACGCGCCCACGGCACCGGGGATGGCGAACCCCACGGCCGCCCGCCAGCGCACGTTCCCGCTGCGCCAGTGCGGGATCAGGTTGATGTAGGCGTTGGCGGACACCGCCAGCGCCGTGGTCCCGATCACCTCGTGGGGGTCGCGGATGCCCACGAAGTACAGCAGCAGGGGCACCGCCAGGATGGATCCGCCCCCGCCGATGACTCCGAGCGCAAAACCCACGGCCAGGCCGGCGATGACCGCCAGGATCTGCTGAGATTCGCTGACAGGCGCCACGGCTTCTCCTCCCGTCGGACGGCGATGGGGCATCGCGCCTGGGGCCTCTGAGCAGAATTCGCCCCGGATCATCCTGGACCCTGTATCACGGAGCGGGCTGTGCCGGCGATGCGCGGGCCGCGCCCAACGGCCCGGGCGAGGCCCCAGTTCCCCGCGGCCGGCCACAGACGGGAAAAGCCGCCTGGTCCCGCATCCTTGAGCGGCTGGAGCACGCGGTGACTCGTCCCTGCCCACAGATGAGATTCCCTTGCGACGGGGGGGGCACCGGCCGCGGATCCGTGCCGGCGGGCGGCGCGAAGGCCCACGGGCGCGGTGCGCCGCCTGCCCCGGGGCTCGGACCGGGCGCGTCGCGTGACGCCGTGAAACCGTGACATGACGGGGCCCGCCGCGTGCCGAGGGCCTCCTGGGCCCACACGTCACGGCCTGACAGGGTCGTTGTTCGGTGGACCTATGGGCGAGGAAGACCGTCTTGACAGGTTTGTCGTGGAGATGGCGTGGTCGAGCTTGCCTCTGCCCTGGGTGTCACCGACCCAGATCCCGTTGGCGTCGAGGATCACCCGCGACTTGAGGCCCATGAGATCGCACACGAGGTGGCTGAGATCGGCTCGACGCGATCGCCTTTGCTGGACAGCCGGGCGCGGGATCGGTCTCGGACCGGTGCGCCTGGCTGGAGATCGCTCTGCGCCGTACTCCTCGATCGACTGAACCGGCCCGACCGCCTCGAGACTCGTCACCGCTGCCCGGGCCAGCACCTGCGAGCCGTCCCCCACCGCGGCCTTCCCTTTCACCAGCCCTGCCTCGACCACCGGCCCACGATGGCCTCCATCACCTGCCGGACGACCTTCTCGCCCCACGTGTGCCGGCGCAGTTTCACCAGCGTGGTGCGATCCGGCGCCGGCGAGTCGAAGTCCGGATCGCAGAACCAGCGCAAGCCCGCGTGCATCGCCACTTCCTCGCACATGCGCCGCTCCGACAGGTTGTGGAAGTAGCCCGGCAGGATCACCATGGAACGCCACGGTGGGGCCTGCCGACGGCTGGCCCTTGGCGGGCGCACTCTTTCGTCGACTCATCGATGCCGTCCAGCTTCAGCGCTCGCCGACTCTGGCGCAGTCAGAGGATCCTCGGGCACCAAGTCCTGGCACCTGCCCTATCGACTCGTGCAGGTGCGTCCGGAGGCGGGGTTTGCCGGCGAGACCGGGCTCCCGGGCACGGGTCTGACCGTCGGGTTCGAACACGAGCTCGCACCCGTGAGCGAGGGCGCAATCCGCACCACGCACCGCTTCAGATCACGGGGCCCGGCGCGAACACGGTGGGAGCGCAGATCGGCCGCGGCGTCACCGAAGATCTTCCGAACACGATGCGCGCTCTCTCCGGACTCGCCGCGGGACCCTCCTGATGGCGAAACGGCGCATCCCGACGTGTGGCGCCTGTGCGACCTCGACGGACGGATCCGGCCGGCGGGTGGACCCCCGTGCATGACCGTTTTCGGTCCCGACATGCGGGGCCGAACGACGGCCCGGGTTTCCTGCCCTGGCAGGTCAGCGCCCTGTGGCAGCGCAGGACGCGTGATGACCTCAGGGATCTCGACCTCACCCAGCCGCAGTTCGCGCTGCTCGCGTCCCTCGGATACCTCACGACGACAACCCATAAGCGGTTTCTAACGGGTCAGGGCGCCAGATGCCCGGCCCGCCAGCCGCGCCGCGGCCATCCGCTCGGGGAGGAGGAAGGCCATGGCCGCCCGCAGCGCGAAGGCCGCCACGATCAGGCCCCACCCTGCCCGCGCACCTGCCGCAGGCGCAGCAGAGAGCCCCGGCCCGGCCACCACGCCGGCCGGCACCGCCGGCAACAGCGGCAGGATGCCGTTTCTCCTTCCGACCCATCCCGGCCCCCGCCGACGGGCTGCCTCGACGGTCCCTGCCGCCAACTCGGCCGCGCAACCGCTGGTCGAGGCGCGACGCGACCGCCCCCAGCCGCCACCGCTGGTTCGCAGGCACCGCCGCGACCACCGGCGCGAGCGCTCCGCCGGGCCGCGCGCCTCTGACCCGGCCGTCAACGGCGCCGCAACCGGTGTCGACCACCGCCGGCCAGCGGCGCCCTCCGCCACGGGAGGGGAAGGCCCGCGCCCCCCTCCCCCCGGCGGCGAGCGCCCTCCCGACCGTCAGTCGACGGGCGTCAGCGCCGGCTGGTGCACACCGCGGGGACCGAGCCCGTTGAACGCGGTGATGCCGCCGGATCCGCCGCAGTGGTGCTGGCAGCTCTGCCCGTCGCTCTTCACGGTGTAAGTACTACGTGCCTGGTGGTGTCAGGAAGCCTGTGCCTGCTCGGCGAGGAGGTTGAGGGCCGAGCCCGCCCGGAACCAAGCGATCTGCTCCTCGCTGAGCGTGTGGTCCAGGGTGATCTCCTCCACGCTGCCGTCTGCGTGGTGGATGCGGCCGACGAGCGGCTGCTCGGGACTGAGGCCCACCAGCCCCACGATGTCGATGCGGTCGTCCACGCGGATGCGGTCGTAGTCGGCCGGATCGCGGAACGTGAGGGGCAGGACCCCCTGCTTCTTGAGGTTGGTCTGGTGGATCCGGGCGAAGCTCCGGGCGATCACCGCCGCGCAGCCCAGGTAGCGCGGGGACATGGCGGCGTGTTCGCGGCTTGAGCCCTCGCCGTAGTTCTCGTCCCCCACCGCCACCCAGGCGATCCCCTGCGCCTTGTACGCCCGGGCCACATCCGAGAGGCGCTGCACCTCGCCGGTGAGCACGTTGACGCCGGTGCCCGGCTCCTTGGTGAAGGCGTTCTGGGCGCCGAGGAACATGTTGTCGCTGATACGGTCCAGGTGGCCCCGGAAACGCAGCCACGGCCCAGCGGGAGAGATGTGGTCCGTGGTGCACTTGCCCACCGCCTTGAGCAGCACCACCAGTCCCGTGAGGTCGCGGCCGTTCCACGCCGGGAACCGCTCCAGGAGCTGCAGCCGCTCGGAGTCGGGGCGGACCGCGAGGGTGACCTCGGCACCGTCGACTGCCGGAGGAACAAACCCCTTGTGGGCTCGCACGAACCCGTTCTCGGGCACCTCGGGCGCCGGTGCGGGCGGCCTGAGCTGAAACGGCTGCCCGTCGGCGCCGACGAGGGTGTCGGTGAGGGGATTGGCGCCGATGCGGCCGAAGAGCGCATAGGCGACGGTGAGCTCAGGGCTGGTGATGAAGGCGAAGGTGTCGGGATTGCCGTCGTTGCGGCGGGGGAAGTTGCGGTTGAAGGAGGTCACGATGGCGTTGCGCACGCGCGGATTGCCCTGCACCACTTCGCTCCCGCCGTCGGCGTTGACGATCTCCTCGCGCCGCCACTGCCCGATGCACGGCCCGCAGGCGTTGGCCAGCACCACGGCGCCGATCTCCTCGAACGCCGCGAGCAGACCGTCACGCTCCGCGGTCTCGCGGATGTCCTCGGAACCCGGGGTGACCAGAAACGGCACCGCCGCCTTGACGCCGTGGACGGCGGCCTGCCGCGCCACGTCGGCGGCGCGGGAGAGGTCCTCGTAGGAGGAGTTGGTGCAGCTGCCCAGCAGCGCGGCGGAGATGCGGTCGGGGAATCCCTCCCGGACCACCTCCTCGGCCAGCCGGGAGACCGGGCGGTCGCGGTCGGGGCTGTGAGGGCCCACCACGTGGGGCTCCAGCTCCGAGAGGTCGATCTCGACGACCTCGTCGAAATAGGCCGCCGGGTTCGCCTCCACCTCAGGGTCCGCGGTGAGGAGGTTGAGGTGCAGGTCGGCCAAGTCGGCGATGGCGGCGCGCTCGGTCGCGCGAAGGTAGCGGGCCATGTGGGCGTCGTAGGGAAAGATGGACGACGTGGCGCCGAGCTCGGCGCCCATGTTGGTGATGGTGGCCTTGCCGGTGGCGGAGATGGTCCGGGCCCCGGGGCCGAAGTACTCCACGATGCGGTTGGTCCCGCCCTTGACGCTCAGGCGGCCCAGCACCGCCAGGATGACGTCCTTGGGCGCGGTCCAGCCGGAAGCCTGACCGGTGAGTCGCACGCCCACGCGCCGGGGATAGAGGATCTCCCACGGCATGGCGGCCATGACGTCCACCGCGTCGGCGCCTCCGACCCCCACTGCGAGCATGCCCAGTCCCCCGGCGTTGGGCGTGTGCGAGTCGGTGCCGATGAGCAGGCCGCCCGGAAAGGCGTAGTTCTCCAGGACCACCTGATGGATGATCCCCGCGCCGGGCTCCCAGAAGCCGATGCCGTACTTGCGCGAGGCCGACCGCAGGAAGTCGTACACTTCCCGGTTGGCGGTCACGGCGTCGGCGGTGTCGGGGATCGCGCCTCGGCGGGCCTGGATCAGGTGGTCGCAGTGAACGGTGGTGGGAACCGCCACACGCGCGCGGCCCGTATGCACGAACTGCAGCAGCGCCATCTGCGCGGTGGCGTCCTGCATGGCCACCCGGTCCGGACGCAGCGCGATGTAGCTTACGCCGGGTTCGAGATCCTCGGTGGCGGGGCGGTCCAGGTGACCCAGGAGGATCTTCTCCGCGAGGCTCAGGGGGCGTTGGAGCCGCTGGCGGACTACGGCCAGCCGCTCCTCCACGGCGGCATAGACAGCGGCCACCGCTTCCACGGACACTTCGATGGAATCCATCGCGACATCCCTCCCAGTCGATCCCGGTGCAAGGGGGCGAGGCGATGACCCGTCCCCCACGTCAGTCCATCGGTGCTTGCATTCTCCGCCCTGCCGGGGGCGGGGTCAAGGGTCCCGCTCGGCTCGGGCCGGCACATCGGGACATGCGGCGCGGTGGTTGGCCAGGCGCGCCATCACGAACAAGAGGTCGGACAGGCGGTTCAGGTAGGCGAGGACCGCGGGCCCCACCGGTTCCGCTCGATCCAGGGCCACCACGCGCCGCTCGGCGCGGCGGCAGACGGTGCGGGCGAGGTGCAGCCACGCCGCCAGCGGGGCGCCTGCGGCCAGAATGAAGACCCGCAGGGGCGCGAGCTCGCGCTCCCACGCATCGATGGCCGCCTCCAGCGCGCGCTCCGACCCCGCCGGCAGCCGGATCCCCGCCGGGTCCTCTGCGCCGGGGGTCGCAAGGTCCGAACCGATGACAAAGAGCTGCCGCTGGACGGACTCCAGCACGCGATCCATGTCGGGCGCGGGTCCCTGGGTGCGAGCGAGCCCCACCACCGCGCCCAGCTCGTCCACGTCCCCGCACGCCTCGATCCGGAGGTGGTCCTTGGGGACGCGCTGAGCCCGTCCGTCGGGGTTGAAGAGGCTCGTCTGCCCCAGGTCGCCACGGCGCGTGTAGATGCGCGGCAGGTCACATCGGCTCCTTTCGGCCGGGGTTTGCGCTCACGGGATCGGGTCCCGGACTCCCGGCTTGCGCCGCAAGGTCGTCCAGCGCCTGGGCGAGGGACTCTCCCAGGGTGCGATGGGCGACGATCCAGCGGGCGCCGGCGACGCGCGCCGCCACCTGGCCCATCCGGTCGGTGTGGTGACCGTACGCCAGCACCGGGACGGCGCCGCACTCGCGGCGGCCCACCTCGGCAAAGGGGATGAGGGCCATCCGCGTCCCGGGGGGCGGGGTGGGAGTGTCTTGCAGCCGGTACCCCCTCGCCTCGGCGAGCGCCCCCACGCGGCTTCTGAGCATCAGGTCC
>JAJZYS010000105.1 GCA_021797925.1 Bacillota bacterium
ATCCCGTCGCCGCCCAGGCCGCCCGCCACGCCACCGCGCGCGCCGCGGCGGCGCGCGGGCCGCGCCTGCCCTGGCACGCCCGCCACCCGAGCTCGATCCTGCCCGGCGACGTCCTCATCGCCGACGCCGGCAACAACCGCATCCTCCTGGTGACCCCGGGCAAGCGCATCGTCTGGCAGTTCCCGGCCCCCGGCCACGCCTCGCCGCTCTACGACAACGACGACGTGTTCTTCGGGCCAAGGTTCGACGAGATCATCACCAACGAGGAAAGCAACAACACCCTGGCCATCATCAACTTCGCCCACAAGAAGATCGTCTGGACGTACGGCCATCCGGGGGTGGCCGGGAGCGCTCCCGGCTACCTCCACACGCCCGACGACGCCTTCCTCTACCGCACGCCCCACGGCGACATGATCACCGTGGCGGACATCCGCAATCAGCGCATCCTCTTCATCAACCGGCGCACCAAGAAGGTCGTCAAGCAGTACGGCCAGACCGGCGTGATGGTGGCCAACCCGCCCCGGACGTGGGCCGCGCCCAACGGGGACTTCCCGGCCCCCCACGGGGGGATGCTGGTGACCCAGATCGACGCCAACGACGCCGTGCTCCTCGACCGCCAGGGCAAGGTCGTCTACACCGTGCACTTCCCCACCACCCTCTACTACCCGTCGGACGCCAACTTCACGCCCCACGGCAACATCATCTGCGCCTTCTACACCAAGCCCGGCGCCATCGTGAAGATGTCGCCCCAGGGCAAGGTGCTGTGGGAGTACTTCGTCACCCAGCCCGGCGCCGCCATGCTGGACCACCCCTCGCTGGCGGTGGAGCTCTCCAACGGCATGATCCTCGCCAACGACGACCACAACGACCGGGTCATCGTGATCAACCCCAAGACCAACCGCATCGTCTGGCAGTACGGCCACACCGCTGTCGCCGGGACCGCCCCGGGCTACCTCGACGACCCCGACGGGGTGGACTTCCTGCCCGCGGGAGCGGTGCCGGGCGGCCGCAACCCGGGACTGCACCCCATGTGGACCTACCCGCGCGGCTGAGGACCCGGACCCTCAGCCGCCCGCCAGGGCGCGGATGCGGGCCTCTAGCCCCGAATAGCGGCGCCCCCCCTCCGCCTGCTCCAGGGCGATGGCCACCGCGCGGGGGCTGCCCAGCAGGATCACCCGCTCCTTGGCCCGCGTGACGGCGGTGTAGAGGAGGCTGCGCTGCAGCAGCATGTAGTGGGCGGTGACCACGGGCACCAGCACCACCGGGTACTCGGAGCCCTGGGCCTTGTGCACCGACATGGCGTAGGCGAGGCCCAGCTCGTCGAGCTCCCCCTCGGCGTAGCGCACCGCGTGGCTCCCTTGGGCGTCGGTGAACACCGCCTCCACCGTGCGGTCCCTCGGGTCGATGGCCCGGATGCGGCCGGTGTCCCCGTTGAGCACCTGCTTGGGGTAGTTGTTGCGCAGCTGCAGCACCTTGTCGCCCACGCGCAGGACGCGCCCGCGGTGGGCCACCTCCGGCAGGTCGGGCCGCGGCGGGTTCAGGATCGCCTGCAGGCGCTCGTTGAGCCGCTCGACCCCCGCCTCCGCCCGGTGGCCGGGGGAGAGCACCTGCACGGCCTCCCACGGGTCGAACCCTTCGGCGGGGAGGTCCCGGGTCACCAGCTGCACGATCCGGTCGGCCACCCGCTCCACGTCCTCCTCGCGGATCCACCAGAAGTCGGGCCGGGCGACGACCGGCCGGCCCGCGTGGATGCGATGGGCGTTCTCCACGATCCCCGACCGGCTCGACTGCCGGTAGATGCGCTCGAGGCGCACGTGGGGGACGCCCGCCTCGAGGAGGTCCCGGAGCACCTGCCCCGGGCCCACCGAGGGGAGCTGGTCCTGGTCGCCCACCAGGGTGAGGAAGGCGCCGGGCGGGATCACCTCGACGAGCTCGCGAAAGAGGTGCAGGTCCACCATGGACACCTCGTCCACGATGACCCGCTCCACCCTGAGTTCCTCCCGGGTCGGGCCGAAGCCCTCGCCCTGCCCGTAGCCCAGGAGGCGGTGCAGCGTCTGGGCGGGGTGGCCCGTCACCTCGCTGAGGCGCTTGGCCGCGCGGCCCGTGGGCGCGGCCAGCGCCACCGGCGCGCTGCCCCTGAGCGCCGCGATGAGCGCCCGGACCACCGTGGTCTTCCCGGTCCCGGGGCCGCCGGTGATGATGATGAGCCGGCGCTCGAGCGCCAGGCGCACCGCCTGGGCCTGCTCGTCGGAGAGCTCGGGGTCGGCGGCGGCCGCGGTCGCGCTCCGGGGCGCGTCCGCCAGGCGGCGGACCACCCAGCGGGCCACCGCCGCCTCGTCGTCGGCCAGCTGGGGCAGGTACAGGGCCCCCTCGAGGTCGCCCGTCCCCCGCACGATCCGGCCCTGGGCAAGGAGCGCCTGCACCGCCTCGAGCGACTGCGCCGCGTCCACGGGCATGCCCACCAGCGACGCGAGGCGCTCGGCGACCGCCTCGTCGGGCAGGTAGACGTGCCCCTCGGCGGCGGCCTGGGAGAGCGCGTACAGGGCGGCGGCGCGCAGCCGCTCCGGCGCGAGGGGGTCCAGGCCCAGGTCCAGGGCGATGCGGTCGGCCCGCTTGAACCCGATTCCCTGGACCTCGTCCGCCAGGCGGTAGGGGTCCTGGCGCAGGATGTCCAGGCACGCGGCCCCGTACTGCCGGTAGATCCGCACCGCCAGGCCGGTGGGCACCTGATGCTCCTTGAGAAAGACCATGACCGCCTGGATCCCCCGCTGGGACATCACCGACTCGTGAATGCGCCGGGCCCGCTCGGGGCCGATGCCCCGGATCCCCTGGAGCGCCGAGGGGTCCTCCTCGATCACCTTGAGGGTGCGCTCGCCGAACATCGCCACGAGCCGTTGCGCGGTACGCTCGCCCACGCCTTTCACCAGCCCCGACGCCAGGTAGCGCTCCACGCCGGCCACGGTGCTGGGCCGCTCCGCCTCCGCCGCCTGGACCCGAAACTGCCGGCCGTAGCGGGGATGCTCCGCGAACGCGCCCCACAGCCGCATGCGCTCGCCCTCGAGCACGGCGGGGAGCACCCCCACCACCGCGACGCTCTGGCGCTCCCCGTCGGGTAAGAGGCGCAGGACCGACCATCCGCTCTCCTCGTTGCGGAAGGTCACCCGCTCCACCGTCCCCACCAGCTGGGCGTCGCTCACGGCTGAAGCGAGGGAGGGACGCTCGTGAGCGGCTCCAGCCCGTGAGGCCCCACCCGGCAGGTGGACTCCACCCCGACGGCGCCCAGGCCCGGGAACACGAACTTGGGCTCCACCGCCAGGGTCATCCCCTCCACGAGCGGCGCGTCGAAGCGCTCCGCCAGCACCGGCCACTCGTCGAGCTCGATCCCCACGCCGTGGCCGAGAAACGGCACCCGGTCCGCTCCGTAGCCCTGGAAGTGCTCGATGAGCCCCGCCCGCTCCGCCCGCTCCCTTCCGAGCCGCCACAGGCTCGCCGGGCTCACCCCCGCCCGCCCCGCCTGCAGGAGCTGCGCGTAGATGGACAGAGCCACGTCCTGGGCCCGGCTCAGGGCGTCGGGCAGGCGCTCGAGCCACAGGGTCCGCGTGCCGTCGAAGAGATAGCCGTCGCACGCGCCCACGTAGTCCAGCAGCACCGGCTCCCCCGCGCGGATCGTGCGATGCGCGGAGCCCTGGGCGACGGCGGGGTGGATGCCGGGCCCGCCGGTGGCGCCGTTGAAGGGGGAGGCCACGCCCCCGTGGGGGCCCGAGAGGGCGTGCCCGTAATGCAGGTGGAAGTTGAGGGCCCGCGTGGGGATGAACCCCTGATGCCCCGCGCGCCGCATGGCCCCCTCCACCAGGGCCATGAGCGTCCACTCGTCCATCCCCGCGGCGAGGCCCGTCTGGGCCGCGGCGATGCCCCGGGCCCAGACCTCCGAGGCCCGGCGCATGGCGGCGATCTCCCCGGGCTCCTTCACCGCCCGTTGCTCTCTCAGGCTGTGCCCCACGTCCACCACCCGGGCGCCGGGAAAGAGCCGCGCCAGCCGCTCGGCGAGCTGGGCCGGGATGACGTCGAGCTCCAGTCCCACCGTCGCCGGGGACGCGAAGCCCTCCCCGCGAAGTTCCGAGGGCAGGTCCGCCAGCGCGGGCATGGGCCGCGTCTTCACGCGCGCCTCCTGCCCCGCGCGCTCGAGGCTGCGCTTGACGAAGTAGCAGCTCTGGCCGTCCCCGTCCACCGCCAGGTACCCGATCTGCACGGTCCCGGTCAGGTAGAAGAGGTCGGCCCCCTGGGTCACCAGCGCCAGGTCCACGCCGTCGCGCGCAAGGCGCCGGCCCCAGCGGACGACCCGCGGCTCAGCCACCGCCGTCACCGCCCAGGGCGAGGCGCTCCAGGCCGCGCAGGGCGAGCTCAGGGTCCAGGGCGTCGAACGCGGTGCACGCGGCGGCGATGGGGGCCATGAGGCCGCCCGTGCCCACGACCCACGCCCCCGATCCCAGCTCCGAGCGCATGCGCTGCACCATGCCGTCCACGAGGCTCGCGTACCCGAAGACGATGCCCGAGCGGAGGTTGTCGGCCGTGCTGCGGCCGATGGCCCGCCGCGGGGCCTTCAGCTCCACCCGGGGGAGCTTGGCCGCCGCCTCGAAGAGCGCGTCCACCGCGATGCCCACCCCCGGGGCGATGGCGCCGCCCACGAAGGCCCCGCGGGGATCCAGGGCGTCGAAGGTCGTCGCGGTCCCGAAGCTCACCACGATGATCGGCGGCGCGTGGACCGCCAGCGCCCCCAGGCCGTTGACGATCCGGTCGGCCCCCACCTCCTCGGGCGCGTCCACGTCGAGCTCGAGCCCCGGCGCGAGGTCCACCCCCACCACTCGGGTCGGGATGCCCAGGTACTGCGCGACGGCGGCGCGCACGACCTCGGTCAGGGGCGGCACCACCGACGAGAGCACCGCCTCGGTGGGTCCCGACTCCCGCACGAGGTGCCAGAGCAGCACGCCGTATTCGTCGGCGGTCCGGCGCCGGTCGGTGCTCAGGCGCCCCCCCGCGACGAGGCGGCCCGCCTCCATGACCCCCACCTTGAGCTGCGTGTTGCCCAGGTCCAGCGCCAGCACGCGCCGCGTCACCATCCCAGGGCCAGCCCGTCGCCCCGGGGGTCCGCGCCCCCGCTCAGCGACGCTCCCACGGCGATGCCCTGCGCGTGGCCCAGCTCGGGACTGCCCGGGGCCACGAGCTCCACCGCGTACCCGCGGCGTCCGAGCCCGTCGGCGAGCTCGGGCCCGCCCACGGCCTCCAGGTGCAGCTGCACCCCGCTCGGGCCGTCGCCGTCGATCCAGCGGGGGGCGGCGATGGCCTCGGCCACGCCCTCCCCGGCGTCGATGAGGCGGTGGAGGATCTGCGCGTGGAACTGGGGCTGCCCGTCCCCTCCCATCGTCCCCAGCACCCAGCGCAGCCGTTGGTCGTCGTCGAGCACCATGGCCGCCGAGAGGGTGTGGGCGGTGCGCACCCCGGGCGCGTACGCGTTGGGGTGCTCGGGGCTCAGGGAGAAGTAGGAGCCGCGGTTCTGCAGGAAAAAGCCCGTGCCCGGGACCATCTCCCCCGAGCCGAAGCCCCGGTAGAGGCTCTGCACCAGGGAGCAGGCGTTCCCGTCGGCGTCCACCGCGCACAGGTAGGTGGTGTCGCCGATGAGGTCCCCGCCCTGGACCGCCTCCTCGCCGCGGGTGAGGATCCAGTCCAGGCCCTCGTCCCGCAGCCAAAGGTCCACGGGCACGTGCCCGCGGTCCGGGTCGCGCAGGATCCTTTCGCGCACGGCGAAGGCCAGCCGCTTGGCCCGCACCTGCGCGTCCACCGTGTCCACGGTCCACGGCAGGGCGTGCGAGGGCAAAAGGTGCTCCATGAGGCCCAGCATCACCAGCGCCGTGAACCCCTGGCTGGGGGGCGCCGTCTCCAGCACGGTGAACCCGCCGTAGCGCCGGCTGACGGGGTCCGCGAGCCGCGCGCGGTGCGCCGCGAGGTCCCCGGCGCGCAGCGGGCCGCCCCGCTCGTCGCTGAAGCGGGCGATCGCCGCGCCCAGCTCCCCGGTGTAGAAGAGGTCGGGTCCCTCGGCCATGAGGCTGCGCAGCGTGCGCCCCAGGTCCGGGTTGACCAGCACCTCCCCCGGGGCGGGCACCACGCCGCCCGGCAGGTACGTGGCCGCGCCCGCCCCCTGGACCAGCAGCGACCGCGCCGAGGTGATGGAGCCGACCAGCCGCTCGGTGGCCGCGAAACCCGTCTCGGCCGCGTCCGCGGCGTCCTCGAAGAGCGACGCCCAGGGCAGGCGGCCGAAGCGCTCGTGGAGCAGGCCCCAGCCCGCCACCGCCCCCGGAACCGTGACCGAGAGCGGCCCGCGGTCCGGCATGCGGTGATGGCGGACCCGCAGCTTCGCCGGATCCACCCCCGTCCCGGCCGCCCCCGCCGAGTCCACTCCCACCACCCGGCGAGGGCCCGCCTCGTACACCAGCGCGAAGAGGTCGCCGCCGGGCCCGCACATGTCCGGCGACGCCACCGCCACCGCGGCGTTGGCCGCGATGGCCGCATCCACCGCGGATCCCCCGGCCTTGAGCGCCCGGACCCCGGCCAGGGTCCCCAGGGGGTGAGCCGACGCGACCATGGCCCGAACTCCCCGCACACCCGCTCGATCCAATCCACCACCGCCTCCGAGCGCCCCGGGGCGCTCGCGCAATGCGTCATGCCGGCTGTCGCCGCGCGCGGCCGGCGCCCGCTCGGGGATTCGTCTTCTCGGCGAGGCCCGCGCCCACCTGCCGCCCCGCCCCGTCACGGGGGGGCCGCCCGCGGATCCTCCTCCCCGGGCCGCAGCCGCTGCACCTCACCTGCCCAGAACGCCCGGCGCCCGCCGGGGGTCTCGAGGACAAGGCGGCCCTGGGGATCCACGTCGCAGAGCCGCCCCAGCTCGCTCCCGCTCTCGGTCGCCAGCGTCACCGCCTCGCCGCGGTACGCGAGGACCGTGCGGTACAGGGGCCGGAAGGGGGCGAACCCCCGCTCCAGCGCGATGCGGGAGGCGCCGTCCCAGGCCTTGAGCAGCGCGTGGAGGAGTCCCTCCCGGTCCACCGGGACCCCCAGCTGCGCCCGCTCTTTTGGCGCGTCGGGGGGCAGCGCGAGGTTGAGCCCCGCGCCGACGACGGCCCCGCCCTCGACGCCCTCCACCAGGACCCCCATGAGCTTCCCCCCGTCGAGGAGGAGGTCGTTGGGCCACTTCACCGCGAGCCGCTCCGTCGCGCCTCGCCCCAGCACGCGCGCGAGCACCCCCAGGGCCGCGAGGGGCCACACCAGGCTCAGGGCCGCGCCCGCCGCCGGCAGCGCCGGCGAGCGCACGAGGACCGACACCAGCAGCGCGTCGCCCGCGCGCGCCTCCCACCGGGCTCCCCGGCGACCGCGGCCCCGGGTCTGCTCGTCTGCCCACACGACGGTGCCGTGGGGCGCGCCGGCCTCGGCCAGGCGCCGCAGGTGATCCTGGGTCGAGTCCACCTCCCGCAGGTGGAGGATCCGCCGCCCCAGGGCGGCCGGCTCCGGCCCCAGCGGCCCTTGCGCGTCACCGGGGGTCATCGCGCCCAGCCCTCCCCGGCGGCCAGAAGCTCCACTCCCGCCGGGTCCGCCGTCGGGAGGGTCCCGTCGGGCAGCGCGCACATGCCCATGAGCTCGCGCAGCGGCTCGAGGACGAAGGGCCGCTCGAGGATCCGCGGATGGGGGACGGCGAGGTCCGGCTCGTCGACGAAGCGGTCCATGTACAGCAGAAGGTCCATGTCCAGCGTCCTCGGTCCCCAGCGCACCGCGCGGGTGCGGCCGAAGCGGGCCTCGATGTCCATGAGCGTCGCGAGGAGCGCTCGCGGGGAATCGTCGCGCACGTCCATCTCCACCACCGCGTTGAGGAACGGGGACTGGGGAACGGGACCCCAGGGGGCGCTGCGGTACAGGCCCGACACCCGGCGCACCGCGGGGCCCAGCGCGGCCACCGCCTGGCGAAAGGTCGAGCGGACGTCGCCCACATTGCCGCCGAGCCCCACGTACGCCAGCGGCCAGCGCACGAGCCGGTCCGCCGCCTCCAGCGAGGCGCGGACCCCGGCGACGTCGTGGACCCTCACCACGGCGACCCCCGCCGCGGCGGCCAGGGCCGCCAGCGTGGCGGTGGCCGGGTCGCGCTGGACCGCCTCGGCCCCGAAGGACGCCAGGAAGCGCTTGCGCGAGTGCCCCACGAGGACGGGGGCACCCAGGGCGCCGAAGGCGGACAGGGCCGCCATGAGCGTCCAGCTCGAGGCGCCCCCGTCGTCGGCGAAGCCGATGCCCGGGTCGAGGATCACGCGCTCCGGCTCGATCCCCGCGGCGAGGGCGCGTTCGAGGTCGCGGTTCAGGTGCTCGCCGGTGAATTCCACCGGGTCTTCGGGACGGGCGCCGCGCTGGCTCGCCATGAGCACCACGCCGGCGTCGCTGCGGGCGACCAGCCGGCGCAGGTCGGGGTCGCTCAGCGCGTCCACGTCGTTGATGCCGTGGGCGCCCTCCGCCAGCGCCCGCTCGGCCACCGCCGCCCGGCGCGTGTCCACGGTCAGGGGCACCCCGAGGCGCGCCATGGGCCCCACCACCGGGGCGAGCCGCGCCCACTCCGTCTCGGGGGAGACCGCCGCCGCGTGGGGCCGGGTGGACTCCGCGCCCACGTCCAGCAGGTCCGCGCCCGCCTCCACCAGCGCCCGGGCGTGGGCCAGGGCGCGATCGGGGTCGAGGAAGCGCCCGCCGTCGGAGAAGGAGTCGGGCGTCACGTTGACGATGCCCATGATCCGCGTCCGCCCGCCCAGGACAAGCTCCCGGTCGCGCAGCCGCCAGCGCAGGGGCGCGGTCAGCGTCCGGGCCGACCGCGCGAGCCAGGCCGGAGCACGAGGGGGCTCTGAGCGCAGCCAGGCGTGAAGCTCGCCCCGGGTCGCCACGATCCAGGCCCGCTCCCCGCGCTCCACGAGCCGACCCGGGTGCTCGGCCCGCAGGGCCGCCCGTTCCTCAGGGGTCGGGCCGCACGGCTCGAGCACGAAGGGCGTGCGCCACTC
>JAJZYS010000106.1 GCA_021797925.1 Bacillota bacterium
GGCTCGAGGCGTACTACGAGCGGTACCTGCAGGGCACCAACGGGGGCCGGGAGATCGAGGTGGACAGCCTGGGCCAGCCGCGGCGGGTGCTCGGGACCATTCCGCCGCGCCCCGGCGACACCCTGCAGCTGTTCATGAGCCGCCACCTGGAGCGGCTGGCCTACACGGCGCTCAACTACCAGATCCGCCACCTGCGCAAGACCTTTGGCTCCGCGGCGCCGGCCAGCGACGGCGCGGTGATCGTCATGGGTGCGCGCACGGGGCAGGTGCTCGCGATGGTCTCGACGCCGTCGTTCAACCCCAACCTGTTCGCCCAGGGCATCACCGAGTCCCAGTGGCTCAGGTACGTGAACAACCCCCTGGATCCGCTCCTGAACCGCGCCATCAGCGCCGCGTATCCCCCGGGGTCCACCTACAAGATGGGGGTGGCCATCTCGGCGTGGTGGGCGGGCACGCTCACGCCCACCGAGGAGATCAACTGCCCGGCCATCTTCCCGCACCCGCCGTACCCCCACAACTGGGTCCCCTACTCCCTGGGCCTCATCACCCTGCCTCAGGCCATCGCCCAGTCGTGCGACACCTTCTTCTACGAGGTGGGCCGGCGCACCGGGATGGATCGCATCGCCCAGGGCGTGCGCCGGCTGGGATTCGGCCGGCCCACCGGCATCGACCTGCCGGGCGAGGTGAGCGGGTTCGTGCCCACGGTCAAGTACGAGCGGTCCATCAACGGCGGCGCCTTCTACCCCGGGCTCAACTACATCACCGCCATCGGCCAGGGCGCGGACCTGGACACGCTGGTGCAGCTGGTGGACTACGCCGCGCTCCTGGGCAATCGCGGGACGCTGTACCGGCCCGAGATGGTCAAGGCGATCCTCTCCCCCTCGGGCAAGGTGATCCGCCGGTTCAAGCCGGTGGTGCGCGCGCGGATCCACCTGCCCGCCGCCATGTGGGACGCCATCCACCTGGGCATGCACGGGGCCACCGTGTACAACTTCATGGGCCCCCCGGGCGGCACCGCCGGGGCCCAGTTCGTGGGCTTTCCCATGGAGGTGGCGGGGAAGACCGGAACGGCCCAGCAGCTGCACCGGGCGTCGAGGGCGTTCTTCATCTCCTTCGCCCCCTACCACCACCCGGTCCTGGCGGTGGCGGTCATGATCCAGGGCGGAGGCGAGGGCGCGGACGTCTCGCCGGTGGCCCGGGACATCTACGACTGGTACTTTCATCTGCAGGATCCGACGAATCCCTTCTGGAAGTCCCATCCGGCGCTCTACGGCATCCATCCCGCCGCCCGGAAGGGAACCCGGCACCGTGGCGCGAAGAAGGTTCCGTAGCGGCCCACCGGGGCCATTCCCTTCCATCCGAGCCTACGTCCGTTCCTGTCGAAGGCTTCGCCGCGCGCGCGGGAGGAGAACCTTCAGGAACGGGCGAAACGTCCTGCGATCCGTCGGAAGGGGGAGCAGGCATGCCTAGGGCGGCTTCGCGTGGCGAGGAGCTGGCGCCGGTGGCGGCGAGGTCGCGTGGGAGCAAGGAGCGGCCGGGGCCAAGGCGCCGGGTGCCCGAACCCGCAACCGTGGAGCGGGCGGACACCCGCCCGGCGGTGGTGGTGCGGCGCACCCTTCGCTCGGGCCAGGAGGTGCGCTTCGACGGGAGCGTCATCGTCCTGGGAGACGTCAACCCGGGCGCGGAGGTGGTCGCCAGCGGCGACATCCTGGTTCTGGGCGCCCTGCGCGGCGTGGCGCACGCCGGCGCCACCGGCAACCCCCAGGCCATCGTGGCCGCGTTCCGGCTGGCTCCGACCCAGCTGAGGATCGGCAACGTGGTGTCCCGCCCCCCCGACGACAGTTCGCCGCCGCCCGACTCGCCCGAGGTGGCCCGCGTCCGTGACGGCGTCGTGGTGATCGATCCGTTCCTTCCAGCGGCCGGAAGCTGACAGGGCGGCGTGCCCCGGACCCGGGCGGTCGTTGCCGGACAGGTGGAGCGTTCCCCGCGGATGGTCACTCGAGGAGGTTGGAGTGGTGGGCGAAGTCATCGTCATCACGTCCGGCAAGGGCGGGGTCGGCAAGACGACCACGACCGCCAACCTGGGCGCCGGGCTCGCGCACCAGGGGCGCAAGGTGTGTCTCGTGGACGCCGACATCGGCCTGCGCAACCTGGACGTGGTGCTGGGGCTCGAGAACCGGATCGTCTACGATCTGGTGGACGTGGTGGAGGGTTTCTGCCGGCTTCGCCAGGCGCTGATCCGGGACAAGCGGATGGACTCGCTCTACCTCCTGCCGGCCGCGCAGACCAAGGACAAGAACGCCGTCAGTCCGGAGCAGATGCGCTCGCTCACCCGCGAGGTGGCCGAGGAGTTCGACTACGTGCTGGTGGACAGCCCCGCCGGCATCGAGCAGGGGTTCCGCAACGCCGTGGCGGGGGCCGACCGGGCCATCGTCGTGGCCACGCCCGAGGTGGCGTCGGTCCGCGACGCCGACCGGATCGTAGGCCTGCTCGAGGCGGCGGAGGTGCCGCCGCCCCAGCTGGTTCTCAACCGCCTCCGGCCCGCGATGGTCAAGCGCGGGGACATGATGAGCATCCAGGACGTCATCGAGATCCTCTCCATCCAGCTTCTGGGCGTGGTTCCCGAGGACGAACAGATCGTGGTCACCACCAACCGGGGGGAACCGGCGGTGTTGGTGCAGAGTTCGCGGGCCGGGGAGGCCTACCGGGACATCACCCGCCGGCTCATCGGCGAGAACGTGCCGTTCCCGTCCTTCGAGGAGGACACGGGCTTCCTCAGCCGGGTCCGTCGACTGATGGGCTTCGGACAGAGCTCGTGAGGGAGGGCGCATGAGCGTGCTGGATCTCATCAACCGCGTGTTCGGACGCGACATCGCGAGCCGCACGGTCGCCAAGGAACGGCTGCGGCTCGTGCTCGTCCACGACCGCTCCAGCGTGTCGCCGCAGCTCATGGAGCACCTCAAGGAGGACCTGCTGCAGGTGATCTCCCAGTACATGGAGATCGACCCCGACGGGTTCGACGTGACGCTGCAGACCGACGCCGACCAGGTGGCCCTGGTGGCCAACATCCCCATCCGCCAGATGAAGCGGGCCTGGATGCGCCCCTGACCATAGCGGCGCCCGCCGTCGGCGCGGGGACGATCCTCGGACCCTGCCGTGCCTTGTCCCGCCGCGGCGTGCTATACTCCCGGTGGAGGTCGCACCGGCGCCGCCCGCGGTTGACGGGATACGGAAGGGATGATTAGGGATGCCCCGTCGGCTCATCCAGCAGATCGACGTCGGCCTCCTGGTATGCGTGTTCGTGCTCACCGGGATGGGGCTGGTCATCATCGCCTCGGTCACGGCGCACATGGTGCCGGGGGCGACGTTCTACTATGCCAAGCGCCAGCTGATCTACGTCCTCATCGGGCTCGTGGCGATGGGGGTCGCGGCGCTGGCCGTCGACTACTCGTGGATTCTCGAGCACTGGAAGTTCTTTTACGGCCTGGGAGTCGTGCTCCTCGCCCTGGTGCTGGTGCACGGGCACTCGGCGCTGGGGGCGCGGCGCTGGATCCAGGTGGGGCCTTTTCCCCTGCAGCCGTCGGAGTTTGCCAAGCTGAGCGTAGCCGTGGCCCTGGCCGGGTACCTCTCACAGCGCAGAGCGCCCGTGGGCAGGCTGAGGGACATCCTGCCGGTGGTGGCCCTCGTCGTGGTGCCGGCGCTGCTGGTGATGAAGCAGCCCGACCTCGGGACGGCGCTCGTCTTCTTCGCCATCATGGCCGGAGTGCTGTACATGGCCGGGATCAGCGGGGTGAAGCTGGTGCTGGGCTACGGGGCCGTGCTGGCGGTGGCGGTGGTGCTCATCGCGCTCTATGTCACCGGGCACCTGCCGTTTCGGCTGCCCTTCCACGGTTACCAGATCAAGCGGCTGATCGTCTTCGTCAACCCCTCCATCGATCCCCTGCGATCGGGCTACAACATCATCCAGTCCAAGATCGCCATCGGGTCGGGCGGGGTATGGGGGCACGGGCTCTTTCGAAACTGGGACCAACTGAGCTTCCTGCCGGCCGCGTCCACGGACTTCATCTTCGCGGTGGTGGGGCTCGAGACGGGATTCGTCGGCGGGGTGGCGCTGCTTCTGGCCTACCTGGTGTTCCTCTGGCGGGCCGTGCGCATCACCGCCGCCGCCCGGGACCTGCCCGGCGCCATGCTGTCCGCGGGGCTCGTGTCCATGCTGGCCTTCCACATCCTCGTCAACGCCGGCATGGCCATGGGAATCATGCCGGTGGTCGGCGTGCCCCTGCCGTTTGTCAGCCAGGGAGGCTCCTCCCTGATCACCAACCTCATCGCCGTGGGGCTTTTGCTCAACGTCCGCGCCCATCCCCGGCTGCCCGCCGTGATGCCGCCGGTGCTGGAGAGCTGATCAAGCCTCCAGTTCCAGGCTCTCCAGCGCCGCCTGGGCGGCCTGGGCGGCCCGGGCGGGATCCGCGGCGTGCTCCAGGGTCAGAAGGTGGCGCTCGGCAAACTCGAGCACGCGCTGCACCCTTGGCGACGCCGTCTCCCGCATCTCCTGGGCCCGCCCCAGGCGCAGCCTGACCCGGCGCACCAGGGCGTGGACCTCGTCGGGGGAACCGCTCTCGCCCACCCGGCGCAGCGCGGCGCCGATGGTGCGCCGGTCCAGCAGCCGGCGGATGAAGCGCTGCTCCAGCTCCCGCCGGGCGTTCAGCGCGGACTCTGCCGCCTGCGGCCGCACCACCAGCACGTACCCGTTGGGCAGCTCCGTGCGGACGATGGCGCTGGCCTCGGCTTCGGCGTACGCCTGCAGGAGCTCGCGCACCGCCCGCAGCGACGAGCGGAGCCGCTCCACCTCCTGGCGCAGCGCGTCCGCTTCCATGCGCGACGCCTTGAGCGAGTGCTCCTCGCCCTCGGGAATGGTCACCTCGTACATGTTGGGGATGCGGCGGGACGGACCCCGGGTGATGGTGAGGAAACCATCCTCCTCCAGGATCTTCAGGCCCTTGACCACCGTGCCCAGAGAGACGCCGCTGCCCTTGGCGATCTCCTGGTAGGTGAGCTTCATGGTCCGCTGCCCGGTGGTGGCTGCCTGCTGCAGGAAGAACTCGCGGATCTCCCTGCGCTTCTGGTCGCGGATGCGCGGCACGTACACCCTTCTTCCGTCCCAGCGTTTTCTAGCTCAGTATGGAATAGAGAAGCGTTGGTGTCAAGGAACATCCGGTCGATTTATAGGATAACGCCACGCCGGACCCGGAGCGTGGCCACATGTCGCGCCGTCCCCAAGGACGTCGCGGTCATAGGCAGGGCGGGGAAATCATATGCTTCGGAGGAAGAACGTGGGAGGGGGGATGGGCATGGGACGGCGGTGGGCGGTGCAGCTGCTGACGGCGGCACTCCTCCTGGCGGCGCTTCTGTGGGTGCGCGGCTGGCCGGGTCCGACGGGGGTCCGGGCACGGGCGCACGTCCGCAGTGCCCTCACGGCGAGCGCGCACGTGGGCCGCTGGGGCACGCGCGAAGGCATCCTGGGATGGATCAGCGGGGCGTTCGGCGTCGCCGCCGCCAAGCGCGTCCCGAGCCAGCCGCGTCCCACGACTGGGGCGGTTCGCCCGCCCGCCGGGATCGTGCCGGTCACCGGCGCCCTGGATCGGCTCTTCTCCCGGGCCCACCCGGCCACCCTGTGGCGCGTGAGCCCGCGGGCGCGGGTCCGCAGCGCCTGGGCGGGGGTCGTCACCCGGATCGCCCCCGGGGAGCCGTACGCGGATGAGGTCCAGGTGCGCTCGCCCGACGGGCTCGTGGCGGAGTACGGCGGTCTGGCCCCGGTGCGGGTGCACCGCGGCCAGCGGGTGCGCCGGGGGGCGGTCCTGGGAGACATGGCTCCGGTGGGTCCCGGCGTCGTATCCAGGCTGCGGTTTGCGGTCAGGGTTTCCGGCCGGCCCGTGGACCCCCTGGCCATCGGCCTGCGCTGATGCGGGTCGGGAACTTCTTCGGCATCGACGTCCGCGTAAACCCGTTCTTTGCCGCGTTCCTGGCGCTGGTGTGGGCCCTGGGCCACGGCGTCGAGGGCGTCATCCTCGGCGGCGTGCTCCTGAGCCACGAGCTGGCCCACGTGGTGGTCGCCCGGCTCAACCGCATCCCCATCGAGCGGCTGGAGCTGTACCCTTTCGGCGGCGCCCTGCGGATCGCGGACCTGGAGCTGGCGGAGCCGATGGCGGAGGCCACCACCGCACTGGCCGGCCCCCTGCAGAACTTCCTCCTGCTCGGGCTCGGCCAGCTGCTCGCGGGCGCCGGCATCGCGGACGAGCCTCGCCTCGAGTTCTTCCTGCACGTGAACCTGGTGATGGGACTGTTCAACCTCCTGCCCATCCTGCCGCTGGACGGCGGCCGCGTGGCGCGCCTGATCCTGGGCAACCGCTGGGGGTACGAGGAGGCGGCCCGACGGCTGCTGCGCTGGGGCTGTGTGGCCGCCGTGGTCGCCGCGGCGGGAGGCGCCCTGGCCCTGGCTCTCGGGTCGAGCCCCCTGTCGCTGTGGACGGTGGCGGTGTTTCTCTGGATCTCCGCGCGCCGGGAGCGGCCCCCCGCGCACCTGACCTTCTTCCGGCTCCTCGACCTCAAGGTGCGGCGGCTGCGCGAGCGCGGAGTGCTGGGCACCGAGGGGCTCATCGCCCTGGAAGGGACCACCGTGGGCGAGGTGGTCCGGTGCCTCGTGCCCAGGCGCTATCACCGGGTGCTCGTCGCCGACGAGGGGCTCGAGGTGCTGGGCGAGATCACCGAGCGGGAGCTGACGGAGGAGGTCTTTCGCGGGGGGACGGGGGCTACGATGGGAGAGGTGCTGCGCCGGCGGGCACGCTGAGCACAAGTCCTGGGCCGCGGGCCCGGGGCCCGGCGGGCTGCCGCCTGCGCAACGGGGGAGCCGGCGGGGCACCCCTTTCAAAGGATGGTGAATTCAGGTATAGTGGGTGGGAATTGCGGGGGGAGGGCGGCGATGGGCGAGGCGGCCAGCGGCGTCCGGCGGGCCGCACGCGGGCGGAGCCGACGTGCGGGGTCGGCCCGTGCGGAGCAACCGGGGGCGGGCCAGCCGTCCGTCAAGGAGATCCTGGTCAGCGTGGAGCCGCTGGAAACCCGGGCGGCGGTCATCGAGGACCACAAGCTCGCGGAGTTCATGGTGGAGCGCCCCGTGTCCGAGCGGGTGGCCGGCAACATCTACAAGGGCCGGGTGGAAAACGTGCTGCCGGGCATGGACGCCGCCTTCGTGAACGTGGGGCTCGAGCGCAACGCCTTCCTCTATGTCGGGGACACCAGTGCCATGTGGGAGCGCGAGGAGCTGGACGACGCGCCCGAGCATCCCCGGGGTCGGCCCACCATCGACGAGGTGCTCCAGCCGGGGCAGGAAGTCGTTGTTCAGGTGGCCAAGGAGCCCGTGGGGACCAAGGGGGCGCGCATGACCACGAACCTCGCGCTTCCCGGCCGCTACCTGGTGCTCATGCCCAGGAGCGGCGACGTGGGCGTCTCCCGCCGCATCGCGGACGAGCACGAACGCGCCCGGCTGCGGGCCCTGGCCGAGTCGATCCGGCCGCCGGGACTGGGCGTCATCGTGCGCACGGTGGCCGAGGGCCGGACCGAGGCGGAGCTGGCCCAGGACATGCAGTTCCTCAAGCGGCTGTGGAGCCGGATCGAGGAGCGCTCGCGCAGCGCCGAGGCGCCGGCGCTCTTGCACCGGGACCTGGGGCTGGTCTTCCGGATCGTGCGGGATATGATGACCGAGGACGTGCAGCGGCTCGTGATCGACGACCGGGCCGAGTACGAGCGGGTCATGGAGCTGTGCGAGATCATGTCCCCCGACCTGAAGCGCCGGGTGCGGTACTTCCGCCCCCAGCGCACCGCGCTGTTTGACGCCTTCAATATCGAGGGCGAGATCGACAAGGCCCTGCGGCGCAAGGTGTGGCTCAAGAGCGGGGGCACCCTGGTCATCGACGCCACCGAGGCGCTCACCGCGATCGACGTGAACACCGGCAAGTTCGTCGGGACCACCGACCTCAAGAGCACCGTCTTTCAAACGAACATGGAGGCCTGCGACGAGATCGCGCGGCAGATCCGCCTGAGGGACCTGTCGGGCATCATCGTGGTGGACTTCATCGACATGGACGACGAGCGCGATCGCCAAGCGGTGATGGCGCGCATGGAAGAGGCCGTTCGCCGCGACCGCACCCGGGTGCACGTGCTGGGGTTCACGGCGCTGGGGCTGATGGAGATGACGCGGAAGAAGACCGCGGCGGGCCTTGCGGCCCAACTCCTGCGGGTGTGTCCCGACTGCGACGGCCGGGGCCGCGTCCTCTCCGAGGAAACCATGAGCCACCGCATCCGCCGGGAGATCAAGGCGGTGCTCCGGCGGGAGGCGGCGGAGGCCATCCTGGTGGAGGTGCACCCGCAGGTGGCGGCGCTGTTGATCGGCGCCGGGGGGCCAACCTGCGCGAGCTGGAGCGCGAGACCGGCCGGTCGGTGTTCGTCCGCGGGTCGGAGGCGCTGCGCATCGAGCAGCACGTGGTCAAGGCACTGGGCCCTCGGGACGTGGTGGAGCGGATCGCCCGCCCCGTGTCGACGGGCGACACCATCGACCTGCGCATCCAGGAGCCGCACGTCTCCAATCCCGCCGACGGCATCGCGCGGATCGAGGGATACGTGATCAACGTCGAGGGCGGGGCCCGTCACGTGGGCGAGCGGGTCCGGGTGACCATCGTCGGCGCGTACCGCACGTACGCCCGCGCCCGGATCGTCGAGGCCCCGCGCCCGGGGACGGACGCCACCAGTTCCGCGTGATCTCGGCCCGATGCGCGGGTTTGCCGACCGGCTCCCCGCGTGGTGGGCGCCGAGGCGTCCCGACGGCGGTTCCCGCAGGACGGATGCTCCTCCGGCGGCGAACGGAAGGTTTGCTTTTGACAGGCCGACGTGCTACGCTCCAAGCGGTGCACAACCGCACGCGGCGGGTATGAAAGTGCCCGGGGCCACCCGGCCGCGGCGAGTCAGGCAGGAGGACGGGGCAT
>JAJZYS010000107.1 GCA_021797925.1 Bacillota bacterium
CAAGGCCACGAGACGCTCCCTAGGAAGCGGTGCACGGGTCACGATCCGTCCGCTCACCACGAGGCGCCGGGGGGAGACGAGCACCTCGACGCCCGCCCGCGCGGCGGGGTCGCCCGCGCGGACGGCGTCCACGACGGCGTCCGCCAGCTGATCGGCCACCTTGTCCGGGTGACCCGGCGTCACCGCCTCGCTGGCGACCCACGCGCCCCGGGTCACGCTCCGCCGCCGGCCCCCGCCGAGAGCGACCGCCGCAGCGCGGCGATCTGCTCGGCCACGCGCTCCGGAGCGGTTCCGCCGGCGGAGCGCCGGGCTTGGACCGCCCGGCCGGGGTCGAGAACCGCGAGCAGCTCGCCGGGGATGGACGGGTCGAGCCGGGCGAGGACCTCGGGCGTGAGGTCTTCCACGGTGAGGCCCTGCGCCTCCATGCGCCGCACGAGCGCGCCCACGCGGTGGTGGGCCTCCCGGAAGGGGACGCCCCGGGCGCTGAGCGCGTCGGCGAGGTCGGTGACCAGCGCGAACCCGCGAGCGGCCTGCGCCATCCGCTCGGGCCGCACCGTCAGGGTGCGGACGACGTCGGTCATCACCTGCACCGAGGCCTTCACGGTGTCCACGGTGTCAAACAGCCGCTCCTTGTCTTCCATGAGGTCGCTCTGGTACCCGAGGGGCAGCCCCTTGAGGGTCACGAGGAGGGCGACCAGGTTGCCGATCACGCGGCCGCTCTTGCCCCGCACGAGTTCGGCGGTCTCAGGGTTGCGCTTTTGCGGCATGATCGACGAACCCCGCGCGTACGCCTCGTCGAGCACCACGAACCCGAACTCCTCGGAACTGAACAGCACCAGCTCGTCGGCGAGCCGGCTCAGGTGCACCGCCGTCATGGCCCCGGCGTAGACGAGATCCACGATCTCGTCCCGGTTGGACGTGGCGTCCAGGGCGTTGGGACACGGGATGGCAAGTCCCAGCTGGGCCGCGGTCCAGTGGGCGTCGATGGGGTGGGGCGTCCCGGCGAGGGCCGCGGCCCCCAGCGGCGAGCACGTCGCCCGGCGCCGCGTCTCCCGGAGCCGGTCGCGGTCGCGCTCGAACATGAAGGCAAAGGCCAGAAGGTGAAAGGACCACAGGACCGGCTGGGCGCGCTGCAGATGGGTGTAGCCGGGCATGACGAGCCCCGGCTCGCGCTCCGCCCGTTCCACGAGGGCCGTTTCCAGGCGGATGAGGGCCGCCTCGAGGTCCCCGGCCGCCTCCACGACGAAGAGATGCTCGTCCACAGCCACCTGGTCGTTGCGGCTGCGACCGGTGTGCAGCTTGCCCCCCACCGCCCCCACCCGCTCGATGAGCCGGGATTCGACCCACAGGTGGATGTCTTCGAGCGAGGGGTCGAACACGGCCTGGCCCGACGTCAGCTCCGCCTCCACGGCGTCCAGGCCCCCGAGGATCGTCTCGACCTCCTCCGGGGTCAGGATCCCCTGCCGGCCCAGCATGCGCGCGTGCGCCCGGCTTCCCGCCAGGTCCTGGGGCCACAGGCGCTGGTCCACGGGCAGGGTCGCGGTGAACGCCTCGGCGCCACGGCCCCCCTCGGGCCCGAAGCGCCCGCCCCAGGCCTTGGTCATCGAGGCAGGCGACCGAGCATCGCCCGGACCCGGGTGGGCAGCCCGTAGCAGGTGATGAATCCCGAGGCCGCGCTGTGGTCCAGGTCTCCCACCCCGAACGTGGAGATCGACGGCTTGTAGAGCGAGAACCTGGAACGCGCGCCCCGCGAGGCGACGGCGCCCTGGCGCATGTAAAGCCGCGCGGTGCCGGTGAGGTAGCGCTGGGTCTCCTGGATGAAGGCCTGCAGGCTCTCGCGCAGGGGGGAGAACCACAGGCCGTCGTAGACGAGGTCGGCGTACCGCAGCGCCACGTGGGCCTTGAAATGCAGGGTGTCGCGGTCCAGGCACAGCTCCTCCAGGTCGCGGTGCGCCGCGGTGAGGATGGTGCCCCCCGGGGTCTCGTACACGCCCCGCGACTTCATCCCCAGGAGCCGGTTCTCCAGCATGGCGACGATGCCCACCCCCTGGGCCGCCGCGCGCTGGTTGACGCGCTCCAAAAGCGCCACCGGTTCCAGGGCCTCGCCGTCGACGCTCACCGGCCGCCCGGCCTCAAAGCCGATCTCGATCTCCTCGCCTTCGGCGGGGGCATCCTTGGGCGGCGTCACCCAGCGCAGGATGTCCGGGGGCGGGGGCGCGCCCGGATCCTCCAGGGCTCCGCCTTCATGGCTCAGGTGCCAGAGGTTGCCGTCGCGCGAGTAGGGGTCGCGCGGTCCCTGGTCCACCTCGATGCCGTGCTCCGCCGCGTAGGCCATCTCGTCCTCGCGGGAGCGCAGATCCCACTCGCGCCACGGGGCGATGATCTTCAGATCCGGCCGGTGCGCCAGCACGCCCACCTCGAACCGGACCTGGTCGTTGCCCCGGCCGGTGGCGCCGTGGGCCACCGCGTCGGCGCCGAACCGCTCCGCCGCCCGCGCGAGCCCCCACGCGATGATGGGGCGGGCGATCGCGGTCCCCAGGAGATACTTGCTCTCGTAGACGGCCCCCGACTGGATGAGCGGAAACAGGTAATCGCGCACGAACGGCAGGCGCAGGTCGTCCACGAGGCACTCGGCCGCCCCCGAGCGCAGGGCCTTCTGCCGCACCGCCTCCAGGTCCTCGCCCTGGCCCACGTCCGCCACGTAGGCCACAACCTCGGCCCCGTAGTGCTCCCGGAGCCAGGGCACGATCACGGAGGTGTCAAGGCCCCCCGAATATGCCAGAACGACCCGCAATGACGACACTCCTTCCCGACTTTGAACCACTATAACCCACCGTCCGATACGTATACAATGAGCGGGACAGGGGAACCCCCCGCGACGGCGGCCATCGCCCGCGTCCATGGGTTCGCCGGTGCAAGCGGATCTCCTCGCTGGAAGGGGGCTCGGGGGTTGCGCAGGCTCTTGCTGGCGGCGCCGGTGTTCCTGATGGTGCTGGGTCTCACGCTCGGCGCCGCCGCGAAAGGTCCCCGGCCGGTGGACGTGCTGCCCTTTCACACCGACATCGACGCGGTCACCGCCGGGGTCCTGGTCACCAGCCTCGACGCCGCGGTGAAGGACGGCGCCCAGGCGTTCGTCGTGGAGCTCTCCACGCCCGGGGGCGACCTTCAGGCCATGCGGACCATGGCCATGGCGCTCTTGCGCAGCCCCATCCCCACCGTGGTGTACGTGGGCCCGCCCGGCGCCCGGGCGGGATCCGCGGGCACGTTCATCACCTACGCGGCCTCGCTGGCGGCGATGGCTCCCGGCACCGAGATCGGCGCGGCCCATCCCGTGGGCAGTCAGGGACAGAACCTCAGCTCGGTGGAGAACCGCAAGGTCACCAACGACGCCGTGGCCATGATCACCTCCTGGGCACAGGTGAACCACCGCAACGCCCGCTGGGCCGCGCTCTCGGTGGTCAAGGCCCAGTCACTGCCGGCGACGGCCGCGCTGCGGGAACACGTGGTGAACTTCGTGGCCCCCACGCTCCCCGCCCTGGTGCGGGAGCTGGACGGGCGCCGGGTGCACCTGGCCGTCGGGCGCACGGTCACCCTGCACACCCGGGGCGCGCCGATCCGGTACGGGACGCTGCCCTTCTGGGCCAGCATCCTGGAGTCGGTCGCCTCACCCAACGTCGCGTACATCCTGTTCACCCTGGGCTTCTGGGGCCTGATCGCCGAGTTCTTCCACCCCACGCTCGTCGTGGGCGTGGCCGGGGCCATCTCGCTGTTCCTCGGCTTCGTGGGCCTTGACATCCTCAGCGTCAGCGCGGCGGGGATCATCCTCCTCGTCATCGGGATGGGCCTTTTGGTCGCGGACGTCAAGGCGACCACGCACGGCGTCCTCAGCATCGGCGGCGTGATCGCCTTCCTCCTGGGATCCTTCTTTCTCTTCAATTCGGCCGCGACGTTCGGTCCTCCGGAACGCGTGGCGAGCTGGCTCATCGCCGCCGTCACCGCCCTGTCGGTGGCCCTGCCGGTGTTCGCCCTGGCCGCCGCGCTGCGGCTTCGCTCCCGCCGCAGCCTCATGGCCCAGCGCTCGGCGGTGGGCCACCGGGGACGGGTGGAGACCCTGGTGCGCGGCGTCGACGTGAAGCCCAAGGGCACCGTCTATGTCGCCGGCTCCTTCTGGGTGAGCCATTCCAGCACCGGGGAGGTGCTCATGCCCGGCACCCCGGTGCGGGTCGTGGCCATTCACAACCTGGAACTGGAGGTGGAGCCGCTGCCCGAATCCGAGACCCAGCACCCCGAACTGCCCCCCGCACCCTCGCCCGGGCCCGCCCGGGCCCACTGAGCTCGCCGCCGCGCCGTCGCCGTCACCCGCCCGGTCCCCGATGCGCCCCATCGATGCCGCCGAAGGGAGGGACGGCGCTCGCCTCCCGAGGGAGCGCCCCTGACGATGCACTACATTCCGCTCATCCTGCTCGTCCTCGCGGTCATCGTGTTCGTCTTCCTTTTCCGGGCCGTGATCCACATCGTGCGCGAGTATCAGCGGCTCGTGGTCTTCCGGTTGGGCCGGTGCATCGGCCAGCGCGGCCCGGGCTTCGTGGCCCTCATCCCCATCATCGACCAGCCCACCAACGTGGACCTGCGGGAGCAGTTCCTGCAGATCCCGCATCAGACCTGCATCACCAAGGACAATGCGCCCATCTCCATCGACTTTCTCATCTACTCCCGCGTGGAGGATCCCGTGCTCTCGGTGGTGCGGGTGCAGAACTTCGCCGGCGCGGTGCAGGGGATGGCCACCACCAACCTGCGCGCCGTGGTGGGCGACCTCTCCCTGGACGACGTCCTCGCCAAGCGCGACCAGATCAATCAGATCCTGGCCACGAAGCTGGACGAGGTGACCGAAGGCTGGGGCGTGAAGGTGACCCGGGTGGAGATCCGGGAGGTCGTGCCGCCGCGGGAGGTCAGCGACGCGATGATCCGGCAGATGTCGGCCGAGCGGTCGCGAAGGGCCCTGGTCACCGAGGCGGAGGGCACCCGCTCCGCCGCGATCACCGTGGCCGAGGGCGAGAAGCAGTCCGCCATCCTCAGGGCCGAGGGTCAGCGCCAGGCCCAGGCGCTGGTGGCCGAAGGCTTCGCCCTGGCCCTGCAGACGATCTTCGCGGCCGCCCACACCGTGGACACCAAGACCATGGTCCTGCAGTACCTGGAGACGCTCAAGTCCATCGGCCAGGGACCCAGCAGCACGTTCATCATTCCCGCGGAGTTCACCAACCTGCTGCGGCCGATCCTCGACCACATCGGCCAGGCCATGGACGGTGGGGAAGGTTAGCGCCGGAGGGAAGGACAGCATGGGGCAGGAACACGGTGCATCCTTTGGTCTGACGCTGAGCGGCGGCGGACTGTGGGGCCTGGCGCACGTGGGGGTTCTTCGGGCGCTGGAGGAGCTGGGCGTGCGGCCCGCCGGCATCACGGGCACCTCCGCGGGCGCCCTGGTGGGCGGTCTGTACGCCGCGGGTGTGGGCGTGGACGACCTCTGGAACCTGACGCTGGACGTGACCCGCCACCACCGCCGGTATCTGCCTCTGAACTACCGGGGCTTTGTCGCCGGCGCCCTGCGCAACCTCACCCGCGGCCGGGTGCGACTCAGGGCGCAGTACGGAGCGCTCATCAGCACCCGGCACTTCGCGGCCCTGCTCCGCGACCTCACGCAGTCGCAGCCGATGTCGGCCACGCGCATCCCCCTGATCCTCGTGGCGTCGGACCTTTCAGGCGGCACTCGCGCCATCCTGGCCTCTCGGGCCGTGCAGCCACCGCCGGGAAGCACCGTCCTGCCCACTTCGACGCCGCTGTATCAGGCCATCCTGGCCTCCATGGCGGTGCCGCTCGTCTTCCCTTCGGTGGTGGTGGCCGGCCGGGTCCTGATGGACGGAGGTCTGTGCGACGGGGCGCCCACGGACCTTTTGCACCTCGTGGCGCCCCGTCCCCATCTGGCGGTGCTCATCGGCGGGACCGAGGGCCAGCCGTCGCTGGAGCCGGGGTTCGAGGAGGTCGCGACCCACAGCATGGGATTCGTCCTGCGGGACCTGAACCGGGTCCGTGGCGAGACGGGCGTGGACCTGGCCATCTATCCCGAGCCGCTGGGGCCGCTGGCCGGGTTCTCCCGCGCCGAGGCGCTCATGGAATCGGGATACCGAGCCGCCCGGGCCGCCTGGCCTGAGATCCGCGCACTTCTGGGCATGGACCTGTCGGCCGGCGACAGCGCGGCGGCCCAGGGCTAGAAGCCGTGAACCCGCTTCTCCACATGTCGCCCGCCAGTGCCGCGTCTCCCTGTCGCCATCCCGCGCGGGGGTGGCAACTGCTCACGGGATCATAAACACAGGTTGATAGGTGTGAGCGTTTAAGATTGACTCGTGTTGGTGAGTATTGGCAAGGCTGCCAAGGAACTCGGGATCCATCCGGCCACCCTGCGGCGTTGGGAGAAGGCGGGGAAGATCCAGGTGGAGCGCACTCCTACGGGGCGGCGCTTGTACGATCTTGCTAAATTGCGTGGGCTTGCTCCCCATAAGGCCCCGTCATCGAGGATCTGGAGAAGGGCCTGAGAAAGCTCATCCGCCGCATCTGTTCCGGCGAGATCGGCCGTCTGGTGATCCCGCATAAGGATCGACTGCTGCGCTTTGGTTCCGAACTGGTGTTTTCTCTTTGCGAACACTTTGGCGCCGAGGTGGTCATCATCAACGCCTCGGAAGAGTCCACCTTGAAGAGGAGCTGGCCGAGGACGTGCTTGAGATCGTCGCCGTGTTCTCGGCTCGGCTCTACGGCAGCCGCAGCCATAAACACAAGGAGGTGCTGGACGCCTTGAAGAAGGCCGCGGGCGGGTCGTGACAGAGGCGAAGCAGCCACCGCTCAAGCGTACGGCGAAGTACGAGACGTTCTCGCTCAACCCGGGCAAGCGCCACACTCGTACTCGCACGGCGCTGGCCTACACGCGGGTCAAGGACGGCTTCCTCAGGAGGCTGGGCCGCACGCGCGCATGGCGCGACCTCGACGACTCGCGTGCCCTTAGGGCCGCCACGAAGGCCGGTCGCCCGGCCGACGTGCCGGTCC
Source organism: Bacillota bacterium (assembly GCA_021797925.1). Classification (GTDB taxonomy): domain Bacteria; phylum Bacillota; class Sulfobacillia; order JAJZYS01; family JAJZYS01; genus JAJZYS01. The sequence continues at coordinate 7,093 of JAJZYS010000107.1, forward strand.
ACCTCCACGACCACGCGCTGCTTGACGCGGTGGACACCATGCGCCGTCACATCCTGGGCGCCATCGCGGACACGCACCTGCGGGCCAAGCTGTTCCGGCGGTTCGAGGGCGAACAGCGTCACTACGCCTTCTGGATACTGCGCAGGTACGTGCGCATCGGCGCCGTACTCCGGAGTGAGGCTCCGGACCCGACGCCGCCTCCCGGCTCGAAGTGGAAGGGGATCGCGATCTCCGTCCCCGAGCGCAAGGCGGGGGGACCGTGTCGGCGCACGTGGCGTACGACGTGCGCATTCCGGCCCAGGCGGCGTCCGGTCCGGCGCTCGGGCTCGACGCGGGCGTGACCGAGGTGCTGGCTTCGTCCGCCGGAGCGAAGTACGGCCAGGGCTACGGCGATCTGCTCGAACGGCTCTGCGAGGTAACCGCGAAGACCGGAAAGGCGCGCAACAGGCTGTCGCACCTGGCCAGGCAGGCGCAATCGCAAGGGGACGCCGCCAAGGCGGCACGGATCCGGCGCAGGAACCCGGGACAGGGGAAGTTGCGGGCAAGGCGGATTCGCGGCGAGGCCGCCGTCAAGACGGTGGTCGGGCAGGCGGTCCGGCAGGCGTTGCGCAGCCGTCCCGCCGTGGTCGTCGTGGAAGACCTGTCACGGCTGCGGGGCCGGACGAGGAGCCGCAAGCTGTCGCGGATCGTCTCGCGCTGGGCGCGTTCAGCGCTGCGCGAGCGTGTGGAGTTTCGGGTCCAGGCGGGAGGTCCGCGCCTTGAAACAGTCAACGCCGCATACACCAGTCAAGCATCCCCCGATCCGTCGTGCGGGTACGTCCACAGGGACAGCCGGCACGGGGGCAGGTTTCACTGCCTGCGTTGCGGGCGGGATGGTGACGCGGACGTTTGTCGCCGCCTCAAATGTGCTGGCCAGGGCGGATGATCCCGAGATCCGCCGGTGCACACCGGTGGATACGGTCAAGCGCGTCCTGGACGACCGATTCCGACGCCGGAAGGAGACCGGGAACCGCGCCGGCGGCGTAGGGAATGGCACACCGCTCCCTCTAGCGCCAGAGCGGAACCCACTCCGCAAGCGGTGCGAACCTGTCCGGGGGCAGCGCGCTCGTGTATCGGATCCAGTCACGATTGTCAACGCCTCTGCAGCCGCGTCGTGCGAGCCGAGATTCGTCCACGCGCTCCTGGGACCATCGGGGTCGTTACTCCGTGACGGCGCGCAGCCGCAGCCACAGGAACGGGCACTTGACGGTCCAAAGACGATAGTCCAGAATATGTCATTGCATCCCGTAAGTGGGAAGTTGGGAGGTGCGGGGCAGGTGCTACACGCAACCACATGCAGAATTTGTCCCCTCGATCACGCCATGGCGATCAGTTGCCCAGCTTGACAAACGCGTCGGCCGGATTGAAGGGCGACGCTCCCCACACTCGCTTCAACCCCCAAGCATGCTTCAGTTCATATTGAAGCAGTGGCGTGACTGCGGCGGAGGCTGCCGAGCGTTGTGCGATCTCACGTCCGTGGTCTGTCGGCGAAGGTGCGAGACGACGGGCGGATCGAAGCGCCCTTGCCGACCTGGTGCCCGAGGAGTCGGCCGGGAAACGGTCGCCCGCAGAGGCGGCACGTACAGCAGTCTGTCACTGGCAAAAAGCTGGGGCAGCTCGTGACACCACCAATGTAGAACAGGGGGCGCCATGGACCACGAGCTGAGAGAATGTCTGGAGCAACGGTTCGCCATGCTCGAGCAGCGCATGGCCACCAAGGCCGACCTCGAGAGCCTCGAGCAGCGCATGGCCACCAAGGTCGACCTCGAGAGCCTCGAGCAGCGCATGGCCACCAAGGTCGACCTCGAGAGCCTCGAGCAGCGCATGGACACCAAGGTCGAACTCGAGAA
>JAJZYS010000108.1 GCA_021797925.1 Bacillota bacterium
TCGACTTGAACGCGTTGATCACCATGAAGAAGAACGGGTAGATGGCGGAGATCGTCACGAGGGACAATACGACGTAGATGACGATCCTGGGGAGGGAAACGCGCCCGAGGGCTCGGCTCACCGGTGTCACTCTCCCGTGCGCAGCACCTTCATCTGGAGCACAGCCACCCCGATCATGACGAGGAACAGGATCACACCCACCGCGGACGCCTCGCCGAAGTTCATGTTGGCGAACGCGTCCACGTAGATGTAGTACTCCAGGGTGGTGGTGGAAAACCCGGGGCCTCCGCCGGTCATGACATAGATGAGGGCGAAGAGATTGGTGAATGCATTGACGATGCTGAAGACGGTGAAGAACTCCACGTAGCGCTTCATGAGCGGGAGGATCACGTGGCGCAGCATCGCGGAGCCCCGGGCTCCGTCGAGGCGGGCCGCCTCCAGGATCTCCGGGGGGATGGCCCCGAGCCCGGCGAGGTAGACGATCAGGCCCGTCCCCATGAACGTCCAGATGGCGGTGACGATGAGGGCGGCGAGCGCCGTGGGCCCGTTGGCGAGCCAGTCCAGCGGGTGGATGTGAACGACCCGGAGCAGGGCGTTGAACGGCCCGTGGTAGGAGTAGATGTACGCCCACACGATGCCCACCACGGTGAACGAGAGCGCCGTGGTCGCGAAGATCGCCAGCCGGAAGAAGCGCCAGCCTCTGACGTGGCTGTTGATCATGACCGCCAGCACCAGCGGGAAGAGCACCCACAGGGGGATGCACGCCAGGAGGATCAGGTCGTTGAGGGCGATGGTGCCGAAGGTGGACGAGTGCAGGAGGTTCATGTAATTGCCCAGCCCCACCCACGTGGCGGTGGAGCCGTTCCAGTCGAAGAAGCTGTAGTAGAAGGCCTCGACGATGGGGGTCAGGAGAAAGAACGCCAGGACGGCGACGGCCGGCAGGAGGTAGAGCATTCCCACCAGGCCCACGTTGTAGCGTCCCAGCAGGCGGCGGCGCAGCGAGGGTCGGGAGCAGGCCAGGGTCAGCTGGGGCTCGGCGTTCTCTAGCAAACCATCGTCCTCGTCCGCGGTTCGGATGGGGAAAGGGAAGAGCGGCGCCCGCCCGGGCGCCGCTCCGCGATCAGCGCTGGCTGGCGGGAAGGGCCTGCCAGGTCTGCTCGAGCTGCGCCAGCGCCTGGGCGGGGGTCACCTTGCCGGTGATGGCCAGGCCGAATTCGCTGGTCATGTCGTCGGCGATCTGGGGCTGGATGAGGTTGTCGAACATGGGCCAGATGTGACCCGACTGGGTCTTCTGGTAGAGTTCCTTCTGCAGGGGATTCGTGAGCAGCCGCACGGGCACCTGGCGGTTGGCCGGCACGAGGCCCGCCTTGGCCATGGCGTCGTTGACGGTGGGGGTGAGGGCGTCGCGGATGAAGGCGATCGCCAGCTTGCGGTGCTTTGAGTAGCTGGTCACGGACGTCATCCAGCCCGGGAAGGAGACGATGTCGCCCGCGGACGGCGCGCCGGGGTCCTGGGGGATGAACATGAGGCCCACGTTCTTGCCCAGCGCCTTGTAGTTCACCGGCACGTCCCAGCTGCCGGCGTCCAGGATCATGGCGGCCTTGCCGTTGAGGAAGAGCTGCTCGGGATTCTTGTCCGTGAGCACGTTGCTGTTCACGTAGCCGTCGCGGTAGAGCGCGGTGTAGCGGGTCATGGCGGAGAGGATCCTCGGGTCGGTCCACTTGATGGCGCCCACCCGGAGGCTGTTGATCTGCCAGGACTTGATGACGTTCATCAGGAAGTAGGAGAAGGTGTTGTAGGGCTGGTACGCGCCGTCCACGATGGGAAGGATCCCGTGCGCCTTGAGGGCCTTGCAGTCGGCGAGAAACTGCGCGTACGTGGCCGGATAGCTCTTGATCCCCGCCTCGCGGAACAGCTTCTTGTTGTAGAAGCCCTCGTACGACTGGATCTCGCTCACGATGCCGTAGATGTTGTTCTTGGTGTTGAAGCCCTGGGACGCGTACTTGAGGCCCACCATGCTGGCCTTCTGGGCAGGGGTCAGGTAGCGGTTGAGGGGGAGGAGGAACTGATGGTACCGAAGGGCGTACAGACCCGTCCACAGGTTCAGGATGTCGGGGCCCGACTTGGCCAGGGAGGCGGCGTCGAACAGCGAGAAGTACTCGGCGCCGTGGGGCTGGCGCACCACGTCGACGGTGTCGCCGGGATGCTGCTTCTCGAACACGTGGACCGCCGTCATGATCCACTGGTTCTCGGCTTCCGTGGGCGTGAAGTACGTCCAGAAGGTCAGGGTGGTGTGGGTCGTCGAGGCCTGACTCACTCCACCCGCGCTCAGGGCGGCACTCATGAGGACGGTCGACACGGCCACGGACATGATCTTCGGGAATTTTCCACGCACCCTTGACACACCTCTCCTTGCCGCGGTTGCTGGGGGTCGATTCCCGGCCGGAGCTCTCGCCGATGCTTGGCGGCGCACCCCCTCAAGCTGTTTTTATCATAAGAACACCGTTCTGAAAATAATCCTAGTATAGCCGACCCCGCCTGTAAAGAGGAACCGGCAGGGTTCTTGCCACGCCATCGGAATTCGTGGGCGCCTGCCTCGCGTCCACGCGGCGGCGCTCCCCGTCCCCCCGGCAAGGCCTGACGCCCACGGCGATCCGGGGTATTGACAGCCGGCGGACGGGTTCGTATGGTTGTATCGTCTAAGAGAACGGCGTTCGTAAAATAACAACAGGGGGGCAACCGGATTGCCCAGGATCGCCATCATCGGGGCCGGCAGCGGCATGTTCTCGCTTTCCCTGGTCAAGGACATCTGCCTGACGCCGGGCCTTCGCGGTTCGACCGTCGCCTTCATGGACCTTGACGCGCAGCGCCTGGAGGCCGCGTTCCAGCTGTGCAGCCGCTACGCCCGCGAGGCGGGCGCGGATCTCCGGCTGGAGCGCACCACCGACCGGATCGAGGCGCTCACCGGAGCCGACTTCGTCATCAACACCGCCCTCGCCGAGAGCCACGAGCACTGGCGCGAGGGCTGGTCCCTGGCCATGGAGCGCGGCTACCGCTTCGGCGGCAGCTTTCACGTGGTCCACGACGAGGCCTTCTGGATCAACTTCTACCAGCTCCGGCTGATCGAGTCGGTGCTCGAGGACATGCTCGCCACGTGCCCCGACGCCCTCTACGTGCTGGTCTCCAACCCCGTCATGGCCGGCGTCACGTACCTGACGCGCAAGTACCCCCGGGCCCGGGTGGTGGGGCTCTGCCACGGGTTCCGGCGGGTGTACCACCTCACCGACGCGCTGGGGCTCGAGCGGGAGCACGTGACGTACGAGATCCCCGGGATCAACCACTTCGTCTGGCTGACGCAGCTGCGCTACCGGGGGGAGAACGCGTTCCCCCGCATCGACCGCTGGATCGAAACGCAGGCCCGGGAGTGGTGGGAGCGCTGTCCCCTCAGCGACTACCTGGGACCCAAGGCGGTGGACCTCTACCAGCGGTTCGGGGTCTTTCCCATCGGGGACACCTCGACCCCCGGCGGCGGGGCGTGGGGGTACTGGTATCACACCGACGCCGAGGTGGAGCGCCGCTGGCGGGAGGATCCCGTGGACTGGTTCGACCGGTACTTCGCTCACGCGCAGGACACGGTGGATCGCATCCGCGCCGCCGTCGCCGACCCGTCGCTCTCCCTGACGGCGACCTTCGGATCCGAGCCGTCGGGGGAGACGATGATCCCCCTCATCGACGCCATGGTCACCGACACGCCCCGGGTCCTCATCGTGAACGTCCCCAACACCGGGGAGTTCGTCCCGGGGATCCCCCGGGACTTCGCGGTGGAGATCCCGGCGCTGGTGAGCGCCCGCGGGATCCAGGGCATCCAGACCGGGGGGCTGCCCCAGCCGCTGCTGAGCCACGCGCTGCGCGACCGGGTGGCGCCGGTGGAGACGGAGCTCGTGGCGTACGCGCGCGGCGACTACGAGTCGTTGCTCCAGCTGGTCCTGATGGACCCGTTCACCCGGTCCGAGGCCCAGGCCCGCGACCTCATCGACGCCATCTTCCGCCTGCCCTACCACGAGGAACTGAAGGCGCACTACCGCCCCCGGACCCAGGTCCCGGCGGGGCGGGCCTGAGGGAGAACCCTGAGTCGTCGCGAGAGGAGAGCGGAGCGTGAACCTGGTCCTGATCTCCATCGACAGCCTGAGCCGCCACTTTCTCAAGATGTACGGCCAGCCCATCGAGCTCGACGTGCGCACGCCCAACCTGGACGCCTTGGCGGCCCGCAGCGCCGTCTTCGACACCCACTTCGCCGGGAGCCTGCCGTGCATGCCGGCCCGGCGGGAGTTCTTCGCCGGCGTTCAGGAGTTTCTCTGGCGGCCCTGGGGGCCCATGGAACCCTTCGACCGGCCGGTGGCCCGCCTGGCCCGGCGGGCGGGCGTCGTGACGCAGCTGGTGACCGACCACTTTCACTACTTCCAGCACGGCAGCCACGGCTACTACACCGACTACCAGGGGTTTGACTTCATCCGCGGCCACGAGCACGACGCGTGGCGCACCGCCCCGCCCTGGCCTGACCCCTCCTTCCTGCGCCAGCTGAACTTCGACCCCCGCCAGCCCCTGACCGACTACATGAACCCCATCGCCTACGCGCGCAACGTCCAGGGCGTCACGCGCGAGGAGGACTTCATGGCCCCGCGGGTCTTCACCAGCGCCGCCCGGTGGCTCGACGAGAACCACGATCACGAGCAGTTCCTCCTGGTGATCGACAGCTTCGACGTGCACGAGCCGTTTCACAACCCCGAGGCCTACGCCCGGATGTACACCGACGAGGACGTCCACGATCCCGAGCTCATCCTGTGGCCGGTGTACGGCAACGTCAACGACGACGGCCCCGCGCACATGACCCCGAGGCAGGTGGCGTTCGTGCGCGCGCAGTTCGCGGGCAAGCTCACCATGGTGGACCGGTGGCTCGGCCGCTTCCTGGAAAGCTTCGACCGCTGGGGCCTGTGGGACAACACGGCGCTGGTGGTGACGTCCGACCACGGGCACTACCTGGGGGAAAAGGGCTGGATGGGCAAGCCCGACTGCCACGTGTACAACGTCCTGGCCCGCACGCCGCTCGTCATCAGCCACCCCGACTCCAAGCTGGCCGGGGCGAGGGTGGGCGCCCTCACGTCGGCGGTGGACCTGTACGCCACGGCGCTGGACGTCCTGGGGATCGAAGGGGCGGGGCCCCACAGCCACAGCCTCGTGCCGCTGCTCACCGGGCGGGCTCAGAAGGTCCGCGACTGGGCGCTCTACGGGTACTACGGCCGGGCGGTCAACGTCACCGACGGGCGCTACACGTATCATTCGGCCCCCGACTGGGACCAGCCGCTCTACCTGTACTCCACGGCGTACATGAACCCGCTGGAGTGGTTCCACCCCGTCGAGCTGCCCGACCCCGACACGGTGGAGAGCGGCCCCTTCCTGCCCTACACCCCTACGCGGGTATGGCGCTATCCCGTGCGGTTCGCTCCCTGGTACGAGGATTCGCCCCTGTATGACATCGCGACGGATCCCTGGCAGGAGACCGACATCAGCGGCCGTGCGCCCGAGGCGCTCGAGACGATGCGCCGAACGCTGAAGACCGCGCTGAAGGAACTCCGGGCGCCGGCGGAGATCTACCCGCGCCTGGGCCTGAGATGACCTGGTTCCCTTCGCCGTGAACTCTTCCCTGCGCGCCTGCCCCCGGGCGCCCCCATCGGGGTGGCGGGCATCGTTCACCACCGGCACCACACGCGACGAAGGAAGGGTGGCTCATGCTGGAGCGGGCAAGCGCGTGGCTCAGGCGCGTGGACCTCTCGGCGGACCTGGACGATTTGCCCCGATCGGAGCTGACGTTCTCCGACGGCGGCCGCTTCCGGATCGAGATCCCCGAGGTGGAGAACGCCGAGGTCTTCGAGGTGATGCTGCGGGCCGCCGACGAGCTGGGCGTGCCGGTGCACCGGGTGTCCCAGGGGACGGGCATCACCAGCCTCACCGACCGGGACCTCAGGGAGATGCACGTGCTGGGCGCCGAGCGGGGCATCGACGTGTTCCTCTTCATCGGGGTCCGGGGAGAGAACGGGTCGGGGGCCCAGGCGCGCAGCCCGGCGGGAGGATCCTCCCGCAAGCGCCTGCAGGGCGGCACCCAGCTGCTGTTTGCCCTCGAGGACGTGCGCCGCGCGCTGGACGCCGGCATCCGCGGCCTGCTCGTCTCCGACGAAGGGCTCATGTCGGTGCTCCACCAGCTTCGCGAGCTGGGCGAGATCCCCCCCGACGTGGCCATGAAGACCTCGGTGGCCATGGGCCACGGCAATCCCGCCTCCGCCCGGGTGCTCTACGGGCTGGGCGCCAGCTCGTTCAACCTGCCCGTGGACCTTTCGCTGGGGGCCATCGCCGCCATCCGCCGGGCGGTGCCCATCCCCCTGGACCTGTACGTGGAGGCGCCGGCGGGGATGGGGGGCGGCGTGCGGTTCTACGAGCTGCCCGAGATCGTCCGGGTCGCCTCCCCGGTGCACCTCAAGTTCGGACTCGCCACCGAGGTGGCCACGGACCCGGTGGGGGTGCACCTGCAGTCGGTGGCGAACCTGCAGGTCAAGGAGCGGGTGCGCCTCGCGGCGGTGGGCCTCGAGGTGCTGGAGCGGGCGGGCCTCATGGGCGCGATGTCCCCGGCGGCCGTGGGCTCCGCGGTCCCGGCGGACGGTGGGTGAGGCATGCGGCTGAGAAGTGACGAGTGGTTCCGCGGCGCCCCGGACCACAGCCTCCAGCACCGCACGGCGATGCGGGCCATGGGCCGGGTGCCCGAGTCCTACGTGGGGCGGCCCATCATCGGCATCGCCAACTCGTGGAGCGACTTCAACAACTGCAACCTCCCCCTGAGGGAGCTCGTGGAGGACGTCAAGCGCGGGGTGCTCCTCGCCGGCGGATACCCCATGGAGTTTCACACCATCACCACCCCCTCGGACCTCATGAAGCCCTCGGACCTGCCCTACCGCAACCTCATGGCGATGGACGTGGAGGAGTGCATCCGCGCTCTGCCCATGGACGGCGTGGTGCTCATGTGCGAATGCGACAAGACCTGTCCCGCGCAGCTCATGGCCGCGGCCAGCTGCGATCTCCCGGCGCTGCAGCTTAGCGCGGGCCACCGGCCCACGTCGGTGTTGCGCGGGCGGCGGGTCACCTACGGCACGGACCTGTGGGGCAAGCTGGACGAGGGGCGCATGGGGCAGCTTGACGCCGGGGCGACCGAGGAGCTCGAGGTGGCCCTGGCGTGCGGGCTCGGCGGCTGCGCCGTGATGGGGACGGCCTCGACGATGAAGAGCATGTCGGAGATGCTGGGGATGATGCTGCCGGGCACCTCGAGCCTGCCGGCCCGCGACGCCCGCCGGTCCGCGGCCGCCGAGGCCACGGGCCGGCGGATCGTGGAGATGGTGCGCGAGGACCTGCGGCCCTCGCGGCTGATGACCCCGGCCGCGTTCCGCAACGCGTTCCGGCTGCTCGCCGCCCTGGGCGGGAGCACCAACGCCCTGATCCACCTGCCGGCCATTGCCGGGAGGCTCGGGATCCGCCTCACCCTCGACGAGTTCCAGGCGCTCACCGCCCACGTCCCCCTCCTGGTGCGCGTCGAGCCCAGCGGCACCTACCACATGGACGCGTTTCACGAGGCAGGTGGCCTTGCGGTCGTCATCGCCCGGCTCATGCCGCTGCTCGAGGGCGGCTGCCTCGCCGCCACGGGCCGCACGGTCGCCGAGACCTACGGGGGCGTGCGCGAGGAGGGGACCGAGGTCATCGCCCGGCTCGAGGCCCCGGTGGCCCCCGGACCCGCCATCGCGGTGGTGCGGGGGAACCTGGCTCCCGACGGGGCCGTCATCAAGCGGTCGGCGGGCACGGCGGGGCTCTTCTCCCACCGGGGCCGGGCGGTGACGTTCGAGAGCTACCAGGACATGCAGGCGCGCATCGACAGCGACGCGCTGGGGGTGGACCCCGAGTCCGTGCTGGTGATGAAGAACTGCGGTCCCGTGGGGGCCGGGATGCCCGAGTGGGGGTCCATCCCCATCCCCCGCAAGCTCCTCGCGCGGGGGGTGCGCGACGTGGTGCGCATCAGCGACGCGCGCATGAGCGGCACCTCCTACGGGACGGTGGTGCTGCACGTGGCGCCCGAGGCGGCGGTGGGCGGGACCCTGGCCCTGGTGCAGGACGGGGATCTGATCGAGCTCGACGCCGAGGCCGGTCGCCTGGAGCTGCTCGTGGACCCGCAGGAGATCGCACGGCGGCGGGCGCGGTGGCAGCCCCCCGCCTCGCCCCACGTCCGCGGCTACCCCCGGCTCTTCGCCGACCACGTCCTGCAGGCTCCCGAGGGGTGCGACCTGGACTTTCTGCGCCCACGCGACCGCCGCGAGGCCGCCTTCGTCCCCCCGGTGGTGGGACGCGGGTGACGAGGGGCGTCCTCTCGCCCGAGGGCGGGTCATGAGGGCCTGGACCGTCGAGACGGGCTGGCGGCTAAACGAGCTCGAGAGCGTGATCCTCGCGAGCCGCCGCCTGCGCGTCGTGGTGCTGCCGGAGCTCGGGGGCAAGATCTGGAGCGTCGAGTACCGCCCTTTGGCCAAGGAGTGGCTGTGGCACAACCCCCGCATCGAGCCCGCCCGGGTCCCCTTCGGGGTCAGGTTCGACGACGTGTGGTCCGGGGGCCTGGACATCTTCTTCCCCTCGTGCTACCCGTCGAGTTGGAACGGGGAGGCGGTCCCCGACGCCGGGGAGCTGTGGTCCATCCCCTGGTCCCACGAGCTCGTGCGCACGCCGGACGCGCTGTCGCTGGTGATGCGCGCCGGGGGGCGCGTCTGGCCGGTGCGGGTGCGGCGCACCCTCGAGCTGGGCGAGGACGAGCTCAGCTTCACCCCGGGGGTCGA
>JAJZYS010000109.1 GCA_021797925.1 Bacillota bacterium
GGTGACCGAACTCGACTGGCGCTTCGACACGACGTCGGGATGCGGTCGCGGGGCGGGTGGACACGGGTCGCGAGGATCGGCGGCGACCTCGACGCTGCGGCTCAAGCTCGGCAGTAGGGCCGCGACCGTCAACGGCCACGCGCAGACGCTGGCCGTGCCGGCCCGGGCCGACGCGACGGGCCACATCCTGGTCCCGTTCCGCTGGCTGGGGCAGGCGATCGGCGCGACGGTCCGCTCGGTCCAAAACGGCCGCCGGGCGATCTACCAGCTGGGATCGACGAACGTGGCCGTCACCATCGGCAGCGCGACGGCCGTCGTCAACGGCCGCAAGGTGAAGCTGGATACGCCGGCGGTGATCGTCCGCGGCGTGACGCTGGTACCGGTGCGCTTCGTCAGCCAGGAGCTGGGCGCGACGGTGCGCTGGGATGCCGCGACCCGGACCCTCACCATCACCTTCCGCTCGCGGGCGGGTTAGCGGTTCGCGCCGACGCCGAGGGTCCCCCGGGTCGGCGAGCGCGAGGCGTCCGACCCAGAGCGCCGCACCCGCGCCGGGAGCGCGACGCTGGAGCGGACCGGGTTCGGGATCGTGGGCGGCGGGCCGCCCGGCGCGGGTCAGGAGCCGTCGCCCGCCAGTCTCTCCACGGGCATGGCGTACACGGTGGTGCCGTTGCTGAGGTAGATGGTGGCGCCCGCCACGATCGACAGTGACCACATGAAGCCGGTGTGGCGGATGGCCTTGCCCGGGAAGATGTGCACGGCCAGGATCCGCCCGGTGCGGGCGTCGGTCGAGTAAAAGCCGCCGCGGTTGTCGCCCAGCAAGGACGTCGCCGCGCCAGACGACCGGGGCGGTGCGGGGCTGGCCGCGGGTGTGCGCGGTCCACAGAACCTTTCCGGTGCCAGCGTTGATCGCGAGGAACTCGTGGGCCTCGGGCAGCGACTGGTGGAGCACGCCGTCCACGTATGTGCCGGCGACCGCCTGCTCGCCCATGGGGGTGCGCCGCCCCAGGGGGGAGAGGATGCTCCACACGAGGCGACCTGTGCGTTGACTCAGGGCACCGCCGTGTCCGGGCCCTTGACCCCCTTGAGGGTCTCGCTGGACTCCACGAACACGAGCCCGTCCCCGAGGGTCGGCGAGCAGTCGGCGTCACCGTAGGGCGCCTGCCAGAGAATCCGGCCGGTGAGTGCGTCCACGGCAAACGTCACCACGGGCGGCACCAGCGTCGAGACGGGCGACTGCCCGGCCACCATGAACACGGTGGTGCCCTTGGCGGCAGCCGACGCCATGGTGGCCACACCCCGGATCGGAACCCGCCACCGGGTCGCCCCGGAGCGAAGGGAGAGGGCCTGGACCACATCGTTGCCGTTGGCGAACACCAGCCGCCCGTCCACCAGGGCCGGGGCGGGCATGTCCTCGCCCTCCGTGGGGTGCATCCACCGCAGGCTGCCGGTGGCGCCGTCGACGGCGTAGAGGTCGTGGTCGAGGCTTTCCACGTAGAGGACGTGGCCGACCAGGCTCAAGCCGGAAACGATGAGGCCGCCGGTGGGAAACGTCCAGGTGTGCGCCGTCGGCGAACCGCTGAAGACCGCGTTGTGATCGGCGCTGGCCTGCAGCTGGGTCCACGCGGTGGGCACGGGCCGGCCTCCGGCGGCCAGGACCGGCTGGGGCAGCACGCTCGCGCCGAGAAGGACCGCGGCGGCCGATAGGAGTCGGAGGGGGTGCAACGGTGCATCCACTCCTTTCACTGCAAACGCTGGAAGGGCCGAGGTGACATGTCACCCGCCTGCCAGATCGATCTTCATGAAGCAACCATGTTGCACGTGGCATAGCACACCGCTGCGCATGTGGGTGCGCCACCCGGGGTCATCAGGCGATCTTTGCGCCAAACAAGGCGTGATCCCTGGGCCGGGTAACAGCACCGGCGAGGGCGCAGCGGCGCGGGATCCAACGCGCCCGGGTCCGGCCCCGGAGCGGCCCCGTGTCCCGCTGGTCGATGCCGGCGGCCTGCACGGTCCCCGTGGGCCTCGTGCGGGGACACCGTCAACGACTTGGCAAGGTCGGGCCGCGGCGCGGCCGGTGGCTGCGGACGACGAGGCGGCGGCCGGCCCTGGCCTTGTGGACCGGGGCCGGCCGCCATGATCGGCGGGGCGGATCACGCGACCCGGGCGGCCGTCTGCGCCGCCGGGTCGCGCCTTGACTCATCCAGGGAGGCCGGAGCGAGGGTCGTCCAGGGCTCTGAACACCGCCGCGCAGCGGTGTTTGGGGGTGACGCCCGTGGCGCCTGGCGCCCGAGCATGCTACAATCGGTTGACCAAAATCCCCGCCAAGAGGAGAGACGTGGGTGGCCTTTGTCATCACCGAACCCTGCATCGGCACCAAGGACCAGTCGTGCATCAAGGTGTGCCCGGTCGACTGCATTCATGGGGATCCCGACGACGAACAGCTCTTCATCGACCCTGAGACGTGCATCGACTGCGGTGCGTGCGAGAGCGAGTGCCCCGTCAATGCCATCTTCGAGGACGTGGCCGTTCCCGAGAAGTGGCGCGACTACATCGAGAAGAACCGCTCCCACTTCGCATCCTGACGCGCACTCAGCTGACCAGCTCGGCGATGGCCCGGGTGTAGACGCGCAGCGCCAGGCGCAGGTTGTCCAGGGTGATGAACTCGTCCGCCTGGTGCATCACCATGGGGCCGCCGGGTTCCACGGCCCCGAACGCCACCGTGTTGGGAACCATGCGGGCGTACGTGGCCCCGCCCACGGCAATGGGGCCCAGGGTGCTGTCGGGTCGCTCCGCTCGGTAGGCCTGGAGGAGGGTCTGCACCAGGGGGCTCGTCTCGGGGACGTGGAGCGGGGGACGGTGGTGCTGATGGCCCATCCGCACCCCCGCCGACCGCGCCACACCAGCGGCGGGCCCCAGCACGGCGTCCAGGGCGAAGGTGACGGGGTAGCGCACGTTCACCTGGGCCGCGAAGCCCTCGTGGTCCATGCGCACGACGCCCAGGTTGGCGGTGAGCGGGCCCGACAGCTCGTCCGACATCCGGATGCCGAGGCCCGATCCGTCGGTCGGTGCGAGGCGGCCGAGCGTGAACCGGATCCAGTCGCGGGTGGGCCCCTCGCCCAGACCCAGCCGGTCGAGGGCGGACAGCAGGATCACGGCCGCGTTGCGGCCCGCCTCGGGCGTGCTGCCGTGGGCGGAGATCCCGCGGGCGGTCACGCGCAGGCCGCCGGGGACGCGCGCGACGGCGAGATCCCGCCGCTGGGGATCGCGCTCGAGCGCGTGCGCCAGCTGCTCCACATCGGCGGCGCCGCCGGTCAGATGCGCCTGCGCCGCGTCGGGAACCATGTTGGGGCGCAGGCCCCCGTGCAGGGAAACCAGGTGCACCGGACCGTCGAGGCCGTGACCGGGCGCCGAGAACTCAAGGTCGACCAGCCCCTTCTCGCGGTTGATCAGGGGGAAGTCGCCGTCGGGGGAGAACCCCAGATCGGGGCGGGGATGGTGGGTGAAGTAGTGCTCGAGGCAGCGCCAGCCCGATTCCTCGTCGAGTCCCACGATGAGCCGGACCCGCCGCTTGGGCTGGATCCCGCTTCGGCGCACCGCGTCCAGCGCGAACAGCGCGGCGTAGGTGGGCCCCTTGTCGTCGGCCGCTCCCCGGCCGTAGATGCGGTCGGCCGCCAGCACGCCCCCGAAGGGCGGATGGGTCCAGCCGTCGCCTGCAGGCACCACGTCGAGATGGCCCAGGATGCCCACGAGCTCCGGTCCATCCCCCCACTCGGCGTGGCCGGCATAGCCGTCGTCGTTGAGGACGCCGAGGCCGAGGCGGCCGGCATCCTCGAGAAACGCGTCCAGCGCGGCCCGGGTCCCGGCGCCGAAGGGGGCGCCCCTGGCGGGAGCCGAGCTCACCGAGTCGATGGTCAGGGCTTGCCGGAGCGTGGCCACCAGATCGTCGAACCGAGCTTCGGCGTGATCGACAGGTTCCATGATGAGATTCCTTCCCTTCAGGCGTCCGATCGTCCGGGTTTGAGGCGCGAATGCTCCGAGCGCTGGCGCACGATGATCACTGCGGCCCAGATCAGAACCAGCCCGCCGGCCACGATCCACGACCACTGGGAGTGGGCGTGGCTTCCGATGAGGCTGGCCAGGAGCAGACCCGGCAGGATGCCGAGACCCGTGGCCCACGCGTAGCCCCATGGGTCCATGCCCGCGAGCCCGGCCGCATAGTTGAGGATATCGAAGGAGATGAACGGGATCAGGCGAAGCATGAAGAGTCCCCAGGGCCCCTGGATCTGGGACCAGGCGCGGAACTTGCGCGCCGAGGCGTCGCTGAGCACCCGGTTCAGGAAACGCCAGCCCAGCCCCCTGGCCAGCAGGTAGCCGAGCATGGCGGCGAGCATCGACCCGATCCAGCTGATCACAAGGCCCCCCACCGGGCCCCAGGCGACCACGTTGGCGGCCATGAGCACCTCCGGCGGGTAGGGGATCACGGCGTGGCTGCCAAAGAGCAGGATGGAGATGATGGGACCCCAGGCGCCGGCGTGCTGCAGGACAAGGCGCAGGTCTGCCACCCGCACGTGGACGTGCGACCCGACCGTGAACCTGACCCAGGGGAGGACCACGGACCAGGGGAACAGCGCCAGGGCGACGAGCACCGCGATGCCCAGGGCTGCCAGGACAAGCCGCCGCGGGCTGCGTACCTCCAACTCGAACCCTCCCTGAACGCCGTCCGCCGGGATGTGATCTGCCGAGTTGCCCAACGAGGAGGATGCGCGCTGAGTCATCTACTGGAAGAGGTCCTGAGTCAGCCCGACGTGTGGCAGCTCACCCTCGAGACCCGTCACCGGTATCGCGCCGAGATCGAATCGATGATCCTGAGGGAACCCGTGCTGGTGGGTTGCGGCTCCAGCTACTTCCTTGCCCGCGCCATCGAGGAGGCCTTCCTGGAGGCGGGCCTCAGCGCCAGTCCCAGGGTGGCCTCCGAGTACCGGCCCGATCCCAAGCATCCGGCGGTGTTCTTCTCCCGTAGCGGGGAGACGTCGGAACTGCTGTGGGCGCTCGAGGCGGCGCAGGCGGCCGGGGTCCCGACGCTGGCGGTCACCACGGAACCCGGCAGCACCCTGGCGCGGGCCGCCTCCCGTGTGATCCTCCTGGAGCACGCGGCCGAGCGCAGCGTGGTGGAGACCCGTTCCTTCACGTCCACCCTGCTCCTGTGGCGCGCGATCCTGGACGACGAGACCGGCGCCGACCACGGGCTTTTTGCCCTGCCAGGAGCGCTGCGTCAGGCGTTTGCCGGCGAACACCCGCCGGGGGCCGGCAAGCACCACTTCGTGTTCCTGGGGCGCGGCATGGAACTTGCCCTGGCCCGCGAGGCCAGCCTCAAGGTGCTGGAGACCTGCCAGCTGTGGTCCGAGGCGTGGAGCACCTTCGAGTACCGGCACGGCCCCAGGTCCGCGGCCGATCAGGACACGCTGGTGGCGTTTCTCGACCGAGGCGGCGAGGGCCTGCAAGCGCTTGAGAGCGAGATCCGGGCGCTGGGCGCCACCACGTGGCGACCGGAACTCGACCCCTTGGTCCGGCTGGCGCTCCTCCATCGAATGGCCTACGAGCGCGCGCTCGAGGCCGGCAAGGATCCCGACGCTCCCCAGGGGCTGACCCGGGTCGTCAGGCTCGAAGGGGAGGGATGATCCCAGGCCATTGTCGCAAGGATGCGAGAGAGGGTCAAGCGAGTGCGCCCGGACCCAGAAGGCCCTCGCGCAGCAGCCGGGAATCCTCCGTGTCCTCCGCAGGGATGATCCGGTAGGACGCGGGTGGAGCCTCGCCCAGCGTGACCGTGCGGACCAGGAGCGCGTCGCGGCGAAAGAGCGCAAGATCCGTGCGGGTGCGCGGAGGCAGGGCGGCGATCCTCGATTCCCAGGTCGCGGGGTCAAGGCGCACGCCCCCCAGGGCCACGAGCTCGTCGCCGGGTGCGACCCCGGCCGCCTCGGCGGGGGAGTCGGCCAGGACGTGTTCCACCCGCAGGCGCCCGTCTTGCACCTGGATCCTCGCGCCCAGGTACCCGCCGCCGTCGGGGTCCGAGTCGGCCTTCCCGGGCGGGGAGGCCGCTCGGACGAGTCGCAGGCCAAAGGGCGCCAGCAGGGATTCAAACGGCAGCTCGCCGGGCTGGCGCACCCACGTCTCGAGGACCTCGGCCAGGTTGAGTCCGGTGGCGTGCTCGGCGAGGTGAACCCAGCGGGCGTAGGTCACTCCCGCGCCCGTCGACTGCTGGTGTTCCCACAGGCCGCGCATGACGTGGTCCAGTGAGCGCGCCCCCGCCGTCCGGGCGCGGATGAAAAGGTCCAGGCACAGGCCCACCAGCATCCCCTTCAGGTAGTAGGACACCTGGGTGCTGGGGGCGCTGGCGTCGGGGCGGTAGTGCTTGATCCAGGCGAGTCGGGACGCGGCGGCGAGGCTCATCATCAGGCGGCCGGGCGTGGCGTCCAGGTCGCGAATCGCCTCAGCGAGGCGTTCGAGAAAGACGGCCGGGCCGAAGCACCCGGCCCGCAGGCACAGCAGTTCGGCGTAGTAGGACGTGAGGCCCTCCATGGCCCACAAGAGGTCGGTGTACACCTCGCTCTGGTAGTCAAACGGTCCCAGCTCCACGGGCCGGATGCGCTTCACGTTCCAGGTGTGGAAGAACTCGTGGGCGCACAGGACAAGGAACTTCCGGTACTCGGTCCGGGGCTCGAACCCGAAGCGGGGGTAGATGATGCACGTGGAGTCACGGTGCTCCAGGCCTCCGCCCCGACGGTCCGAGAGCACGAGGAAGAACGTGTAGCACGCATAGGGTGGCGGTCCGAAGAGGTCGTGGGCGGCGCGGACGACGGCGTCAAGGTCCGAGCGAATCCGGTCCAGATTCTCGTTGCCCGAGCCCACCAGCACGATTCGATGGTCGGCGCCACCGGCGACAAAGCTGTCCACCCGCGCCGGTCCCACATAGATGGGGGCGTCCACCAGCGCGTCGTAGTCCGGGGCGACGAAGGAAGCATCGGTTCCCGGCTCCGGGCTCAGGGCCGTCAACAGCTGCCACGCCGGCGGATGATGGATCGTGACGCGCTGGGGTCCATCCTCGCCCTCCATCCGCAGGAACAGGGACGTGCCCAGCAGCAGCCCGAACTCGTCGTCGAGGAAGGATTCACGTACGCTGAGGTCGTGGGCGAACACCCGGTACGTGACGGTCAGGGGTCCGGACTGCGGGTGATCCACCTCCCAGCGGTCCTTGCCGGTCCACGCCGCCGTGAGCGGCACGCCGGCCCGATGGGCGGTGAGCCCCACCACGTGGCGAGCCGGGTCGCGGATCATGTACGATCCGGGCGTCCAGGCCGGCATGCGCAGGGTCCAACGGCCGGCGGGCCGGTCGGGATCGTGCCAGGCCATCTCGATCATGTGGGTGCGCGGGTCGGGAATGGACAGTGTGTGCTGGATCAGGGGGCAACCCTCCTCTGACGTTGGCTGGCGCAGCAGACGGGCAGGCTCGTATCGTCCAGATCCTCCACCACCGCGGCGGGGCGATCCTCTGAGCCCCTGCCCGACGTTCTCGCGCACCATCGCGTGCACGGCGGCCTCGCCGCGTTCCCACGTCACCCCCAGCTTCGTTCAGCCCGGGTTGTGGTGCCGGATGCGGGGAGCCTTGGCACCATCTCCTCTCCGACCGGCGTTGCTGATCACCTGAAACGGTTCGTTCTTGGCGTTGCCGGTCGCCGTCGTCCCCTGGGACAGCTTGCCCAGGAGTTTCCCGCAGCCCGGGCCGAACCTGTGGTCGGCGTCGGACCCAAGGACCTCGCTCAAGACCTCTGGGTTCTCCGGTGGCCGGCGATCTCGGCGCCGCACGCCATGGGCCATGAGGACCGATGCCCTCTTGCGCTCGAAGTTCTGCGCGACGCGTACATCGCCCGAGATCCGGCCCCACCCCCGCGGCGGAGGGCTCGGCGGTCTGCCCGGCATCGGGGAGGCCGCCCCGACGCACTGCCGTCCCTTGTCCGCGAAGACCCGGCCGAGGGTGTGCGAATCTACACAGCTGCACCCGGGGCGGGGTGCCCGCGACCCCGCGAAGCGACGGGCGCGAAAAGCGCTCCACCTCCTTGCGTTGGGAGGGGGCCTTCAACGGCGGAATCGGGCCAGCACCGCGCAGCGTCGATCCGTCTGTCACTCGAAGGGCCGCAAGGCGCACTTCCGCTTCTTCCCCGAGTGGCCCTCGAAAACCTTGCCCTGAAGATGCACGGAGGCGATCTTGGCCTCGAGGAACCGGCGCATGGTGCCCACGGCGTCAAATCGAGCTTGATCCTCAAGATGGACTTTTGTGTCCGCTTGCTGTTTCGTCGCATCGGCTGGAGCTGTCCAAGGCGCATGTTCGGCCCAGCATCCGGGGAGGTGTACCCTTCATGGCAGCAGCGGCACGGGCGAGCGCGAGCGGGTCTCGTCACTGGCCTCGATGGAGCTGCCGCGTGGGGTACTTCGCTGCGCGCCCCACCGCCGGCTCGTCTCCTCGGGGGCGCGTCGCAGGCCGTCCAGGAGATCCTTCGTCAACAGCTTCGGCTTGCGGCAGCTGGGCGGCGGGAACGGTGCGGGCCCGAGCAGGTCTTGGACCAGTCCCGTACGGAGTTTTCTCGGGCCGTACCTACCCCCATCGGTAGCGGACAGCCATATGCTTGCGCGAGCGCAGCACGCCGTCCACCTCTAGCCGGGAGAAACGGCGCTGGCCGGTAGGCAGCCGGATAGGATGGAGACGCCCAGCCTCTTCCC
>JAJZYS010000110.1 GCA_021797925.1 Bacillota bacterium
CCAGCAGCCCGACGCCGCCGAACGGCTCCGAAAGCGGGCGCCGTACCTGGATCTTGTCTTCGGACCGTCCAATCTGCACCGCCTGCCCGATCTTGTCCGCGAGGCCCAGGCGCGGCGGGAACTCACGATCCAGGTGGAGCCCGAGAGCCGGGAGGTCCCGGCGGAGTTCCCGGTGGAGCGTCCCCCGTCGGTCTCGGCGTGGGTCACCGTCATCACCGGCTGCGACAACTTCTGCACCTTCTGCATCGTCCCCTACACCCGCGGCCGGGAGATCAGCCGGCCAGTGGAGCGCGTCCGCGCCGAGGTGGAGGAGCTCGTGGCCAGGGGGTACCGGGAGGTGTGCCTCCTGGGCCAGAACGTGAACTCCTACGGCCTGGATCTGCCCGATCAGCCCAGCTTCGCCCGACTGCTCGGCGAGCTGGACCGGATCGACGGGCTGTGGCGCATCCGCTACACCTCCCCTCATCCGGCGGAGTTCACCGAGGAGCTCATCGAGTGTCACCGCACCGCCCGGGCGGTCTGCGAGCACTTCCATCTCCCCCTGCAGTCGGGATCGAGCCGGGTGCTCGAGGAGATGAACCGCGAGTACACCCGCGAGGAGTACGAGGACCTGGTGCGCCGGATCCGGTCCCGGGTCCCCGGGGCGAGCATCACCACCGACATCATCGTGGGCTTTCCCGGCGAGACCGAGGCGGACTTCCAGCAGACGCTGGAGGTGGTCGCCGCCGTGCGCTTCGACCGGGCCCACACCTTCATGTTCTCGCCCCGGCGGGGAACCCCGGCGGCCGACTTCCCCGACCCCGTGCCCCTCTCCGTCAAGCGCGAGCGCCTGACCCGGCTCAACGCCCTGCAGGACGCCATCAGCCTCGAGATCAACCGGGAGCTCGTGGGCCAGGAGGTGGAGGTGCTCGTGGAAGGGCCCAGCAAGAAGGATCCCGCGCGGCTCACCGGCCGGACGCGCACCAACAAGATCGTCAACTTCGACGGCCCGGCACAGCTCAGGGGCACCCTCGTGCCCGTGAAGGTCGTCGCGGCCCACACCTTTGCCCTGGAAGGAGCATTGACCCGTGACGAGCACCAGCACCTGGCCGTCGGCCGGGACCGAGCGGCGCGCTGACGCCGCCCCCAGGAGCCGGATCGAGATCCTGGCCGCCTCGCGGGCCTTGGCCGACTGGATCGCCCAGTCCGAACCCATGGACCGGCTCATCAACGCGGAACTCAGGCTCTACGAGCACGACCTCACCCTGGAGGACGTGCCCGAGGATTCCGAGGAGCCTCTGATGGTGGAGTACATCCAGGCACGAAACGAGATGGAGCGGCTCTTGCACCAGGTGACGGCGGTCCTGATCCGGCCGCTCACGGGGCGGCTGCCACAGAACCAGAAACGCGGGTGCGGCGGCTCGGGCGGCACCGGCTGCCCTACGGGCTCGAGCTGTCACTGACCGGCCCTTGGGCAGCGTGAAGCAGCCGGCGGCCGCGACGCCCATGATGGCCCAGTACCGGGCCCTCAAGGCGCAGCGGCCCGACGCCCTGCTCCTCTTCCGGTTGGGCGACTTCTACGAGCTCTTCGAGGCTGACGCCGAAGTGGCGGCCCGCGAGCTCGATCTCGTGCTCACGAGCCGCGACGGCGAGGTCCCCATGTGCGGCATCCCCTATCACGCTCTGGACACGTACGCGGGTACGCTGGTGGAGCGGGGGTACCGGGTGGCCGTGGCCGAGCAGATGGAAGACCCGCGGACGACCCGGGGGCTGGTGCGGCGCGAGGTGGTCCGGGTGCTCACCCCGGGGACGATGCCGGACGACGCTCAGGGCGCGGCCGGGGAGAACCGGTTCATCCTCGCCCTGGCGCCGGAGGGAGCCAGCGTGGGCGTGGCCTGGGTGGACGTGGCCACGGGACAGTTCACCGCCAGCTGGCGCGAGGCGGGAGCGCCGCTCGTGGCGCTGATGGAGCGGCTGCGCCCGCTGGAGATCCTGAGCACGGCGCCACTGGACGGCGTGGGACCGGTCAGCGTCGAGGTGCGCTCCCCTGTGGATGACCCGGAGACGAGGGTGCGCCGACTCGTGGACGCGCCCGCGGGGTGCCATCCCCTGGGCATGCAGGCGGCGGCGATGCTCGCGGGCTACCTGGAGGAGACGCTGACGGCGGGTTCGGTGGCCGGAGGCACGCTGCGATGGGAGGAGCCCACACGCCAGCTCCTGCTCTCGCCTCAGGCCATTCGCCATCTGGAGCTCACGCGCCGGCTCGTGGACGGGAGCCGGGAGGGCTCGCTGTGCTGGGTGCTCGATGAGACCGTGACGCCCATGGGGCGGCGGTGCCTGCGCGCGCTGGTGGAGGCGCCGCTGGTGGTGGAGAAAGAGATTCAGGCGCGCCTCGACGCCGTCGAGTGGCTGCTCGCGCGCCCCGAGGTGCGGCGGACGCTGCGGGGGCTTCTGGGCGAGGTGCGCGACGTGGAACGGCTCCTGGGCCGCCTGGCGACGGCGGCCCCGGCCCGGGAGCTATGGAGCCTGGGGCGCTCCCTCCGCCAGCTCGACGGCCTCGCGCCGCTCTTCGCGGGCGCGCCCGCCCTGCTGGAGCGGCTGTCGACCCAGCTGGCCCCGCTGCCCCAAGTGGTGGACCCGGTGCTCGCGATGCTGGCGCCCGATCCCCCGGCGGACCCGAGGGAGGGCGGGATCCTGGCGGACGGC
Source organism: Bacillota bacterium (assembly GCA_021797925.1). GTDB lineage: Bacteria > Bacillota > Sulfobacillia > JAJZYS01 > JAJZYS01 > JAJZYS01. The sequence goes on from JAJZYS010000110.1 coordinate 2,686, forward strand.
GCCGACCCCGAGGTGGACGCCCTGAGGTCAGAGATCCGCACAGCCGAGGAGACCCTGGGGGAGCTCGAGGCGCGGGAGCGGGCCGAGACCGGCATCCGGACGCTGAAGCTCGGCTACCACCGGGTGTTCGGCTACTTCGTCGAGGTGAGCCGCGGCCAGGCGGGGCGGGTGCCCGACCGCTATCAGCGGCGCCAGACCCTGGCGGGCGCCGAGCGGTTTACCACGCCCGAGCTGAGGGCGCTGGAGTCGAGGATCATCAGCGCCCGCGAGCGCGCGGTGGCCCTGGAGCTCTTGCGGGTGGCGCAGCTGCGAGACACGGCGCTGGGCGCCTCGGCGGCGATCCGCGAGCGGGCGGCGGCGCTGGCGATGGTCGACGCCTTGGCGGCGCTGGCGGAGGTGGCGGCCCGCGACGGCTACGTGCGGCCCCGGATCGTGGACGGAGCGTCCCTGCGCATTATCGATGGCCGCCATCCGGTCCTCGCGCATCTCGATCCGCAGGGGTTTGTGCCCAACGACACGATCCTCGACCACGACCGTCGGCTCGCCATCGTCACCGGACCCAACATGGGCGGCAAGAGCACCTACCTGCGCCAGTCGGCCCTGATCGCCATCATGGCCCAGATGGGCAGCTTCGTGCCGGCGCGCGAGGCCGAAGTGGGCCTGTACAGAGCCGTGTTCACCCGGGTGGGGTCCGGTGACGACCTGGTGGGCGGAAGCTCCACCTTCATGGTGGAGATGAGCGAGGTGGCCCAGATCGTCGCAGCTCTGACGCCGGTAAGTCTGGTCATCCTGGACGAGCTGGGACGGGGCACCTCCACCTTCGACGGTCTGTCCATCGCCTGGGCGGTGGCGGAATCCCTCCTGGAGGGAGGGCGGTGCCACGTGCTCATGGCCACCCACTACCACGAGCTCACGGACCTCGGGGACACCCGGGCCGGAGCGTGCAACCTCTCCATGGCGGTGAAGGAGACCGCGGAGGGGGTCGTCTTCCTGCGCCGCGTGGTTCCCGGCGGGGCGGACCGCAGCTACGGTCTGCAGGTGGCGCGCCTCGCGGGGCTGCCCGCGGCCGTGGTGGAGCGGGCCCAGGAGGTGCTCAGGGGCCTTGAGGCGGTGGACCTGGAGCGGGTCGAGGCGAGCGCGGCGGTCCGGGAGCCGGTGTGGCAGCCGGGGCTGTGGGATCCCCCGCCCGACCCGGTCGTGGAGGCCCTGCGCTCGGTGGACATCGAACGGACGACGCCGCTCGAGGCGCTGAACCTACTCCATCGCCTGAAGGCCATGGTGGGGGGCGCCAAGGGGCGCGGCTAGAAAGGGGACGGGGCGGTGGGCAACATCCGCATGCTCGGGCCCGACACCGTCAACCGCATCGCCGCCGGCGAGGTGGTGGAGCGGCCGCTCTCGGTGGTCAAGGAGCTCGTGGAGAACGCCCTGGACGCCGGAGCGGGGCGGGTGCGCGTGAGCATCGCGGGCGGCGGGCGCACGGAGGTGGTGGTGCACGACGACGGCGCGGGCATGGACGCGGAGGACCTCAGGCTGTGCCTGGAGCGCCACGCCACCAGCAAGATCCGCAGCGCCGACGACCTGTGGGCGCTGGGGACCCTGGGCTTCCGGGGCGAGGCGCTGCCCGCCATCACGGCGGTGAGCCGCTGGCGCATCACCACGCGCCAGCGCTCCGCGGAAGGGGCGCTGAGCGTGGCCGGGGCGGGCCAGGAACGAACCGAGCCGTCCCCCGCCTCGGCGCCGCCGGGGACGCGGGTGGAGATACGCGACCTCTTCTTCAACGTGCCCGCGCGCCTGAAATTCCTGCGGCGCGACGCCACCGAGGCCCAGCGGATCCACGAGGGCATCGTCCGCCTGGCGCTCTCGCGGCCCGACGTGGCCTTCCATTTGAGCATCGACGGGCGCCAGGTGCTCGCCACGGCCGGTCTCGGGGACCTCGGCGCCGCCGTGACCGAGATCTACGGGGCGGACTCGCGCGCGTCCCTGGTCCCGGTGCGCCTCGAACGCCCCGGGATGGCGGTCGAGGGCCTGTGCAGCCTGCCTGGACTCAACCGGGGCAGCCGCCAGTACCAGAGCTTCTTCGTCAACGGCCGCTGGATCGAGCCGGGGGCCCTTGCCCACGCCGCCGAGGAGGCGTACCGGGGGCTGTTGATGCACGGGCGGCATCCGGTGCTGGTGCTCTTTCTCACCCTCGAAGCCGGCGCGGTGGATCCCAACGTGCACCCGGCCAAGTGGGAGGTGCGTTTTCGCGACGAGCGGGCGGTCCTCTCCTTCGTCCACGCCGCCCTGCGCCAGGCGCTCGCCCCCGGGGCGCCGGCCGTGGCGGTGGGCGCGGGGATCGCGCCGCCCCCGCCCCCGCCACGCGAGGCGCAGGCCGAGTTCCGCTGGGGCGCCCCCGGGGACGAGGACCCACCCGTGGCGCCGGCGCACGTGGTGGAGGAGCCTGCGGCCGGCGCCGTGCTCCCTCCGCTCCGACTCCTCGGGCAGGTGGACCGCCTGTATCTCCTGGGAGAGGGCCGGGACGGGCTCTACCTCGTGGACCAGCACGCCGCGCATGAACGAATCCTCTACGACCGGCTGACCGGCTCGGAACCCGCGGCGGCGGTCCACGCCCTGGTGACGCCGGTGCGCGTCGGCCTGGGCGGGGCGGAGTACAGCGCCTTCGTGCGCTTTCACGACGCGCTCCGCTTCATGGGCATCGAGGCCGACCCCATCGGCGAGCGGAGCCTCCTTGTGCGCGCGGTGCCCGACATCTGGCGGGAGGCGGACCCCGCGAAGCTGCTCCCGGAACTGCTTGCGCAGCTCAGTGCTCCCGCCGGGGAGGATCCCCAGGCGCAGGCGCTGCGGCAGGCCCGCCAGTTCGCGGCCTGCCGGGCGGCCGTCAAGGCGGGCGACGAGCTGGTTCCCGAGGCCCAGGCGAGGCTCGTCGAGGACCTGCGGGCGACCCGTCAGCCATGGACCTGTCCTCACGGCCGACCCACCTTCCTCAGAATGGGGTGGGGGGAACTGGAGCACCGCTTTGGCCGGCGTTGAGCCGCGGACCGTGGTGATCCTGGGGCCCACCGCGGCGGGCAAGTCCCAGCTCGCGCTGGCCCTCGCCGAGCGCCTGGGCGGGGAGATCGTCAGCGCCGACGCCATGCAGGTGTACGAGGGCATGGACATCGGCACCGACAAGCCCACGTGGGAGGAGCGCCGGCGGGTGGCCCACCACCTGATCGACGTGAGCCCGCCCGACGTGAGGTTCAACGTGGTGCACTTCCAGCGCCTGGCCACCGACGTCATCGCGCGGATTCGCGCCCGCGGCCATCGCCCCCTGGTCGTGGGGGGCAGCGGCCTGTATCTGAGGGCGCTGCTCGAGGGGTACGAATTCCCCGGCGGGCCGCCCAGCCCCAAGCGCGCGAGCATCGAGGCGGGCATCCGCGAGGACCCGGCCTTTCGCGCCCGGCTGCTTGAAAAAAGCCCCCGGGCCCGGTCCATCCCGCCGCGGGATGTCGTCCGGCAGGTGCGCGCCTACGAGAGCCTCGGCCGGAGCGAGAGGGCCGGGGCGGGGGAGCGCCTTGAGGTGAGCTGCGTCATCGGGCTCACGCGGCCGCGAAGGGAGCTGTACGCGCGCATCGACGAGCGCGCGCGGCGCCAGGTGGAACGGGGAATCTTCGAAGAGGTGCGCAGGCTCTGGGACCAGGGGTACCGGGGAGGGGCGCTCGACGGCCTCGTGTACCGCGAGGCGGCCTGGCACCTCGAGGGACGCATCACCCGGGAGGAGTACGTCCGCCTCGTGGCGCGCAACACCCGCCGGCTCGCCAAGCGGCAGCTCACGTGGTTCCGGCGCGAGCGGGACGTCACGTGGCTCGACGCTGGCGATGCCGGGCTCGTGGAGCGCGCCCTCGCGCTCGTCGCGGCAGGGGACGAGCGTGGGGCGTCGAACCCGTAACGGCTTGATTCCCATCATCGTGAGGAGGGGTATGGTTGCGACGGTTCGGGCTATCGCTTCTGGCCGGTGTCGTCTTGCTCCTGGGTACCCTGCCGGGCGTCGGGCAGGCCGCGTCCCTGACCACGGTCCGGGTGGCCTACGTGCCGGCGGTGCTGTTTGCGCCGCTGTTTGTGGCCAACGCGGACGGGTACTTCAAGGACGAGGGGATCCGCCTGGATCTCAAGACCGTGCCGGCGGGCCAGGACGCCATGGTGTTCGTGGCCAACGGCCAGCTGGACGCGGCGGTGGTGGGGATCTCCGCGGGCTTCTTCAACGACGTGTACCGCGGTCTCGACGTGCGCATCGTGGCGCCGATGGGCGTCATCCCGAAGACCGGCAATCCCTCGCCGCTCATGGTGGCGGCCAAGAGCCACATCACCCGCATCCGCCAGCTCAAGGGCCAGACCATCGGCATCGCCGGCGGCCTGGGCTCCACGGGATCGTACATGCTGGCGGTTCTCCTGAAGCAGCACGGCCTGACCCTGAGCGACGTGCACGTCGAGAACATGTCCTTCCCGGAGATGGTGACCGGGATGCAGAACGGCTCCATCGTCGCGTGCATTCCCCCGCAGCCCTTCTCCAACGCCATCCTCAAGGCCCGCACCGGCCGCATCCTGGGCAAGGTGGGCACGGGACTCGACCTCACGGGCGTGGTGTTCGGCGGGAAGTTCATGCGCACCGAGCCCCAGGTGGCGACGCGCTTTCTCGTGGCCCTGCTCCGGGGCGTGCGGGCGGTGAGCGGCAAGGATTACGGCGGCGCGAAGAACCTCGCCATCCTGGCCAAGGCCACCCACCTGCCGCTGGCCACCCTCAAGGGCATGGACCCCTACGTGTTCAGCCCCGACTTCCAGTTCGACCTGGCGACGCTCACCAGCATGCAGAAGGTCTTCATGACCTATCATCTCCTCAGCTACAGCAAGCTGCTGACTCCCAGCCAGACCGCCGACTTCAACTTCGCGCACGCAGCCGTCAAGGCGCTCGGCTACGTCAAGGGGCACTGATGCCCGCTCGTCCCAAGGTGGCGGTGGACGGCATCTCGATGGTCTACCCGCTCCGGGGACACTCCCTCCAGGCACTGGAGGGAGTGTCCTTTCAGGTGGCGGCGGGGGAGTTTCTGGCCATCGTGGGCCCCTCGGGCGGAGGCAAGAGCACGCTGCTGCGCATCCTCGCGGGACTCGAGGCGCCTTCGGGGGGGCGGATCACCATCGACGTGGACGACTCCTCCCGCCCGCCCACGAGCCTTGTGTTCCAGCAGCCGTCCTCGCTGCCGTGGCTCACCGTCCAGGACAACGTGGCCTACGGCCTGCGGATGCGCCGGGCCGACCCGGCGGTGGTGCGGGAGCGGGTCGCGTACTTCGTGGACCTGGTGGGGCTCACGCGCTTCGCCCACAGCTACCCGCACCAGCTCTCGGGAGGCATGAACCAGCGGGTCGCCGTGGCCCGCGCCTTCGCCAACGATCCGGAGATCCTGCTGATGGACGAGCCGTTCGCGGCGTTGGACGAGCAGACGAAGTTCCTCCTGCAGGAGGAGCTTCTGGCCATATGGGAGCACACCCACAAGACGGTGGTGTTCGTCACCCACAGCATCGACGAGGCCATCGTGCTCGCGGACCGGATCATCGTCCTCTCCGCCCGGCCCGGCAAGGTAAAGGCCGTCTACGACGTGCCGTTCGTGCGCCCCCGTCGGCCGGCGGAGATGCGGGCGTCGCCCGCCTTCGGCCAGCTCCTGGGCCGGGTGTGGGAGATTCTCCGGGAGGAGGTTAGGCTCATGGAGGGCGACCGCCGGTGATCGAACCCGGGCAGGACCCCGCCGTGCACGTCATCGACCCGACGCACGGCATCGCTCCCTCCCCGTTCCGCTATCCCCGGCGGCGAGCCCGCTGGCTGGCGGTGGCCGGACCGGTGGTGACCCTGGCCCTGTGGGAGACGCTCTCGCGCACCCACGCCATCGACCCGCGCTTCTTTCCTCCGCCCAGCGCCATCGCCCTGGCGCTCGTGCGCCTCGTGGGGACGGGGACCCTGGTG
>JAJZYS010000111.1 GCA_021797925.1 Bacillota bacterium
TAGAACGGCGTGTTGGCGTTCAGCCCGGCGAAGGCCGACCCGTTGTTGGCGGCGGCGGAAGTGTAGGCGTAGAGCACCTCGGTGAGGCCGTGGAAGCCCGGGTTGAGGATGCTGGAGGTCCCCACGGGGTGCGCCAGCGCGTAAGCGGTGGGCGCCAGGATGAGAAAGGGGTGCACCAGCATGGCGAAAACCGCCAGCTTGATCTCCTTGGACTCGATTTTCTTGCCCAGGAACTCCGGGGTGCGGCCCACCATGAGCCCGGCGATGAAGACCGTGATCACGACGAACATGAGCATGTTGAGAAGCCCCGCCCCCACCGCGCCGAAGACGGCGTTGAGCATCATGAACAGCAGCGGCACAAGTCCGCCCAGCGGGGTGAGCGAGTCGTGCATGGCGTTGACCGCCCCCGTGGTGAAGGCGGTGGTGGCGGCGACGAAGGTGGCCGTATCGCCCTGCCCGAACCGGACCTCCTTGCCCACCCAGTTGGGCCCGGTGGCGATGCCCAGGGCGTGGTGCAGGAGGGGGTTGCCCGCGACCTCCGCCCGGTAGACAACCCCGATCCCGGCCACGAGCAGCAGCATCGTGACCCCGACGAGCACCCACGCCTGGCGGCGGTCCCGGGCGTACGCCCCGAAGGTGAACACCATCGCCACCGGGATGACCGACATGAGGAGGATCTCCAGCATGTCGCTGACCGCTCCCGGGTTCTCGTACGGGTGCGCCGAGTTGGCGTTGAAGAAGCCCCCGCCGTTGTTGCCGAGCATCTTGATGGCCTCAAACCCCGCCACCGGCCCGCGCGCGATGGTCTGCACCGGCCCCGCGAGCGTGTGGGCCACGGCCGGCCCTGCAAAGGTGTCGGGAACCCCCATGGCGCCGAGCAGCACCGCGGCGAATACGGCCAAGGGCAGGTAGACGTACAGCAGCGTCCGGGTGAGGTCGCGGTAGAAGTTGCCCACCGTGGTCCGCGTCGCCACCAGCGCCCGCACGAAGGCCACCGCCACCACCAGGCCGAAGGCGGGGGTCAGAAACTGCAGCACCATGAGCGCAAGTTGCGAGAAGTAGGAGAGGGTCTCGCCGGCGTACGCCTGCCAGTTGCAGTTGGCGATGAAGCTGGCCGCCGTGTTGAAGGCGAGCCTCGGCCCCTGGGGCGCCACGGTGAACGGCCGCAGCGGCAGCACCGCCTGCAGGCGCAGCACCGCGTACACGAAGACAAACCCCACCACGCTGAGCCACAGAAAGGAACGGTAGTAGCCCCGCCAGTCCTGCTCCACTTCGGCCCCGGGCCCCGCCAGCCGCAGGACGGCCCGCTCCAGAGGGCGCAGCCACTGCTGACCGCCCTCGAGCACGCTGTGGATGTAGCGCCCCAGCGGGACGGCGAGCGCCAAGAGAACGACCAGGTAGAGGACGATGCCCAGCACCGAACCCAGATGCATGCTCAGAACCGCTCCGGGTGGCGGATCACGTAGAGCAGGTACACCGAAAGCGCCACCACCAGCGCCAGGAGGACTTGCACGACCAGTCTACCAGCGCCCGAACCAGGACGCCGAGGCGTCCAGGAACACGAAGGTCACAGCGGCCAGAAGCAGCACGACCACGTCCATGCCACCACTCCTCGTCCCCGGATCGGCCTCGAGGCACCGAATGGGAAGAATGATACCACACTTGGCTAAGGAACACCCACGGCGGCGTCGGTCCGGGCCTCGATGAACGGGTCCGCGACGATCATGATGTCGAGGGTTCGCGCCTGGCGGAGGATCTCGTCCACGACGCTGGGACGCTTGAACTCCTCGAAGCGGCGGCGCCCGGACTGCCCCACCACGAGCTGGGTGGCCCCCGTGGCCTCGATCTCGCGGAGGATGGCCCGGGCCACGTCCCGTCCGAGCCGCACGCGCCGGCGGGTGATCTCCCCGCCCAGCGCCCGCACCAGCTCCTCCATGCGCTGATAGCGCGCCACGACCTCGGGGGGCTCCGTGTCGCCCACGCTCACGTGCAGCACCTGCCAGGGGGCGCGCTGGCGGCGATGGGCCAGGCGGAACCCCCGGCGGATGACCCGCTCGGCGTTGGGCCCGAGCTTCACGGCCACGAGCACCCGCTCCTCCTGCAGGGGCGCGGGTTCCACGAAGCTCATGTCGCAGCGCTCCAGCTCCCGGAGCACGATCTCCCGCAGCGCCCCCAGGTTCCCGGTGCGGAAGAAGTTGTGCAGCGCCTGGTCCACCTTGCGCGGCGCGTAGATCTTGCCGTCGCGCATCCGGTTGCGCAGCGCGTGGGGCGAGATGTCGATGAGCTGGATCTCGTCGGCCGCCTCGAGCACCCGGTCGGGGAGCGTCTCGCGCACCTTGATGCCGGTGATCTGCTCCACGACGTCGTTGAGCCCCTCGAGGTGCTGCACGTTGAGGGTGCTGATGACGTGGATCCCCGCGTCGAGGAGCCGCTCCACGTCCATGTACCGCTTGGGGCGCTCGGATCCCGGGACGTTGGTGTGGGCGAGCTCGTCCACGAGGACCACGTCGGGCCTGCGCTCGAGGATCGCGTCGGTGTCCATCTCCTCGAAGGCGGTCCCCCGGTAGACGATCCGGCGCCGGGGGACGACCGGCAGGTCGCCCAGCTGCGCGATCGTCTCCGCCCGGTCGTGGGGCTCGAGGTAGCCCACCACCACGTCGATCCCCTTTTCCCTAAGCCGACGGGCGTCGCGCAGCATCGTATAGGTCTTGCCCACGCCGGGCGCGTAGCCCAGGTACACCTTGAGCCGGCCCCGCCGCAGCGCCTTCACCCGGTCGTCGATCTCCGCCTGGGTCAATCGCCGGTAGGGGTTGGGATCGGGCGCCCGGCGGCGCCGCAGCACCGCGTCGTTCTCCTCGGACCGGGGCGCCACCACGTACAGGTCCATGTTGCGGGTGTTGCGCAGCAGATGATGCACGATGGAGCCCTTCACCGCCTCCTCCAGCCGACTGTGGGCGGAGTGGCCCAGCACGAGCCGGGTGATCCCCTCGCGCACGGCCACGCTCGCCAGCGCGTCGGCGGGCGACCGGTACTGGGCCAGGTCCACCTCCTCGAGGGTGAAACCCTCGGTGCGCGCGCGCTCGCGGATGTGCGCGCGCTCCGCGGCCTGGGCTTCGTCGAGCTCCCGGCGCAGGTCCCGGACCACCACCACCTTGAGGTCCGCGTTGAGGCGGCGGGCGAGCCGCACCCCCCGCTCGAGGAGCAGGCGGGCGCTGTAGCGGTACTGGCACGCGACCATGATCCGCTCGGTGGCGCCCGAGGGCCCCTGCATACCATGCTGGCGGCGATAGGCGTCCAGGCTCGTGTCCACCTCTTCGGCCAGCTCGCGCAGGGCGATCTCGCGCAGCACCGCCAGGTTGCCCTGCTGGCGCATGGCGGCGCTCGCGTCCGTCTGTCCCAGCTGCCCGCCCTGGATGCGCACCAAAAGCTCCGCCGGCGTCACGTCCACGAGCTCCACCTCGAAGGCCTTCTCCAGAGCGTCGGGAGGCACCGACTCGGGCAGGACGTCGCCGGTGACCGCGTGCACCGACGCGTCCACGCTGGCCAGGGTGTACGCGTTCATGGTGGCCAGCACGTTGATCCCTGCGTCCAGGAGCACCTGCACGTCGTCGTATCGCGTCGGCCGCGGCGCGCCGGGGCGGTTGGCCCGCCCCAGGGCGTCCACCAGCACCACCTCGGGATCGCGGGCGAGGATCGCGTCCACGTCCAGGTCCTCGTGCTCGCCGTCGGCGTCGTGCCACCGGAGCGGGGGGATGACCGCCAACGCTCCCACCTGCTCCTCGGTCTCCACGCGGCCGTGGGTCTCCACCAGGCCGATGACCACGTCGCGGCCGCGCTCGAGGAGGGTGTTGCCCTCGCGGAGCATGCGGTAGGTCTTGCCGGCGCCGGTCACCGCGCCCAGGAAGATCTTGAGCCGGCCTCGCCGGATGCCCGCGATGGACCGTTCGATCTCCGCGGGGTTCCACCGCTGGAACGAGTCGGCCGGGGGAGGGATCGTGCCCACGATGTCACCTCCGGGATGGGCTCTCGCCACCCGATTGTACCGCACCGCGGCCGTGCGGGGCACGGGCGGTTGCCGCTCGACGCCCGATGCGGTTGTCGACCATCGCGCATCGGCGTATCCTGGTTGCATGGATCAACGCCGTCCCGGCGCCCCATCGCTGGACGCGCTCCCCCGGGATGCGTTGCGGGCTCCGCGAGGGTCGTCGCGACCGGAGCCCTCGCTCCCGACCCGCCGGCGCGCACCGCCACGGCACCGGCACGGGTCCCAGTGCGCTCGCCGGGGCGCCGACGAACCGTGGGGCCCCCGGACGGCGCCAGGGCGACCCGCGGTCCCGTCCGCTCCGCCCGCGCCACCGGGACAGGTTCGAAGGTCTGTGCCCCTCAAACGGCTCTTCTCGCCGATCTCTCGTCGCCCGCACGCGGCCGCATCACGAAGGGACGATGCTGCTCATGGCCACCGCCGCGCTCGCCGACCAGACCCGCTCGCTCTACCGTCAGCTGCTGAGCAACCTCCACGCCGCGCCGCTGCGCGAACCCGCCCGCCTCGTGGGTCTCGCCCTGGGCGTGGGCGTGGTGGGCGGACTGGGCGCCCTGGTCTTCCGCTGGATGATCGCCGTCGCCCGGTTCTTCTTCGTGAGGTTTCTCCTGGGGCCGGGGCTGGGTTCCCCGGCGGGGATCGAGCCGTACCTCAAGATCCTGGCGCCGGCGCTGGGGCTGTCGGTCGTGGCCTTCATCACCACCCGCTTCGCCCGCGAGGTGCGCGGCCACGGGGTCCCCCAGATCCTCGAGGCCCTGGCGCTGCGCGGCGGCCGGATCCGCCCCCGCGTGGGCTTCTTCGGCATCCTGGCGCCGGCCATCACCATCGGCGCCGAGGGATCGGTGGGCCGCGAGGGTCCCATCGCCCTCATCGGCGCCGCGTTTGGCTCCACGCTGGGCCAGGTGCTGAAGCTTCCCGACGAGCAGATCTCCCTGCTCCTCGCGTGCGGGTCGGCGGCGGGGATCGGGGCGACCTTCAACGCCCCCATCGCCGGCGCGCTGTTCGGCCTGGAGGTCGTGCTGGGCAGCTACGCCATGGGGGCGCTGGTCCCCTGCTTCATCGCCTCGGTGGCGGGCGTCACCGTGTTCGACTGGATCCACGGCGCGGCGCCGGTGCTGCGCACTCCGCCGTGGACCTTCGCCCACGGCTTCGGCGTGGCCGCGATGCTCATCCTGGGTCTCATGGCCGGAGGCGTGGGCCTGCTCTACACCCGGGGCCTGAACCTCGTGGAACGCCTCAACGAGCAGATCCCCGTGGGGCCCTACACCAAGGCCATCGTCGGCGGCCTGGCGGTGGGGCTGGTGGGATTCGCGCTGCCCCAGGTGCTGGGTGTCGGCTACGCCACCATGCGCGCCGCCGCTTACGGGCAGGTGGGTCTGGGGCTCCTCCTGGCCCTGCTGGTGGGCAAGTACGTGGCCACACTGCTGACCATCGGGGCCGGGGGCTCCGGCGGGGTCTTCGCGCCGAGCCTGTTCCTGGGGGCCACCCTCGGGGGCGCGTTCGGCGCCGTCGCCCATGCCCTGGCCCCCGGCGCGACCTCGGTGGGTCCGCTTTACGCGGTCGCGGGCATGGGGGCGGTGTTCGCCGCCTCCGCCCAGGCACCGCTCACCGCGGTCACGATCATCCTGGAGATGACTGGCGACTATCACCTGGTCACCGGGGTCATGGCCGCGTGCGGCATATCGTACCTGCTCTACGGCTCTCTGGCCCGCGACTCCATGTACACCGTCCGCCTGGCCCGCCGGGGGATCCAGATCCTGCGCGGCGCCGAGGTGCGCCCCCTGCAGGGGATGTCGGTCACCGCCGCCATGGACCGCGATCCCCTGGTGCTCGCTCCCGGTGAACCGCTGCGCAGGGCGCTGGAGGCGATGGCGAACCGCGAGGTGGCCGTGGCCGTGGTCGTGGATGACCAGCACCGGTTCCTCGGGGTGGTGGACGAGCCGCGGGTGCTCGACGCTCTGCACGCCGGGGAGGCCCCCGCCACCGTGGGAGAGCTCGCCCGGGTCGACGTGCCCACGCTGGCGCCCACGGCGTCGCTCGACGACGCCATGCGCCGCTTCGGCCTCTACAACGTGACCTTGATCCCCATCCTGGAACCGGACACCCGTCACCTGGTGGGCACGCTCACCCGCGACGCGGTGATGCAGGCGTACTACCGCCGGACGATCCTCACCCTGGAGATGAACCGCAAGCTGGACCTCGTCCGCGAGGACGGCGGCGAGGCGCGCCCCGGCCAGTTCCGGGAACTCATCCTCCCCGCGGACTGGGGCCCCGGCAAGGGCGGCGCCCGGCTGTCGGACATCGGGTCCCGGCTGCCGCCGGGGGTCGTCGTCGTGGCGATCACCCGCGGCGACCAGGAGGTGGCGGCCCGCGGGACCACGGAGCTGAAGCCCCTGGACCGCGTGCTGGTGTACGCGACGGACCGTGAGCAGCTGCAGGCGGCGGAGGGAACGCTCCTGGCCGGCGAGGTGGTCGAGCCGGAGCGTCGCGGTCAGTTCGCCGAGGTCACGCTGCCGCCGGCGCACATGGACGATCCCCCGCGGCGGGTGCGTGACCTCGACATCCCGCGGGGGGTGCTCCTCGTCTCCGTCCGGCACGAGCACCAGACGGTGGTCCCCTCCGGCGACACCCGGATCGATCCCGGGGACAGCGTGCTGCTGTACGCGCTGGACCCAGACCTCTTGGAACAGGCGACCCGGAGGCTGGTCCAGGGCGAGGGCGATGCGGCCCCGTGACGGGGCCGCATCCGCGGGTCAGGGCCTAAAGCCGAAGCAATTTCTCAACCTCTTCGCCGGGCGAAGTCGCGCAGCACCGCGACGCCGACACGACGCCGGCTCCACGCGTGACCCGTCCGCTCGCCCAAACTTCGGAGTTGTTACCTACCTTGTCGTGCGAACACCGGGGTCACAGCTCGCTCTTCATCAGGGCTCTCGCCGTCGGTCCGAGGACCACACCACACCTCTATGCGTCAACAGGAATCTTCTCCTGTTGTGTGGCTGCGCCACTGCCGGATCCTCCGGGCCACCTCAATGACTGGCGCCACCCACAGTCGATTGCGGTGGCGGTGTAGATGGGCGCATAGTTGATCAAGATCCACGTCCGCAACGGGCAGGTGGCCCTCGTGGACCCCGTGAAACGTGAAGATACACCAGCTCCCCGCGTCTGCGGCAAGCTCGCAATAGCCCACCAGTGTTGCCGCGTTTAGCCGTTCGCTCGGCCAACTCCATAGATGGTGGAAATCACAGCGGCTGGGGTGGTTCGCCTGCTGGCCTTGCGTGCGTGCCGCGAGAAACCGCTGAGCAACAACGGGAACGTAGCTTTTGCGCCCGGCCCCTATTCCCACATAGTCCTGAAAGCACGGGTACGCGAACGAGCGTTCTGAGGTGGCGCTGAGTTCTGCGAGCCTCTTCTCGGCAAGGTCGATATCCGCTGCAATCGCGGGTAGGTCCAGCCGCTCCAACGCCCGATCCGGTGTCACGTCATCATAAGCCTTCGAGCATGGGTGCATAGTTGAGTGGTTTCCGAGTTCATGACCTCGCCGTGCTACGGCCGCCCACGGGGCAAGTCGCTCCCGCCAATGGTCACCCCACGGATTTAGGTAGAATGTCGCGTGTAGTCCGTGTTTCTCCAAGATTTTGACTGCAACGTTCAGCTGCGAGTCGAGTCCGTCGTCAAACGTTAAAGAGACGGCCCCCGTGCATGATTCTGGCCACGGCCCTTCCACGTCCCCACCTCCGCCAAACGGTCTATTCAATCGATCGGGACCCTTCGCGGTTTTTGCGCACCGCACCGTGGGAAAACACCGCATGCGCGCCGCGCACACCGTTCACGACTTGCGTGACTCGAACGTCAACTGCTACACTTGCCAGAGCCAGAGCCTCTGTCCGCGTGACCTGAAGCAGGTCCTGCATGAGGTCGAGCATGCCACTGACTGCCTGCGTGATCGCTCGATCCATATCGACGTCAAAGCCAAACGTCACCCATCCTGTCGGCGTCTTCGCACGCGGATACTCCAGGTGGAGCGACTCGTTCACCGTAAGCGTAAATTCCACACGCTCCATGGGACATTCGATGGCCATGGTGCAGACCTCGCCGTCACCTTGGGCCGCATGCCCATCACCAACGGACAATAGTGCTCCTTCTACCGAGATGGGGAGAAACAGCGTGCTCCCAGCCACAAGCTCTTTACAGTCGAGGTTGCCACCGTACTTCCGCGGCGGCCAGGTGGGGTGGACTCCAGGCTCGTCGGGCGGCATGCCCAGAATCCCCATGAACGGTCGCAGAGCAACGCTGAAGCCTTCAGGCGTCACGCCCGTCATGGCGTCGGGGTCCAGCGACCAGCGCAAGAGTCTGGGCTTCATTCGGTCCACACCGACCTCGGCATCGATCCCCGGCGGTGAGTTTTCATCCCTGGCGATGGTCCACCCATAGCGTCCCGGTCGGATCGTATGGAGCTCGACTTCGAGCACGTGACCCGGACGACTCCCTTTCACGGCGATGGGGCCGACCAATGCGTGTCCCCGATCTCGTTCTAGCCGAGGCGTGAACTTGCGGCGCGGGACGTCCAACGCGGCAAACGGTTCCAATCCCCAATCGGCGTCCAGCGTTCGCACACAAATTCGA
>JAJZYS010000112.1 GCA_021797925.1 Bacillota bacterium
GAGCCGCGCCGGGCCGCGGGCCCGGGGCGCCGACCACCGGCGGGCGCAGGCGCTGGGGCAGGGGCGAGCGGGCGATGGGGGGCGGCGGGGTGCGGTGCTGCGCCCGCGGCAGCGGCCGGTCCGCGATGGCGGGGCTCTCCCGCCGCGTGCCGGCCACCACTTCCGATACCCGCTGGACCACCTCCGGCTCCAGGGTGCTCATGTGGTTGCGCACGTCCACCTTGAGCCTGCGCAGAAGGTCGATCAGCCGCCGGCTGTCCAGGTTCAGCTGCTTGGCCAGCTCGTAGACCCTCAGCGCCTTGGGATCCGTCTTCTCATCACTCAGTTGCGCCACCTCCATCATCCTCCATAAACTGCCGCGCCCAGCGCGGATCGCTCACCACCACCACGGCCACCGCACCCCGGCCCAGGGCCCGGCCCATCTCCCCGCGCCCGGGTCCCGCGCGCACCGCCACCCGGGCTTTCGCGGCCAGCTCGGCCAGCCGCGCGCGGGTGGACCGGCCCGCGTCCCCCGCCACGATCACGAGCTCGGCCCGCTGGCGACGGATCGCGTCGGCGGCGGCCTCCGTGCCCACCGCCAGCGCGCCGGACCTGAGCGCCAGTCCCAGCCGGCCCGCCATGCGCGCGTTCATCCGCCGATCCGCTCGCGGACCGCCGCGATGAGGCTCGGGGGCACCGCCGCCTCCAGCGCCCGCTCGATGCGCCGACCGCGGAGCGCGGCCTCGAGGCAAGCCGGGTCCGGGCACACGTACACGCCGCGTCCGGGGCGCTTGCCCTGCGGGTCCATCTCCAGGGCTCCCTCCGGGGTGCGCACGATGCGCACGAGCTCCCGCTTGGGGCGGTTCGCGTCGCAGCCGACGCACCGGCGCAGCGGGACCTTGCGCACCTTGGGCGCCATCTACTTCACCCCCGCTCCCAGCGGCGCGCCCGAGCGGATGTCGATCTTCCACCCGGTGAGCCGCGCCGCCAGCCGCGCGTTCTGGCCCTCCTTGCCGATGGCCAGCGACAGCTGCTGTTCCGGGACGAGGATGCGGGCCGCCTTCTCGTCCTCGTCCAGGGTCACCTCCACCACCCGCGCGGGGCTCAGCGCGTTGGCGACGAAGATGTCCACGTGGGGGTCCCAGCGGATGATGTCGAGCTTCTCGCCCCGGAGCTCGGCCACGATGGCCTGCACCCTCTGCCCCTTGGGCCCCACGCACGCGCCCACCGGGTCCACCCGTTCGTCGCGGGCCCACACCGCCACCTTGGACCGCGATCCCGCCTCCCGGGCCACGCCCTTGAGCTCCACCGTGCCGTCGTGGATCTCCGGGACCTCCAGCTCGAACAGGCGCTTGACCAGGCCCGGGTGCGAACGCGACAGCTGGATCTGCGGCCCGCGGGGGGTGCGGCGCACCTCGAGGATGTACGCCTTGATGCGCTGCCCCGGCACCAGGACCTCCCCGGGAATCTGCTCCGAGACCGCCAGGGTGGCCTCGGCCCGTCCCAGCTCCACGTAGGTGACCCGGTGCTCCACCCGGTGGACCTCGCCGGTGACGATGTCGCCTTCGCGGCTCTGGAACTCCTCGAAGATCATGCCGCGCTCCGCCTCGCGAATGCGCTGGAAGACCACCTGCTTGGCCGTCTGGGCCGCGATCCGGCCGAAGTTGCGGGGGGTGACCTCCTGTTCCAGGATGTCGCCGGGGCCCAGCGTGGGGTCCACGGCGCGGGCCTCCTCGAGGCTCACCTCCGAACGGGGGTCCTGCACGTTCTCGACGATCAGCTTCTTCGCATAGACGTGGATCTCGCCGGACTGGCGGTCCATGTGCACGCTCACGTTCTGGCTCGACCCGCCGAAGTCCCGGCGGTAGGCGGCGATGAGGGCTGCCTCGATGGCGCCCAGGAGGATCTCCTTGTCGATCCCCTTCTCCCGTCCCAGATCCTCCAGGGCGGTGATAAACTCGCTGTTCAAGGCCCGGTCCCCTTTCCCCCCTGGCGATCCTCCTGAAGGTGCGCCGCGGCCACGTCCGCCCAGCGGTACACCATGTCGACGCCGTCCTCACGCCTCAGCGTGAACTCATCCTCCGCGGCCGCCCTGAGGATCCCCGTCCCCGCCTGACCCCGCCCCTTGAGCGGCTTCACCCGGACGCGCCGGCCGACGAAGCGGTGCACGTCCGCCATGCTGCACAGCGGCCGCCGCGGCCCCGGGCTCATCACCTCCAGCACGTAGGGGCCGGGGACAAAATCGTCTGCGTCCAGCGTCGCCTCGAGCCTGCGGCTCAGCGCCTCGCACGCCTCGATGGTCATCCCCCCGGGGTGGTCGGCCATCACCTCGATGCGGCCACGCTGCCACCGCGTGGCCACGTGCTCGAGGCCCAGCTCGGTGCAGGCCCGCTCGGCCAGATCGGCCAGTCGCGCCTGGACTTGGCGGCCCGCGTCCGTCCTCATCCCCCCTTGCCCTGCTGCCCTGCCGCCCCACGTGGAGAACGGGGCATGCCGCCTCGCACGCCATGCGCGGGAGGGGTGCAGGCGTCCGAGACACTAGAAAGAGTGGGCCGATCCCCACTCCGTGGCAACTTGCTGACCCGAGTATAGCACCCCACGGCCGCGGGATTCAAGTGGAACCGGGCCCGGGATGCGCCGCCCGGCGCCACCGGACCCGACGGTGCGCCCCCGGGACCCCGTTGCCTCAGCCAAAGAGCGTCATCTGATTCGTGGCGGGCAGCGCCCCGAGCACGCCGTGGGCCTCGAGGAACGCCAGCACCGGCTGGGGGATGCGCGCCCGGCGTCTCAGGTCGTCCACCGACAGGAACGGCCCGTCGGCCTTGGCGGCCACGAGGCGCCGGGCGGCGTGGGCGCCCAGGCCGGGAACCGAGGCCCACGGCGGTCGGATCCCGTCGGGGCTGACCGTGAAGGCGACGGCGTCGGAGGCGTTGACGTCCAGCGGCAGGAACCGGATGCCGCGGGCGTACATCTCCCGCGCCACCTCCAGGATCGACACCAGGCTGCGCTCGCGCGCCGTGAGGTCCGAGCGCTGCTCCAGCGCCCTGAGGTCCTCGAGGATCCTGCCCTGCCCCTCGAGGGCGTAGCGCGCGTCGAACTCCTCGGCGCGGACCGTGAAGTAGGTGGCGTAGAACGCCATGGGGTGGTGGACCTTGTAGTACCCGATGCGCACGGCCATGGTGACGTACGCCACGGCGTGCGCCCGGGGATAGAGGTAGGAGATCCTCCGGCAGGACTCGACGTACCAGTCGGGGGCCCCCACGCGCCTCAGATCGGCCTCGTCTTCCTCGGTGAGGCCCTTGCCCTTGCGCACGCGCTCGGAGATGGCGAACGCCCGGGCGGCGGCGAGGCCCCGCTGGATGAGGCCGGTCATGATGTCGTCGCGGGTGGAGATCACCTCGTCGAGCCGCGCCAGTCCCTGGCGCACCCAGTCCTGGGCGTTTCGGTTCCACACGTCGGTGCCGTGGGAGAGCCCCGAGAGCCGGACCAGGTCGGAAAACGTCCGGGGGCGGGTCTCCTCGAGCATCCCCCGCACGAACCGGGTGTTGAACTCGGGAATGCCGAACGTGGCCACCTGGGACCCGATCGCCTCGGGCTCGACCCCGATGGCCTCGGTGGAGGAGAACAGGCTCAGGGTGGCGCGATCCCCCAGGTCGATGGCGCGGGCGGGGTCGCCGGTCATGGCCTCGAGCCTGCGGAGCATGGTGGGGTCGTCGTGGCCCAGAAGATCCAGCTTCAGAAGCCGGCTCGAGATGGCGTGATAGTCGAAGTGGGTGGTCACGGTCTCGGCCTCGGGGTCGTCCGCCGGGCGCTGCAGCGGCGTGAACGCGTGCACGTCCATGGTGCGCGGCACGATCATCAGCCCGCCCGGATGCTGCCCCGTGGTGCGCTTGACCCCGATGATCCCCCGGGCCAGGCGGTTGAGTTCGGCCTGGCGGACGGTGCGGTGCTCGGCCTCCAGCTGGCCCTTGACCAGGCCGTACGCGGTGCGCTCCGCGATGGTGGCGATGGTGCCCGCCCGGAAGACCGAGCCCTCTCCCAGCAGCGACTCGGCGTACCGGTGGATGAGTCCCTGGACCTCCCCGGAGAAGTTGAGGTCGATGTCGGGCACCTTCTCGCCCTCGAAGCCCATAAAGGTCTCGAAGGGGATCGTCAGCCCCTCGCGCAAAAAGGGCGTCCCGCACGGGCACACCCGCGGCGGCAGGTCCGGCCCGGCGTCCGTGCCGGCCTCGGGAAACTCCGTCCGGGTACAGTCGGGGCAGCGGTAGTGAGGGATCAGCGGGTTCACCTCGGTGATGCCCAGGAGGTTGGCGACCAGCGAGGATCCCACCGACCCGCGCGAGCCCACCAGGTAGCCCTCCGCGGTGCTCTTCTCCACGAGCAGCCGGGCGATGTGGTAGATGGGCGCGAAGCCCCCGCCCATGATCGCCGTGAGCTCCCGCTCGAGCCGCTCCGCCACGATCGGCGGCAGGGGATCGCCGTAGCGCATCCGGGCGGCGGCGCGCGCGTCCCGGGCCACAGCCTCCTCGGCCCCCGGAACCTGCGGGGCGAAGGTGCCCCGCGGCACCGGCTCGAGCTCCTGGCAGCGCTCGGCGATGCGCCGCGAGGCCTCCACCACCACCCGGTGGGCGGTGGTGGGCTCGAGATAGGAGAACTCCTCCAGCATCTCTTCGGTGGTGCGAAGGTGCAGCTGACTCGACGCGTTGTCCACCCGGCCCCCCTGCCCCCGCACCAGGACCTGGCGCAGCATCGCGTCCTCGGGGTCGGGATAGTGCACGTCGCCGGTGGCGACCACCTCCACTCCCGACAGCTCCCCCAGGGTCACCAGGAGGCGCCCCAGCGCTTTGGCCCCGTCGGCGTCCGCGAGGACACCCTGGGCCACCAGGTGCGAAAGGGCGCCCGGCGGCTGCACCTCGATGAAGTCGTAGCGCCGGGCCAGCGGGACAAGCTCCTCGGGGGAGCGGCCCGAAAGGAGCGAGCGCGCCAGGGCGCCCCGGGTGCAGCCCGACCCCAGGAGCAGACCCTGGCGCCGCTCCTCAAGGACATCCCACGGGATGCGGGGCACCCGGTGGAAGTGCTCCAGGTGGCTCAGGGTGACCAGGCGGTAGAGCGTCTCGAGCCCCGTGGGATCGGTGGCGAGGATGAGGGTGTGGTCGGCGCGGGAGCGTCCGATCCCCGCCCGGGCCCCCACCGCCGCGAGCCCGGCCGCGTCGGTCACGCCGCCGCGAAGCACCTCCTCCAGGAGGACGGCGGCGATCCGGCCGGCGACCCGGGCGTCGTCGAGCGCCCGGTGGTGCTCGAGCTGCTGCACGCCCAGGGCGCGGGCCACCTCGTCCAGCCGGTGGTTCTTGAGCCCCGGCCGCAGGGCCCGGCTGAGCGCCAGGGTGTCGAGCCACGGCGGCGAGCTCACCGCGAGGCCGTGCGAGCGGGACGCGTGGAGGAGAAACCCCAGATCGAAGGCGGCGTTGTGCGCCACGAACACCGCTCCGCGGGCGAATTCCCAGAATCTCGCCAGTACGGCGGACGCCTCGGGTTGATCCCGCAGCATGTCCGGCGTGATCCCGGTCAGCTCGGTGGTGAACGCCCGCACCGGCCGCAGCGGGCGGATGAACGACGAGAAGCGCCCGAGCTCGGTGCCTCCCCGGAAGCGCACGGCCCCCACCTCGATGATCTCTCCGCCCAGCGGCGAGAGCGCCGTGGTCTCGATGTCGCACGCCACCCACTCCAGATCCGCCAGGGGCCCCTCGACCCCGTCGAGGATGGGCTCGTACGGGTCGGAGGTGAAGGCCTCCAGCCCGTAGATGACCTTCACGCCGCGCCCACGCGCGTGCTCCGCCGCCTCGGGGAACGCCTGCACCCCGCCGTGGTCGGTGATGGCCACCGCGGGGTGCCCCCACGCCGCCGCCCTGGCCACGAGGCTCCCGGGATCCACGAGGGCGTCCATGGTGCTCATCCGGGTGTGCAGGTGCAGCTCCACGCGCTTCACGGGCGCACGATCGACCCGCGCCGCCGGCTGCGCGGCCATGGCGTCGTCCACCCTCAGCACCGGTTCCTTCAGCACGGCGTCGAACTGGATGCGGCCCCGCACCCGGAGGTAGCGGCCCGGCGCGATGCTCTCCGGAGGCGGCAGCGGCCGGGACGGACCGAAGGACGCGCGCAGGGTCACCGAGTCGCAGCGGTCGGTGAGATCGATGCGCACCTGGGCGCCGCTGCCCTGTCGGTACGGGCGCACCTCGCTCTCCACGACGAACCCCTCGACCACCACCCGCTCGCCCTCGCCCTCGGGCAGATCGCGGATCGGTGTGGGCGCCTGCCGGAACGCCCGACCCCACAGCACCCGCGGCTGAGCCCCCCCGGAGCGCGCCCGGGGCGCCGGCGGGGTCGCGGGCACGGGGGAGGGCGGCCCGAGTTCCCGGGACGCCTGGGCGACCAGCTTGACCACCGCCGGGTCGGCGCCGTCCCCCAGCGCCCTCGCCAGGGCCTCCGCGGCGCCCTTTCTGAGCAAGAGATCGCGCACCGTCGGCGGCACGCGCACCGTCCAGGCATCCCCCTGCCGCTCGCACGGCGCATCCCACACCAGGGACCGGACCTGCGGCGCCAGCGCGCCCAGGGCCGCCTCCCACCGGGCGCGGTCTTGCGTCGCCAGCGGCACAGCGTCCGCCGCGACCTCGTCTCGATCCTCCGTCGTCACCACTCCCACCGCGGTTGTCCCATCACGGCAGGTACCGGACGATCTCCCAGTACATGCGCATGCGGCTCGCGAAGCCCTTCACCAGGCCGAGCTTCTCCTCCTTGGTCAGGTGGGTGATGTTGGCCAGCTCCACCTCCAGCGCCAGCACCCGGCGGCGCCGCAGCGAGCGGGTGAGGACCACCTCGGCCCCGTACCCGCTGCCCCCGAGCTCCAGCGCGTCCACCATCACGTCCCGGCGCACCGCGCGCTGACCCGACAGGCACGGCGCGATGCTCTGGGCGAGGTCGGTGAAGGCCCGGCCCCCCGCGAACACCCCCACCGTCATGGCGTGGGTGCCGTCGAGCACGGGCTCGAGCAGCCGGCGCACGTGCTCCGGGGTCAGCCCGATGAGATCCCCGTCGAGGAACAGGAGCACGTCCGCCCGCGTGGAGGCCAGCCCCATCGCCAGGGCGCCGCCCTTGCCCACGTTGCGCTCAAGCTCCAGCACGCGCGCACCCGAGGCACGCGCCACCAGCGCGGTCCGGTCGGTGGACCCGTCGGACACCACGAGGACCTCGTTCACGAGATCCACCCGCTGCACGACCCCGACGACGCCGGCGATCGTGCGCTCCTCGTTGTACGCCGGGATCACCGCCGCCACGCTCACGGCCCCACTCCCACCGCGCCCGGACCCCGGCGCCAGCGATCATGCCCGCGATCAGTAGGCACGGGCCCAGTACGCCAGTGTTCCCCTCCGACCGCAGACGAGACAGTCGGCCGCCTCCGGATCGTCGGCCAGGAGCCGGAGCGTGGCCCCGCTCTCCTCCTTGACCCGAAGCTCGCAGGCGTCCTGACCGCAGAAGCCCGCCACCGCCATGCCCCGCTGGCCGCCCATCATCTCCTTCACCTCGGCGAGGGTGGCAAGCCGCCGGGTGTGCTCGGCCAGATGGTCCTGGGCCTGCCGGAACAGGCCCGCCTGCACCGCGTCGAGCACCTCGGGGACCCGCCGCGCCAAGGCGTCGATCGCCACGACCTCCCGCTCCCCGCCGTCGCGGCGCACGAGCACGGCCTCCTCCCGGGCGAGGTCCCGCGGGCCGATCTCCACCCTGAGCGGCACGCCCCTCAGTTCCCACTCGTTGAACTTCCAGCCGGGCGTGAACTCCTCCCGGTCGTCGAGGACCACCCGATGCTCCCCCAGGAGCCCGCGAATCCGCGCGGCGGCCTCGAGGACGCGCGCCCGTTCGCGGGCGGGGGCGATGGGCACCACCACCACCTGCACGGGCGCCACCCGCGGCGGCAGCCTGAGCCCGTGGTCGTCGCCGTGGACCATGATGAGCGCCCCGATGAGCCGGGTGGACGCGCCCCAGGACGTCTGGTAGGGGTGCTTGAGCACCCCGTCGCGGTCCAGGTAGCGGATGCCGAACGCCTGGGCGAAGCGCTGGCCCAGCTCGTGGGACGTGGCCGCCTGCAGGGCCCGCCCGTCGCGCATCAGCGCCTCGCACGTGTACGTGTGCTCCGCCCCGGCGAACTTCTCCCGCTCGCTCTTGCTCCCGGCCAGCACCGGGATCGCCAGCTGGGACTCGATGAAGCTGCGGTACACCTCCAGCATGGTGCGCGCCTCCGTCCGGGCCTCGTCGGCGTCGGCGTGGCACGTGTGGCCCTCCTGCCACAGGAACTCGGTGGTGCGCAGAAACGGCCGGGTGGCCTTCTCCCTCGGGAGCACGTTGCACCACTGGTTGATGAGCACGGGCAGGTCCCGGTACGACTGGACCCACCGGGCGTACATGGCGCCGATGATGGCCTCGGACGTCGGCCGGATCGCGAGGCGTTCCTCGAGCCGCTCCGAGCCCCCGCCCTCCACCCACGCCACCTCGGGGGCGCACCCCTCCACGTGCTGGGCCTCACGCTCCAAAAGGCTCTCGGGGATGAGGAGCGGGAAGTACGCGTTGCGGTGCCCGGTGGCCTTGAACCGCGCATCGAGGTCCTTCTGGATGAACTCCCAGATGG
>JAJZYS010000113.1 GCA_021797925.1 Bacillota bacterium
GGCCTCAGACGCCCGCCGGGACCTCGGGGCGCACCCGGTGGCCGTGGCGGGCCATCCAGTCCGCCCACGCGGCCATCGCGGCGTCGATGTCCGCGTCCGCGGCGGTGAGGGAGACGCGCACGTACCCCTCGCCGGCGGGGCCGAAACCCGACCCGGGCGAGAGCGCCACGTGGGCCTCCTCGAGCAGCCGGTCCGTCATCTCCTGGGAGGTCATGCCCTCGACGGTGGGTACCCACAGGTACACCGTGGCCGCCGGGGGCAGGACGTGGTAGCCCATGCGCGCAAGCTCCCCCAGCACCCGCCGCTGGCGCTGCGCGTAGCGCTCGTTGAGCGCCTTCACGTGCCAGTCCCCGGCGGGCCCCAGGGCGACGACCCCGGCCGCCTGCAGGGGCGTGTACACCCCCGCCATGAAGTTGGTCTCCACCACCGCGAAGCGGTCCACGAGGTCCGCGACGCCCACCAGGACGCCCAGGCGCAGCCCCTGCATGCTGAAGGGCTTGGAGAACGTCCACACCTCCAGGGCCACCTCCCGGGCGCCGGGGACGGCGAGAAAGCTCGGCGCCACGTAGCCGTGAAGCCCGATCTCACCGTATGCCCGGTCGAAGAGAACGGTCACCTGGTGCTCGCGGGCGAGGTCCACCACCCGGCGCAGAAAGGGTTCGTCGGCCACGGCACCGGTGGGATTGTTGGGGTAGTTGAGGTACATGAGCCGAGCGCGCCGCCACGTGTCGGGGGGGATCGCGTCGAGGTCGGGGAGAAAGCGGCGGGCGCCCTCCAGGGGCAGGAGGACCGGGGTGGCACCCGCCAGCAGGGTGGCGGCCCGGTAGGTGGGGTACGCGGGGTCCGGGACCAGGGCGACGTCCCCGGGGTCGAGAAACGCAAGCGCCAGGTGGGCGATGCCCTCCTTGGAACCCGAGAGGACGAACACCTCGCGCTCGGGGTCGAGGGAGACGCCGTGGCGCTCCCGGTAGCGCTGGGCCACCGCCTGCCGCAGCGCCTTCGTGCCGCGAAACGGGGGGTAGAGGTGGCTCGGGGCCGCCTCGACCGCGGATTGCAGCGCTTGGATCACCTCGCGAGGCGGGGGCAGGTCAGGGTCGGACTTGGACAGGTCCATGACCCTGACGCCGCGGCTGCGCAGGGCCTCGACCTTGCGATCCAGAACGGAGAACACGTACGGGGGGACCGTCGCCACACGCTGCGTCGGGGATATCATGACGCCACCTCCACTGCGAGGGTGTCCGTCGCCCGCACGGCCCACTCCCCGGCGCCAGGTCCCCGCACCGCCCCCATCGCTGCCCGCGGGAGGAGATCCACGTGCGAGAGCGCCATCCGGTCATCGGCCACGTGCACCTGAAGGTCTCGGACCTCGAACGCTCGGTCCGCTTCTACACCGAGGCCATCGGCTTCGAGGTCATGGCCCGCTGGCCCGGGGCCGCGTTCCTGAGTTTCGGCGGGTACCACCACCACCTGGGCCTGAACACCTGGGAGAGCCTGGGCGGGAAACCCGCCCCGAGCACCAGCCCGGGACTTTACCATGTGGCGATCCTGTACCCGACGCGAGGGGATCTGGCCGCGGCGCTGCGCCGGCTGCTTGCCCACCGCGTCCCCCTGGCGGGGGCCGCCGACCACGGGGTGAGCGAGGCGCTCTACCTCGCCGACCCCGACGGAAACGGCGTCGAGCTCTACTGGGACCGCGACCCGGCGCCGTGGCCCCGCGACGGCGACGGGCGCATCGCGATGCGCACGGACCCTCTGGACCTCGAGTCGCTCCTCGCCGAGCCCGTTTGAAGCCTCGGCCGGGCGCGCGTGTTATACTCGAACGTGGATTCGGAGGTGTTCGGGTCTGGGACAGGAACGGATCGTCATCCGGGGCGCGCGCCAGCACAACCTGAAGAACATCGACCTCGAGCTCCCGCGCGACCGCCTGATCGTGCTCACCGGGCTGTCGGGCAGCGGCAAGAGCTCGCTGGCGTTCGACACCCTCTACGCCGAGGGTCAGCGCCGGTACGTGGAGTCGCTGTCGGCGTACGCGCGCCAGTTCCTGGGCCAGATGGACAAACCCGACGTGGACGCGATCGAGGGGCTCTCGCCGGCGATCTCCATCGACCAGAAGACCACCTCCCACAACCCGCGCTCCACCGTGGGCACCGTGACCGAGATCTACGACTACCTGCGCCTGCTCTTCGCCCGCGTGGGCGTGCCCCACTGCCCCGGCTGCGACCGGCCCATCGCCTCGCAGAGCGTCGACCAGATGATCGACACCCTCACGGGCCTCGAGGAGGGGACGCGGCTGCAGATCCTCGCGCCGGTGGTGCGCGGGCGCAAGGGCGAGCACCAGCACGTGCTCGAGGAGCTGCGCCGCGAGGGCCTGGTCCGCGCCCGGATCGACGGCGCGGTGGTGGACCTGGACGCCGCGCCCGCCCTGGCCAAGCACCGCCAGCACACCATCGAGGCGGTGGTGGACCGGCTCGTCCGGCGCCAGGGCGACGAGAGCCGCCTCGCGGACTCCCTGGAGGCGGCGCTGCGTCTGGGCGGCGGGCTCGCGGTCGTGGTGGCGGGAGAGGAGGAGATCCTCTTCTCCCAGGCCCTGGCCTGCCCCCACTGCGGGATCTCCGTCGAGGAGCTCACCCCCCGCATGTTCTCCTTCAACAGCCCCTACGGGGCGTGTCCCACGTGCTCCGGCTTGGGCTACCACCTGGAGCCCGACCCGGAGAGGATCATCCCCGATCCCGGCCGGTCCCTGCGGGACGGGGCCATCGCCCCCTGGCGCGAGAGCGACTACTACTCGGCGCTGGTCATGGCGGTGGCCAGGGAGCTCCACATCCCCACCGACGTCCCGGTCGCCCGGCTCGAGCCCGCGATGCTCCACGCGATCCTGCACGGGACCGGCGATCGGCCGATCCCCTTCCGCCACGTGGGCTACTTCGGCCGGCGGGGCGACGGCCGGGTGCGCTACGCGGGGGTGGTGGAGCAGCTGCGCCGGCGGCTCAAGGAGGCGTCCGAGTCGGACCGGGCGGAGCTGGAGACCTACTTCTCGCCCGTCCCGTGCCCGGCGTGCAAAGGCCGGCGCCTCAAGCCCGCCAGCCTGGCGGTGCGGGTGGGCGAGCGTTCCATCGCCGAGGTGACGGCCATGGACGTGGGCGAGGCTCTGCGGTTTTTCGAGTCGCTGGCGCTCACCGACCGCGATGAGGCCATCGGCCGGGAGATCCTCAAGGAGATCCGCGAGCGGCTGCGCTTTCTGGCGAACGTGGGGCTCGGCTACCTGACCCTGGAGCGGTCCGCCACGACGCTCTCGGGGGGCGAGGCCCAGCGGATCCGCCTGGCCACCCAGATCGGCTCGGGCCTGGTGGGGGTGCTCTACATCCTGGACGAGCCGTCGATCGGGCTGCACCCGCGCGACAACGGCCGGCTCATCGCGACGCTGGAGCGGCTGAGGGACCTGGGCAACACCGTCCTCGTGGTGGAGCACGACGAAGAGACCATGCGGGCGGCGGACTGGATCGTGGACGTGGGGCCCGGGGCGGGCAGGCTGGGCGGCGAGGTGGTGGCCGCGGGCCCCATCGAGGCCGTGATGCGCGAGGAGCGCTCCATCACCGGCCAGTACCTCTCGGGGCGCCGGCGGGTGCCCGTGCCCGAGTCCCGGCGTCAGCCCGACGGGCGCTACCTGGAGATCCTGGGGGCGGCGGAGAACAACCTCAAGAACATCACCGTGCGCATCCCCCTGGGGCTCCTGGTGGGGGTCACGGGCGTCTCCGGCTCGGGCAAGAGCACGCTCGTGAACGAGATCATCCACAAGCGCCTGGCCATGGACCTGAACGGCGCCCGCCAGCGTCCCGGGCGCCACGCCGGGGTGAGGGGCCTCGAGTACCTGGACAAGGTCATCGCCATCGACCAGGCGCCCATCGGCCGAACCCCCCGATCCAACCCCGCCACGTACACCGGGCTCTTCGACCTGGTCCGCCAGCTCTTCGCGCAGCTGCCCGAGGCCCGCATGCGCGGGTACGGGCCCGGGCGCTTCTCCTTCAACGTCAAGGGCGGCCGGTGCGAGGCGTGCCGGGGCGACGGCATCCTCAAGATCGAGATGCACTTTCTGCCCGACGTGTACGTGCCGTGCGAGGTGTGCAAGGGCCGGCGCTACAACCGCGAGACCCTGGAGATCCGCTACCGGGACCACAGCATCGCCGACGTCCTCGACCTGACGGTCGCCGAGGCCAAGGAGCTCTTCCACGCCCTGCCCAGGCTCCATCGCAAGCTGACCACCATGGACGAGGTGGGGCTGGGCTACATCACCCTGGGCCAGCCGGCGACGACCCTCTCCGGAGGCGAGGCCCAGCGGGTGAAGCTGGCCACGGAGCTCAGCCGCCGGTCCGACGGCCGCACCCTGTACATCCTGGACGAGCCCACCACGGGGCTGCACACCGCGGACATCGAGCAGCTGCTCGCGGTGATGCAGCGCCTGGTGGCGGCAGGCGACACGGTGCTGGTCATCGAACACAACCTGGACGTCATCAAGACCTGTGACCTCGTCATCGACCTGGGACCCGAGGGCGGGGCGGCCGGTGGCGAGGTGGTGGCGGTGGGGACCCCCGAGGAGGTGTCGAGGTGCGAGCGATCGCACACCGGAGCCTTCCTGCGCCCGATCCTGGAGCGCAGGGCTCAGGCGGTGACGGCGTAGGCGAGGCGCTGCGCGACGCGGCCCGCGGCCTGCCCCGCCGGCCGGGGGTGTACCTCTTCCACGACCGGTCCGACCGGGTGATCTACGTGGGCAAGGCGCGCTCCCTCCGGGAGCGGGTCCGCTCCTACTTCCAGAGTCCCGCCGGACTCACCGCCAAGACCCTGCACATGGTGGGCGAGGCCCGGCGCATCGAGACCATCGTGACGCCCACGGAGATCGAGGCGCTCATCCTGGAGCAGAACCTCATCAAGACCCACCGGCCCAAGTACAATGTCAAGCTCAAGGACGACAAGCAGTACCCGTACCTGAAGATCACCGCGGAACCCTTCCCCCGGCTCCTGACGACGCGGGGCGTGCGCAAGGACGGCGCGAAGTACTTCGGCCCCTACCCCAGCGAGGGCGCCCTGCGGGAGACGCTCAGGCTGCTGCGCCGGCTCATCCCCATGCGCACCTGCTCCCAGCAGAAGTTCGCCACCGTCAAGCGTCCGTGCCTGCTCTACGACATCCACCGCTGCCCCGGGCCCTGCCAGCCGGGGCTCATCGGCGAGGACGCCTACGCCGAGCGGGTACGGGCCGCGGAGCAGTTTCTCGAGGGGCACCACGAGGCCGTCCGCCGGTCCATCGAGGCCGAGATGCTCGCGGCCGCCGAGGACCTGCGCTTCGAGGAGGCGGCGCGGCTGCGCGACCGCCTGCGGGCCATCGAACGGGTGACCCAGCGCCAGGCGGTGGTCAGCCCCCGGGGCGGGGACGTGGACGTGGTGGCCGTCGCCGAGGTCGAGGGGCAGTGGGCGGGTCAGTTCTTCCAGGTGCGCGACGGCAAGCTCGTGGGGCGCGAGGGGATCGAGTTCGAACCGGGCGCCGAGCCGGATCCCGCCCACGTCCTGGGCCGGATCCTCGAGGCGCACTACACCGCCGCGACCTTCGTGCCGCCCATGGTCCTCTTGCCCGAGGATCCGCCCCAGCGCGAGCTGCTGACCCAGTGGCTCGCCGCCCGCCGCGGCCGGGCCGTCCGGATCCTGGTGCCCAGGCGCGGGCAGCGGCGCCAGCTGGTGGAGATGGCCCTGGAGAACGCGCGGGAGGCCGCCCGGGACGCGGCCCAGGCGCGCGCCCGCCAGGCGCAGGCGCCGGACGGCCGCGACGACCTCGTGGCGCGCCTCAACCTCGTGGCGCGGCCCGAGCGCATCGAGTGCTTCGACATCTCCACCCTGCAGGGGACGAACACCGTGGCGGCCATGGCCTGCTTCATCCACGGCCGGCGCGCGCCCTCGGCGTACCGGCGCTTCCGGATCCAGAGCCTCCAGGGCCAGGACGACTTCCGGGCCCTGGCGGAGGCGGTGCGCCGGCGGCTCATGCGCAGCGCTCCCGCCGCCCGCGACCCCTGGCCCCTGCCGGACCTGATCCTCATCGACGGGGGCAAGGGGCAGCTTCACGCGGTGCTGCCGGTGCTGGTGGAGGCGGGGCGGGAGGCGATCCCGGTGTTCGCGCTGGCCAAGCAGCAGGAGGAGCTCTTCGCCCCGGACCGCCCCGATCCCATCCGCCTGCCCATCGACTCGCCGGGGCTCACCATGCTCCGGGCCCTGCGGGACGAGGCGCACCGCTTCGGCGTCGGCTACCACCGCTCGCTCCGCGGCCGGGCGGCCCTGCGCTCCCTGCTCGACGACATCCCGGGCATCGGCGCTTCCCGGCGCCAGCGGCTCATGGCGGCCTTCGGCTCGCTGGACGCGCTGGCCCGCGCCCCGCTGGAGGAGATCCGCGCCGCCGGGGTTCCCGCGGGGCTGGCCCGGACCATCCGCGAGGCCCTTGCAGCCGGCGCATCCGCGACGCCGCAAGAAACCCAGCACACGGAACAGGGGGACAAGGTTGGACACATCCACGGCAACCCAGGCCGCGTCGGCACCGGTACGGCTGGTGGCCTGTGATCTCGACGGCACCCTCATCGGACCGGACCACCGCTTCTCGCCCAGGCTTGTGCGGGTGGTGAGCGAACTCAAGGACCGGGGCGTCCACTTCACCCTCGCCACCGGCCGCATGTACACGTCCGCGCGCAAGCTGGCCGAGGAGCTGGGGCTCGACGACGTCCCGCTCATCACCCTCAACGGCGCCCTGGTGCGCATGAGCCGGTCGGGCGAAGTGCTCCTGGAGCGCAACATCCCCGAGGACGTGGCCCGGGCCGTGGTCGAGTCGGCGCAGGCCGAGGGCCACTACATCCAGACCTATCACGGCGACCGGCTGGTGGTGGCGGAGCTCGGTCCCGAGGCCGTCGCCTACGCGGAGCGCACGCGGGTGGACGCGCACGTGGCCCGAACCCCCGCCGAGCTCTGGCAGGGGGCCACCAAGCTGCTGGTCATCGCCGATCCCGCGGTGGTGACCGAGCTCATGAACCGGTGGCGTCCCCGCTTCGGGCGCCGGCTGGCCCTGAGCCGCTCCTTCCCCTACTACCTCGAGGTGATGGCGGCCGGGGTGAGCAAGGGCCAGGCGCTGCGGCACGTCGCGTCCCACCTGGGCGTGCCCCTGACCCAGGCTCTGGCCATGGGGGACGGGGAGAACGACCGGTCCATGCTCCGCTCCGTGGGCGTGGGGGTGGCCATGGAAGGCGCTCCCCCGGACCTCCTGCGGGTGGCGCGCCACGTCGCGCCGCCGTTCGACAAGGACGGCGCGGCCATCGCCCTGGAGCGGTGGGCGCTGGGGGCCACGGCATGAGCGAGGCGCTGGGCATCGACGTGGGCGGGACCAAGGTGGCCCTGGGCCGCGTGCGCGACGGAGCGGGCGTGGTGGCCCGGCGGGTGATCCCGACCCGGGCCGAGGAGGGGGCGCAGCGGGTGGTGGAGCGCATCGGCGAGGCCGCCGCGGAGCTTCTCGCCGGCGACCGGCTGCCCGTGGGCGTGGCCATGACCGGCGCCGTCGACGCCGGGAGCGGCCGGGTCACCTTCGCTCCCAACCTGGGCTGGAGCGACGTGCCCCTGGCCGCGATGCTCCAGGCCGTCCTGCCGGGGCCGGTGCGCATCGAGAACGACGCCACCCTGGCCGCATGGGGGGAGTACTACTGGTCCGAGGCCCCGCGCCCCGACCCGCTGGTGATGCTCACCCTGGGGACGGGCGTGGGCGGGGGGATCGTGACCGGCGGGCGCCCGCTGGTGGGGGCCAAGGGCCACGCGGCCGAGGTGGGCCACGTGATCGTGGAGCCCGAGGGGCGGCTGTGCGGGTGCGGCCGGCGCGGGTGTCTCGAGACGCTGGCGTCGGGGACGGCCTTGGACCGGGCCGCGCAGAGCCTGCTGGGTCCCGGGGCGCGGGCCCGGGAGCTCGTGGCGGCGGCCGAGGCGGGACACGTGGACGCCCGCGAGGAGCTGGCCCGGGCGGGATGGGCGCTGGGCCGCGTGGTGGGCGACCTCATCACCATCCTGGATCCCGCGCGGGTCGTGCTCACCGGGGGGGTGACGCCCGCCGGGGAGTGGATCATGGCCCCCCTGCGCGAGGAGGCCCAGCGCCGGGCGCTGCCCGTGGCGTTCGTCGGCACCGTGATCGACTGGTCCCACTTCGGTCTGGACGCGGGCCTGCTGGGCGCGGGCGCCTGGGGGCTTGTCGCCGGCGACACGGGCTGATGCGGTGGGCGACGCCCGAGGAGGCGGGTCTCGACGAGGCGCTGGCGCGGGCCGTGGCGCGACGGGTCCGGGCCGTGGTGGCCCGTGGCCGGGTCCTGGGCGCCGCCGCCGCGCTCGCGAAGGATGACGCGGTCGTCGGCGTGTGGACCGAGGGGGAGCGGACGCCGGGGATGCCGGTGACCGTCGCGACCCGCTTCGCGCTTCCCGCGGACCTGGTCCCGCTGGTGCGACGGGCGGTGCCGGGATGGGACCCCCACGGGCGGCCCGTTCCCGAGGTGACCCGCGAGGCCGAGGCCGAGGGACCCGTCGCCGGGGTGATGGAGCTCAT
>JAJZYS010000114.1 GCA_021797925.1 Bacillota bacterium
TTCGCGCCCGGCCCCGCGGGCCGCGGGCGATCCCCTCGACCATACGACCCGGATCCCAAAACCGGGCGTTCACAGCGACCCCACCTGTGCTATGATGGGAAGGCACTTCCATGGGCGATGGAGATCCGCCCGAGCTCGTCTCAAACCGCCGAGAAGGCTGATGACTCCTGTGGCAACGCTGCAGGGGTCATCGCGTCCCCTGCACCCGGGGGGGCTCTGGCTTGGTACCGGACGGAGGCGCCGCCGGCGACGAGAGGCGGCGCAAGCTGGGACTCATCGCGCTGATCTCGGCCATGGGACTCATGGGGCGCCTGAGCTACGAGATGCTGCGGTCGCCGGTGACGCCCATCTACGCCCGCCACCTGGGCGCGCCGCCCCAGCTCATCGGCCTGATCGTGGCGGCGGCGACCATCAGCGGCGTCTTCCTCAAGATGCCTGCGGGCGTCCTCGGCGACATCGTGGGCTTTCGCCGGCTGATGAGCGCCGGCACCGTCCCCAAGGCCTTGGGCCCGTTCCTGTACCTCGTGGCCCGCAATCCGCTTTCGCTCATCGCGGTCCGGCTGTTCCACGGCCTGTCCACGGCCCTGTACGCGCCACCGGCGGCCGCGCTGGTGGCCAAGCTCTTTCCCGCCCAGCGCGGCCGCTTTCTCGGGATCTACAGCGCCGCGGAGAACGCCGGGGTGGTCCTCGGCCCGGTCGTGGGCGGCGCCGCCCTGCTCGCGTTCGGGTTCGACCGCACGTTCCTGATCTCCGGGGCCATCGGGGTGCTCACCCTGATCATCGGGCTCGTCCTGCTGTCGCGCCGGATCCCGGAGGACCAGCCCACACCCGGCCGGCGGGATCTGCCCAGCATCCGGCGCGCTGTGGCCGAGATCGCGCGTCAGCGGACCGTGCTGCTGACGGCCCTAGCCGAGGGGTCGCTCTTCTTCGGCTTCGGCAGCCTGCAGGCCTTCCTCCCGCTCTTCGCGATCGGCCGCGGGATCGACGCCGCGGCGGTGGGCCTCATCTTCGGCGCCCAGGGCGTGACGTCGCTGCTCTCGCGCCCCTATCTGGGTCGCCTCTCCGACCGCGTCGGCCGGCGGCCCGTCATCGTCGGGGGCCTCGCCGCCGCGGCCGCCGTCCTCCTGGCGGTGCCGTGGCAGCACACCGAGGTGGCGCTGATCCTGCTGGGCGCGCTCTTCGGGCTCGCCACCGGCGCCGTCACACCGGCGGGTCAGGCGCTGATCGCCGACGTGGCCCGCGAAGGCAACCTCGGCGCGGCCATGGGAGCCTTCGGCAGCCTCTGGGACGTGGGCCACGCGCTGGGGCCCATCTGCGCCGGCATCCTCCGGGGCTTTTTCTCCTACACGGTCGTGTTCTCGGTCATCGGCCTGGTGATCGGCGTGGCGCTCCTCGTCTTCGGACTGTTCGTCCGCGAGCCCCCACGCTCCTGAGCGGCGCAGCGCCAGGGTTCGGGGCGCCTCGTCCACGGCGCACCCCTACCGCCGCGCCGACGCCCGCGGCGGACGCAGCGAGCGGGACGGGGAGCGCCCAGCGCCCCCCGTCCCGCTCCTCTGACGGTCGCCTAGCCCTTGGCCTTGTACGAGCGTTCCAGCACGTCCACGGTGTTCGTGTTGTCGTCGGTGAAGTACACCACGAGGTGCCCTGTGGGCGTCTTGGTCGCCACGAGGCCGAAGAGCGCGGATCCCGCGCCCGTGCGGGGGTTGACCGGCGTGGGATCCAGCCGCCGGACGGCGACCGGGTGCGCGCGGCGGCCGGACAGCGAGAGTTCCACGAGGTTGTTGTTGCCCTGGTTGACGACGAGCAGGTCGCCGTTGAGGGGGTTGATGGCGAGGCCCGCGGGCTGGTTCAGCGGGGCTCCGCGGTACACGAGGACGCCCCGGCCCTGGTCCCCGGAGGTGGACACGTGGGGATAGGCGTGCACCGAGTTGTCGGCGCCGTCGGTCACGTACAGCGTGTCCGTGGCCGCGTTGTACGCGAGGCCCTGGGGACCCACGGCGTCGGCGGCCGTCCTGCCCGAGTGGCGCAGACCCGATCCCACCTGGGCGACCACCGCCGTGGAGGCGAACTTGCCGGGCACAAACCCGGTGATGCGGTCCACCGTCCCCGTCAGGACGTTGGTGGAGAAGAACATGGCCACCCCGGCTGTGGACTTGCCGAAGGCCTGGCCCCACGGGCCCGCGAAGACGCCGGACCGGGTGATGTCGCCTTGGCCGTACTTGAACTGCGTCCCGTTGGGCGTGATCACCTGAACCTCATTGCTCGTGAAGTCCGCGATCCACGGCGGCCCCAGCGGGCTCACGGCGATCGCCACCGGACCCTGCGCGGCGCCGAAGAACCGGCTTTCGGTCCACTTGCCGTTCGCGCCCCGGTGCAGGCGCTCCACCGTGGTGCCCGCGCCGTTGACGCCCTTGGCATCGCTGAAGTTGGTGACCAGAAGGTCACCCGGCCGCTCCACGAAGGCACCCTTCGCGATGGCGGGGGTGTCCGGGACGAGCGCGAGACCATACGGGTTCGTGTCGCCGTTGATCGCGTCCACGGTG
This sequence comes from Bacillota bacterium, assembly GCA_021797925.1. Classification (GTDB taxonomy): domain Bacteria; phylum Bacillota; class Sulfobacillia; order JAJZYS01; family JAJZYS01; genus JAJZYS01. The sequence goes on from JAJZYS010000114.1 coordinate 2,544, forward strand.
CTGGCGACGACGGCGATGTGGTTGAGCTGGGCGATGGTGTCCTGACCCACGGGCGTGGCGCCCTGAGCCAGGGCCGGCGCGACCGTCAACAGGGCCGCGAGGAGCGGGAGCGCGGCGAGCGCCGCGGCGAGGCGGCGAAGCGCGTCAGGTGCCTTCAATGTCGGGTCCCTCCTTGCGGATCGGTCGAAGCCGGGCGCGTCCGGATCGCATCCCGCCTCGTCCCTCTACCCGGCATAACGCTCGCTCCCCGCCATCGGATCACCGTGGGGCCCTCAGCTGGAAAGCTCGGCCGCGAGCACCTTGGGCCCCAGGGGCCGCACCGTGGCGGCGCTGGGCTCGAGGGTGACGCCCATCGCCTGGAAGGCCACGTCCGCCGGGATCCGGGCCGCCATGGCGCCCCGGCCCCCGCTCCCCACGGTGAACGTCCCCCCGCTCAGGCGCCGCCCGTCATGAAGGAGCCACAGATGATACACCTCGGGCGCGTGCACGGCCGGCAGCCCCCGGGCCGTCAGCAGCACGATCCGCTCGTTCCCCTGGCGCACGATGCGCACCGTCGCCGACGCGTCCCGAGCCGCCGCCGTCCCCCGCAGGCGCACGCGTTCCCCGCCCGAAAGCTCGGCGGCGAGACGGCCTTCCGCCCACGCCTCCCTGCGCAGCGCCTGGGCCTTGGCGAGCTGCCGCTGCGCCGTCGCGAGCCGCCAGGCCTGCCAGCCGTTGGCACCCACGAGCACCGCCGCCGCCACCGCCGCCCACCACCGCATCCGGCCCCCGCCCCGCCGGAGGCGCTCCCCGCGCACCTCGGCGAGGATGCGCGCCTCGAGGTCCGGCGGCGGCTCGACCCGGGGCGCCGAGACCAGCAGCGCGTCGCCCACGGCGCGAGCCCGGGCCAGCCGGGCGCGGCACGCAAGGCACGCGCCAAGGTGCGCCTCGATCCCCTCCCGCTCCCGGGGCGAGAGCGCGTCGAGGGCGTAGAGCGCCACCGTCTCCTCGTCAGGGCATCGGTCCTGCCCACTCATGGCCGCTCCGCCTCCAGCTGGGACCTGAGGTGTTCGTACGCGGCCCTCAGCCGGCCCTTGGCCGTTCCCAGCGGAATGTTGAGCGCCCGGGCCGCCTCGCTCTGGGAGAGTCCCCCGAAGTACACGAACCGGACCGCCTCGCGCTGCTCCGGCGTGAGGGACGAGATCGCCCGGCGCACCCGGACCGCCACGTCCCGCTCCTCGGCGGCGGCCTCCGGCTGGTGGCCGTCGTCGACGAGGTCCTCCTGCGGCCAGGCGACCGTGTCGAGCTCGCGGCGGCGTCGCCGCCGCTCGTCCAGCGCCAGGCGCCGCACGATCTGCAAAAGCCACGGGAGGCACCGGCCCTGGGCCTCGAACGCCCCCGCGCCGCGCCACGCCCGCACGAAGGCATCCTGCACCACTTCCTCGGCGGCGGCACCGTCGCCGGTGATGGCGACGGCCAGGGAATACGCCGCCCGGCCATGACGGCGGTACAGCTCCGCCAGAGCCTCGGTGTCCCCGTCCGCCATGCGGGCGACGAGCCCGTCGTCGGACTCCGCCTGCGCGAGCGCCGACTCCCCCGGCGCGTCACGGCGCGCCGGAGCCACCGGATCGCCGCCCAGCGCCGCGTCCCTTCGCGCGCGGGCCATGAGCGGCGGGTCGTCCTCCTTCATGGGCGCCACGGGCCGCCCTCGGGGATCTCGGACACAGCGCCCTGGGGGCGTGGGTCGCTCCGGTTCACGCGGTCGCGCGCCTCCATCCTGTCGGCATCGGGGGCACGGCGCAGCTGGGATCCACCCCGTCCATCATGTCGCGGGCGGCGCGGCGCGTCAACTGCCTCGGGCCAGGTCCTGACCATGGTGCCACCCTGTCGGACCGACCTCGTTCCGGTACGGATCTGATTCCTGCATGATTCTTATATTCAAATCTTCATAGACCTATTGTCATGCGATCGGCAATACGGTAATCTACGGATCACGGCCGCGGGCCACCGCTGCGGGTGCCCCCTCAGCGGCCCAAGATGCCGGTCGGGACACCGCGGCGCCGGCGTGGGGCGACCGGGGCGAGGAAGACCGGCACGCCGCGGCCACGGAGGTGCAGCGCGTGATCCAGGCGATTCACCGTTACAAGGCCCGCTTCTTCCAGGCGTTGGCGCACCCGGTGCGGATCCGGATCCTGGAGCTGCTGCGCGACGGCCCCCGGTCCGTGGGCGAGCTGCAGAGCCTCTTGACCGTGGAGGGGTCCAACGTCTCCCAGCAGCTCGCGGTCCTGCGCAAGGAGCACATCGTCGAGAACACCAAGGAGGGAACCACCGTCATCTACCAGGTCGTCGACCCCCTGGTCTTCCAGATCCTCGACGTTTCCCGGCAGATGTTCCAGCACCAGCTCTCCCAGATGATCTCGGCCATGGCGGAGGACCCCGACCGCGGCGACGACAAACCCGTCGGATGACCTCATCCGGCGGCATCGCGCTCCTTGTGGCCACGGCGGCGCTGTCCCTGGCCGCTGGCGCCCTGGGGGCGGTGCGCCCCGCATCGCGCGCCGGCGCCATCCTGGGCGTCCTGGCGGGGCTCAGCACGCTGGGACTGGGCGCGTTCACCCTGGCCGGATCCCCGTGGCGCCTCACGTCCCCCGCGCTCTGGGGAAGGTGGCCGCTGACGCTGGGCGCCGACGCGCTGTCGGGATTCTTCCTGATGGTGCTGGGCGTGATCCAGCTGCCCGTCAGCCTCTTCGCCCCCCGGTACCTCGCGCACGAGCCCGCGGACAGGCGCAGGCTCGTCGCCGCGATCGCGCCTATGTTTTCGCTCAGCATGGCGGGCGTCCTCGTGGCGCAGGACGCGGTGATGTTCCTCATCGCGTGGGAGCTGATGTCCCTGACGAGCTTCTTTCTCGTGGTGGTGGATCACGGCCGCGCCCAGGTGCGCCGGGCGGGCTACATCTACCTCGTCACCACCCACGCCGGGGCGCTGGCGCTCGTCATCCTGTTCGCCGTGCTCGACGCCCACGGGCTGGGGCTCAGCTTCGCCACCTACGCGCGCGCGGCGGCCCGCCTTCCCCTGTCCCTGCGGTCCCTGCTCCTCGTCGTGGGGCTGGTGGGCTTCGGCAGCAAGGCCGCGCTGGTCCCGGTGCACGTGTGGCTGCCCCGGGCCCACCCCGTGGCGCCCAGTTCCGTGTCCGCGCTCATGTCCGGCGTCATGATCAAGGTGGCGCTGTACGGGCTCATGCGGCTCGCCCTGGGCTGGCTGGGGGTCGGCCCCGCGTGGTGGGGGATCGCGCTCCTCGTGCTCGGGATCGCCTCGAGCGTGCTCGGCGTGCTCTACGCGATTATGGAGCACGACCTGAAGCGGCTGCTCGCCTACCACAGCATCGAGAACGTGGGCATCATCACCCTGGGGATCGGCGCCGCCGTGCTCGCCCGCAGTTACGGCCACCCCCTCCTGGGCGCGCTGGCGCTGGCGGCGGCGCTGTTTCACGTGCTCAACCACGCGCTCTTCAAGTCCGGGCTCTTTCTGGCCGCGGGCAGCGTGGAGCGCGCCACGGGCAGGCGGGACATCGACGCGCTGGGGGGTCTCGCGCGCAGCATGCCCTGGACCACCGTGGCCTTTCTCGTCCTCGCCGTCGCCATCTCCGGCCTGCCCCCGTTCAACGGGTTCGCCAGCGAGTGGCTGACGCTCCAGTCGCTCTTGCGCCTGGGCCACGACGTGGCGCCGGTGTCGGCGTCGGTGGCCTCCCTGGCCGCGCTGGCGCTGGCGCTCACCGGGGGGCTCGCCGCCGCCTGCTTCGTCAAGGTGAGCGGGATGGGATTCCTCGGCCCCCGGCGCGCGCCCGCGACCACCACGGAGGTGGCGCCCGCCATGTGGGCGGCACCCGCCGCTCTGGCGGCGCTGTGCGTGGTCATCGGCCTCACGCCGGGCTGGTGGGTGGAACTGGCGATGCGCGCCGCGGCGCCGGTGATGGGGGCGGGCGTGGGCGCCTCATCCCCGCTGGTCCTCTCCACCCCCTGGGGCGGCGCCGACGCCGTCGCGCCGGTGTTCCTCGGCGGGGCCGCGCTGCTGCTGCTCCTTCTGGCCGCGTTCGGCCGCTCGCCCCTGGCCGGGCCGAGCACTGCGCCCTGGGCGTGCGGCGGAGAGCTGACGCCGGCCAGCGCCTACAGTTCCACCACGTACACCAAGCTCTTCCGCCAGGTGTTCCGCCACATCTACCAGCCTCAGCGCCGCCTGGAGCGCGTCAACACCCCGCTCCCCTACCTTTATCACAGCGTGGAGTTCGAGAACCGCATCCGCCACGTGGCGGACCACTGGCTCTACCGGCCCGTGGTGGACGGGGGCATCCGCCTCTCCAGGCGCCTCAGCCGGGTGCAGTCCGGTTCGCTCCGCTCCTACCTGGGCTACTTCCTGGTGACGCTGCTCGTGCTTCTGGCCCTGGTGGGCCACTAGCAACCGCAACGCCACAGACCGTGGGCGAAGGCTCATGCCCGAACCCCGAGGCCTCGCCCGGGCAAGGCCCCGGGATCCGTGAACCGCCCGCGCGCTGAGGAGCGCACGTCCCGGGCCCGAGCAGCCCGGGATCCGCCCCGGCCCAGGCACAAGTCCCGCGAACCCGGCGACGCCGGCCCGCGCCGAGCCCTCCCCGGCGCGCATCCCGAAAGGGAAATCCCATCCGGAAGGGGCGAGCACCTGGTCAGGGGGAGGGCGCCTGCGGTGACGAGTTCGCCGCCCGAAAGCGGCGCTCACGCAGGTTTTTCGAGCCAGGTCATGGCGTGGAACACGCATGGGAGATGCTGGCCCTGATCCTGCTCTCGCCCCTGGCCCAGGGGGTGATCCAGCGCGTCAAGGCCGCCATGCAGGGGCGGCGCGGGTTTCCGGTGCACCAGCCCTACCGGGTCTTCTTCAAGCTCGTGCGACGAGGGGCCGCGTGGCCCGACACGGCGACGTGGGTCATGCGCCTGGCCCCCCTGGTGTACCTGGGCGCCATCCTCGTGGCCCTGACCAGCGTTCCCATCCTCACCACCCCGTCATGGGGCGAGTTCCTCCTCCTGCCCTTCGCCCTGGCCCTGGGCAGGTACGCGCTGGCCCTGGCCGCTCTGGACACCGCCACCCCCTTCGGGGGCATGGGCAGCAGCCGGGAGATGACCCTGGGCGCCCTGGCCGAGCCCGCCATCCTCGCCGCCGCCCTGCCCTGGATCCTGCGCTCGGGCAGCACCGCCTGGCCGGCCCTCATCGAGGTCTCGGCCCAGCTGCCCGCCTTCGACGTGCTGCGCGCGGCCGTGCTCATGGGCAGCCTCCTCGTGCTCCTCAGCGAGTGCGGGCGGCTGCCCGTGGACAACCCCGACACGCACCTGGAGCTCACCATGATCCACGAGGGCATGGTGCTGGAGTATTCCGGTCCCCCGCTGGCGTGGATCCTCCTGGGCTCCTGGACAAAGCAGATGATGCTGGTGGCCGCCTTCAGCGACCTCATCCTCCCCTGGGGCCTGGGCGGACCGGCCGGCCCGCAGCTGCTCCTGATCCCGGTCAAGTGGCTGGGCCTTCTCGTGGGCATGGCCCTCATCGAGTCCTACTCGGCCAAGGTGCGCTTCCTGCAGCTTCCCTCCTACCTGGGCGCCTCCGTGCTCCTCTCCGCCTCCGCCGTCCTGCTCCAGTTCGCGGGGGTGCGCTGAGATGGCCTTTACGCACGCGGCCGCGTGGATCGCGGACCTGATCGTGGTGCTCACCCTGGTCGCGGCGCTGGGCCGCCAGCTGCGGACCGGCATCGCCATCCTGGCCGTCGAGGGCGTGCTCCTGGCCACCCTGACGGCCGCCCAGGAGGGGTGGCGGGCAATGCCCACGGTACTGCTCCTCCTGGCGTTCAAGGCCCTGATCCTCCCCGGCGTCCTCGCGTGGGTCGCCCTGCGCCTCGGCGCCTATCAGCTGCGCGAAGAGGGGTCGCGGTGGGGATACCCCGCCATGCTGGGCGTCATTCTCGCCGTCGCCCGGCTCGACCCCGGCCCGGCCGGCTTCCTCCACGGCGAGGCCCACCACCTGGTGGTGAGCGGCCTTGTGATCTGCCTGGCGGGGCTCGTG
>JAJZYS010000115.1 GCA_021797925.1 Bacillota bacterium
GAGCCGGTCGGCGTCCCCGTCGAGCGCGAGCCCCAGGTCGGCGCCGGCGGCGCGCACCCGCCGCTGCAGCGCCGCCGGATGGGTGGAGCCGCACCCCACGTTGATGCGGCGGCCGTCGGGCGTGGCATGGATCACCCGCGCCGTGGCCCCCACCCGCCGCATGAGGGGCGCCGCCACCCGGGTCGCGGCGCCGTGGGCGGCGTCGACGACGACGTTCAGCGCCACGGGCCGGGGTCCCGCCGCCTCGGCCAGGTGCTCCAGGTAGTCGCGCACCGCGCCCCGGGGCAGGGGGTGGACGCGCCCCACGTGAAGGCCCGTGGGCCGCTTCTCCAGCGGGCGGTCCATCACCGCCTCGATGGCGTCCTCGACAGCGTCGGGCAGCTTGAAGCCGTCGCTGCCGAAGAACTTGATCCCGTTGTCGGCGATGGGGTTGTGCGAGGCGGAGATCATGACGCCGGCGGCCATGCCCAGGCGCCGGGTGAGGTAGGCCACCGCCGGCGTGGGGAGGATCCCCGCGTGCACCACGGTGACCCCCACCGCCATGAGCCCGGCCGACAGCGCGCTCTCCAAAAGGTCGGCCGACCAGCGGGAGTCGCGTCCCACCAGCACCTGGGGCGAGCGGGTCCCCTCGAGGAGCACCCGGGCCGCGGCCTGGCCCAGCGCAAACGCGCACTCGGGGGTCAGGGTGTCGTTGGCGACGCCCCGCACCCCGTCGGTCCCGAACAGCCTCACGCCCATGGGGCTCGCCTCACGCTCTCCCTCCGTTCAGGGACGAAGGTACCAGGACCCGCACCCGGGACGGGGTGACCCCGAGGAGGACAAGGCCCGGGGGCACGCGCACCTTCACCGGGATCCGGGCGGACAGCGCGGAGCCCGCGAGCCAGCGGGCCCGGGCGGTGACGCTGGCGGGATCGACCGCCTGCAGGAGCCCCCGGGGTCCGCCCACGGTCACGGTCACCCGGGCGGGATCCACCGACGCCCGGGTGCCGGGCATGAGCCCCGACACGCGCACCGGCACGAGATCCAGGGTGCGCACGCCCACCGGGTCGGTCTGGCCGACCACCTGGCTCCACAGAAACACCGCCAGGGCCAGCGACAGGATCCTGAGCACCCAGGGACGCTCCAGGTAGCGGTCCACGGCTCACGTCTCCTTGCGCTGGAAGAACCCGGCGACCTCCGCCGCCGCGGGCCGCAGGAGGCCGCCCAGGAGGTCCACCGCCCCCTCCGGGGAGAGGGGGCGCACGATCCGGCCCTGGGTCGCCAGGGAGATGGTCCCCGTCTCCTCGCTCACCACGATGGCCACCGCGTCGGAGTGCTCCGTCACCCCCACCGCCGCCCGGTGACGCGTGCCCAGGTCCCGGGGCAGGTCCGCCTCGGCGAGCGGCAGGAACACCCCCGCCGAGGCGATGCGGGCGCCTCGGATCACCGTGGCCCCGTCGTGCAGCGGGGTCCCCGGCTGAAACAGCGTGACCAGCAGCTGTGCGCTCACCCGGGCGTCCAGGGCCACCCCGCGCTCGGAGAGCTCCCTGAGCCCGGTCTCCCGCTCGATCACCACGAGCGCTCCCACCCGGCGGGCCGAGAGCTGCGCCAGCGCCCGGCGGATCTCCTCCAGCAGGGAGCGGGTCGCGTCCGCGGATCCCGACCGGAAGAGTCCGCCCCGGCCCAGGCTTTCGAGAAGGCGCCTCAGCTCCGGCTGGAAGACGATGGGCAGCGCCACCAGCAATGCGATCTGCGCCGTCTGCAGCACCCGGTAGGTGGCCTCGAGGTTGAGCAGCTTCGCCGCCTGGGTGGCCAGGAGCAGGATCACGACGCCCTTGACCAGCTGCACCGCGCGGGTGCCGCGGATGAGGAGGAAGATCCGGTAGAAGAGGTATGCCACGATGAGGATATCCGCGACCGACTGGATGATCCCCACCGGGCCCATGGTAAGGACCCGGATCCACACCTGGATCCCTCCTGCCCACCCGCCGACCGGGCAGCCGGCTCAGGCCTCGACCCCGGATCGTGGCCGGACCAGGCGCGCCCCGGTGTAGTACGTGATGCTCTCCAGCTCCAGCGTCAGGTCCAGGTTCTGCACGTGCATGGGCGGGCGCGAGAGCTTCACCGGCGCGAAGTTGAGCACCGCCTGGCACCCGCCCGCGTCCAGGGCCTCCAGCACGCTGCGGGCCGCCTCCGCCGGGACCGCGATGACCCCCACCTTGAGGCCCAGGCGCCGGCACGACGCCGCCAGGTCGTCCACGGGCTGCACCACGAGTTCCGCCACGACCTGTCCCACCTTCTGGGGGTCGCTGTCGAAGATGGCCCCGACGACCACGTCGTGGATGCGCGCCTGGGCGTAGCGCGCCAGCGCCGTCCCCAGGTTCCCGGCGCCCACCAGGGCGTACTTCACGCCCCGCTCCAGCCCGAGGATCCTGCGGATCTGCAGCGCCAGCGCCGAGGTGTCGTACCCCACCCCGCGGGTGCCGAACGCCCCGAAGTACGCGAGATCCTTGCGGATCTGCTCCGAGGTGAACCCGGTCCGCCCCGCGAGCTCGGCGGAGCTTGTCACCGGGATCCCGTCGCGGCTCATGTCCTCCAGCTCCCGCATGTAGACGGGCAGGCGCCGGATCGCGGCGTCAGGAATCCGGCCGGATCTGGGCAATGGCCTCCCTCCTCCAGTTGGCGCTCCAGCACGTAGGCGGCCAGGAGCCTCAGCTGCCGGGCGGTGGTCGAGGTCCCGAGCGGCTCAAGCGCCGCCACCGCCTCGTCCACGTAGCGCCGGGCCAGAGCCTGCGCGTACTCGAACGAGCCGGCCTCGCCCAGGATGGAGCGCACCTCTTCGATCTCGGGGTTCTGCGGCGAGCGGTTGCCCGTCAGCTCGAGGAGCCGGACCCGGTGGGCGGCGTCGCCCAGGGCGTGGATGACGGGGATCGTGTACACGCCCGAGCGCAGGTCGCTCCCGATGGCCTTGCCGAACACCTGGGTGGCGTTGAGGTCCAGAAGATCGTCGATGATCTGAAACCCCATCCCGATCCCGTAGCCGTAGCGGTACAGGGCTTCGGACACCTCGTCGGGCGCCCCGGCCATCAGGGCGCCGGCGCGGCAGCACTGGGCGATGAACAGCGCCGTCTTCTTCCCCACCCGGTCCAGGTAGCGCTCCTCGCTCTGCCCCACGGGATCCCACCGCGAGAGATTCTGCTCGATCTCCCCGGCGCACATGTGGAACACCACGTCGGCCATCATGCGCACCACGCGGTTGACGCCCGTGGACCCGAGCAGCGAGAACGCCCGGGCGAAGAAGTAGTCGCCGGCCAGCACCGAGATGTGGTCGCCCCACCGGGCGTTCACCGTGGGCCGCCCCCGCCGGATCTCCGCCTCGTCGATGACGTCGTCGTGCACGAGGGTGGCCATGTGAATCAGCTCACACGCGACGGCAACGGTCATCACCCCCGGCTCGGCGGCGTTGCCCGTCTGCGCGCACGTGAGCACCAGCGCCGGGCGCAACCGCTTGCCGCCGGCCCGGAACAGGTGGCTCGTGACTTCGCGGAGCTCGGGGCGCTCCTCGGCCAGCTCCGCGGCCAGCCGCTCCTCGACCTGCCTCAGGCCCGCGGAAACCTCATCGACAAACAGCGTCCCCTCGGACACGCATGCACCGCCTTCGGGATCGACCCCGCGTTCATTTTACCATACGTCGCATCCCGTCAGCAGCCGGTCGCGGTCCGTCAGATTCTCAGCCGCGGATCCAGCGCGTCGCGCAACCCGTCGCCGATGAGGTTCACGCACAGGACGGTGAGAAAGATCATGATGCCGGGATAGAGGACCAGCGTGGGCTGCTGGTAGATGACGTTCTGGAACTGGCTGAGCATGTTGCCCCAGGACGCCGTGGGCGGCTGGATCCCGAAGCCCAGGAAGCTCAGCGCGGACTCGGTGATGATGGCGACGCCCACGGACAGGGTCCCGTTGACGATGACCGGCGCCAGGGCGTTGGGCAGAAGGTGGTGGGTGACGATCCGCCAGCCCCGGGCGCCCTCGGCCCGCGCCGCCTCGACGAACTCCCGGGATTTGAGCGCCAGGAACTGCCCGCGCACCAGTCGGGAGACCCCCATCCACGACGTGAACCCGATCAGCGCGGTGAGCATGACGGCGTTGACCTGGAAAAACGACTCGGCGTCGATGATGAGAAAGAGCGTGGGAACCGACAGCATCACGTCGACAAAGCGCATGAGCAGCGTGTCGGTGACCCCGCCCAGGTAGCCGCTGATGGACCCCACGAGGGTGCCCAGCACCATGGCGATGAACGCCGCGGACACCCCCACCGCCAAAGAGACGCGCCCGGCGTAGAGCAGGCGGCTCAGCACGTCGCGGCCCAGCTGGTCGGTCCCCAGGGGGTGCGCCGCCGACGGGCTCGCCAGGATCGCCGAAAGGTCCAGGTGGTCGGGAGGATACGGCGCGATGAGCGGCGCGAAGATGGCCGAGAGGGCGATGAGCGAGAGCACCACCGCGGCGACGAGCGCCATCCGGTGGCGGCGGAAGCGCCGCCAGACGGCCTGCCACTCGGTCTCGTACGCGAGGAGCTCGGCCTCCGCCCGCCGGTCCGCCTCGAGCGCCTCGCGCTGCACCGCGCTCATCGCCCCTCCCCCCTAGTCATACTGCACCCTCGGATCGAGCAGCCCGTATGAGAGGTCCGCGAGGAGGTTCCCGAGGATCACGGCGAAGGCCGCGATCAGGGTGATCGCCAGGATGGTGGGATAGTCCCGCGACACCGCCGACTGGTAATAGAGCCGCCCCATGCCCGGCCAGGCGAACACCGTCTCCAGGATGACCGCGCCGCCCACCAGCGACGGGAGGATGGTGAGGCCGAAGATCGTGGCCACGGGGATCATCGCGTTGCGCAGCGCGTGCTTGTAGATGACCACCCGCTCCCGGACCCCTTTGGACCGGGCGGTGCGGATGTAATCCTGGCGCACCACCTCCAGCATGCTGGAGCGGATGTAGCGCGAAAAGTAGGCCTGGTTCACCAGCACGTAGGTGGTGACCGGCAGGATCAGGTAGCGGATCCGGTCCCAGATGCTGAAGGGGGCGCCGATGGTCAGCATCCCCCCGGCCGGAAGCCAGTTGAGGCTGATGGAGAAGACGATCATGAGCATGAGCCCCAGCCAGAAGTCGGGGATGGAGATCCCGCCGAAGGAGAGGATCGTGGCGGTGTAGTCGGCGACGGAGTACTGCTTGACCGCCGCCAGGATGCCGATGGGGAAGGAGATGAGCAGGATGATGCACAGCGAGATCCCCACCAGCAGCAGCGTGTTGGGCAGAGCCGCGCCGATGAGGGTGGCGACCTGCTGGCCGCCCTGGAAGGAGATGCCGAAGTTCAGGTGCACCATCGCCCAAAACCAGTGGATGAACTGGATCGGCAGCGGCAGGTTGAGCCCGTACGCGGCCTCGAGCCGGAGCACCTCGGAGCGGTTGATGTGGGGGTTGAGGACGAGGTAGGCGAACGGTCCGCCCGGCGCCAGGTGGACCAGCGCGAAGGTGGCGATCATGATGATGAGCAGCGTCGGGATCGACTGCAGCACGCGGCGCACCAGGTAGACGCCCAGGATCCATCCCTCCCGCGCAGCGGGCTCCTCGCCGCCGCGTCCTCAGCCCCGGGCCGGGACGCGGCGGCGGGAGCCGGCGGCCAGAATGCAACAGCGGGGGAACCGCAGCGCGATTCCCCCGTGGCACGGGATCGTTACTTGAGCGACCAGTTCTGGATGTTGTAGAAGTCGAGGAACGGGCTCGGGACGTACCCCCGCAGGTTGCTGGTGAAGGCGGTCACGGTCTGGGCGTAGTACAGGAACACGTAGGGCGGGTTCTTGTACATCTCCTCCTGGATCTTGTAGAAGGCCTTGGCCCGCACCGCCTGGTTCAGGTTGTGGATCTCGATCTGATCTTCCTTGTTGACGATGGGGTCGTTGTACCATCCCACGTTGAGCCCGGCCGGCGGCTCCTGGGTGACGTCGAAGATGGAGCTCACGTCGGGGTCGGGCGCCGTCAGCTGCCACCCGAGAACCAGGGCCTGGAACTTGCCGGGGTTGACGTAGTTGGTGACGAGGGTGGAGAAGTCGATGATGTCCGGGGTGACCTTGATGTGCAGCTTCGCGAGCTCCTGCTGGATGATCTGCACGATCTCGTCGCGCACCTGGTTGCCGGCGTTGGTCATCAGCGTGAAGGCCAGCTCCTGGCCGTTCTTGGCGAGGATGCCGTTCTTGTCGACCTTCCAGCCGTGGGCCGCGAGCAGCTTGGCCGCCCGGTTGGGGTGGTAGTTGTAGCCCTTGATGTTGGGGTCATACGCCCACTTGACCGACGGCAGCACGGTCCCGTTGGCGAGCTGCCCGTACCCCAGGACCACGTCCTTGACGATGGCCTTGCGGTTGATCCCGTAGGCGATGGCCTGGCGCACGGCGAGGCTGTCGAAGGGCTTGAAGTACTTGAAGTTGAAGCCCATGTACACGTACTCGGCGTTGGTGAAGCGCTTGAGGTCGATCCCCGCGAACTTCTTCACCTCGGCGACGTCCTGGGGCGGCACGCCCTCGTCGAACTGGATCTGCCCCGTGCGCAGCTCCGCCACGAGCGTGTTCTGGTCCGGGACGATCTTGTAGACGATGTTCTGGATGTGGGCCGGCGGTCCGCCGTAGTTGGGGTTGGCGGTCACCTCGATGTAGTCGTTGTGCTTCCACGCGACGAACTTGTACGGCCCGTCGGTGACGGTGGGGTCGTTGCCGTAGCTGTTGGTGGCGAGCTTGGAGACGGGCACCTTGTCCAGGATGTGCTTGGGGATGGGGTAGAAGTTCACGAAGTCCCCGGCCAGGAACGGCGCCGTGGGGCTCTTGAGGGTGACCTGGAGCACGTAGGGGCTCGGAGCCGTGACCGACTTGATGATGGGCTGGTAGGTCCCGTAGCCCGGGGCGTTGGCCTTGGGGTTGAGGATCACGTCCATGGAGAACACGTAGTCCGCCGCCGTCACCGGCTGGCCGTCCGACCAATGATACGCCTTGCTCAGATAAAACGTGTAGGTCAGATTGTTGCTCGATACGGTCCAGTGGGTCGCGTCCTCGGGCACGAGCCGCCCGTGGGGGCTGACGGTGTAGAGCGGGGTGAAGATCATCTGCTCGATGTCGAGCGCCGGAACCGACGTGGAGAAGATCGGGTCGAGGGTGTCGGCGTCCCCGATGTTTCCGATCGTCAGGGTGCTCGGTGCGCTGGAACTGGCAAATGCGACGGCTCCGCCCATGGGGGCGGCAAGAAGCACTGCGCCCGCCGCGATCACGGCGCCGCGCCTCAGCATCTGCATGCACGTTCCTCCTCTGTACAGGTGTGCCCTCCATAACTGACATGGCAGGAAGAGATTACCGGACTGCAACCACTTCCCCTGCACGCCCCCGGGTCGTCGCCCACCGACGTGCAAGCCCCCCTGAAACGCCAGGGACCACGCATTGCGTCGGTCGCATCCCTCCTTCACCGTACTCAGGGCACAAGAGGGCGCCTACGCTTATTATAGGGGAACCAACAAACCCGGAAATCGGCGTTCATCCCCCATGATGTTCCTGTGCCGCCACGGATCGCTCGCTGGTGCCATCATCCGGTTTGCCGCCAGTCCGCCGTCCGCCGTCCGCGTCGCCGGTGAGGGTCGCGCACCGGCGCTCCAGCGCCCGGAGCCGGCGGGCGACGGCGGATCTGCCCAGGCCGAGGCGGCGTCCCAGGGCGTCCAGCGTCGCCTCCGGTTCCATGAGGCGCGCCTCGCCCACCGCCCGCAGGGCGGGCGGCAGCCGCTCCCAGGCCCCCCGGGCCTTGAGCTGGCGCACCGCGGCGCACTGGCGCACGGAGGCCACCACCGTCTTCCTGAGGTTCGCGGTCTCGGCGTTGACGACCCGTGTGAGCCGCTGGCGCATGTCCCGCTCGGCCCGCCCGGCCTCGAGCAGCAGTACCGCGCGGTGCGCCCCGATCCGGCCGAGGAACGCCGCCACCTGGTCGCCGTCCTTGAGATAGAGCCGCACCCGGCCGCGAAGGGAGGAGACCCGCAGCGGGCATCCCAGGGCCGAGGCGGCCCGGGCCACCTTCCCCGCGGTCGCGGCGTCGGGAACGAGCATCTCCAGGTGCACAGGCCGCCCGGGCATCGAGAGCGAGCCCCGGGCCAGGAACACCCCGCGCAGAAATAGGGCGCCTTGAGCCGGGCCCAGGCGCGGCAGGGCCCCCGCGCACAGGCGCAGGCGGTACTCCAAGGGGGACCTCAGGGCGTGCACCCGCACCACCGAAAGGGCCGGCACCGCTCCCACGGAGCGCAGGAGGCGAAAGCACAGCCGGGCGGTGCTGGCGTGCTGGGTCCGCCAGGTGAAGTCCTCTCCGGTCCCGGGCCCGGGCAGGAGCAGCCCGGCGATGAGCGCCCGCCGTTCCCGCTCGGTGGCCGGCCACAGGCCGGAGAGTTCCTCGCGCCAGTCGCCGCTGCCGTTCACGGCGGCTCCACCCTCAGCTCCTGGCCCAGGAGCAGGAAGTCCAGCATGCGGGCCGGGTCGTCGCCCCGCGCTGCCAGGACGCAGCGCAGCACCTCCCGGGCCAG
>JAJZYS010000116.1 GCA_021797925.1 Bacillota bacterium
ACCACGTGAAGCTCATCATCTCGCCCGGCGGGGCCAGCTTCGACGAGAAGCTGGCGGCGCTCTTCGCCGCCGGGACGCCGCCGGACGTGTTCTCGCACTGGGGGCAGTCGGGCTATGCCGCCTACCTGGCCCGGAACATGGTTCAGCCCCTCAATCCGTATCTGAAGAAGTATCACTACAACATTTCCTTCATCCCCCCACGCTACCTGAACTATTTCAAGGTCAAGGGCAACCTCTACGGCATTCCCATGCAATCCGGTCCGGCGGTGCTTTTCTACAACCGTTCGCTGTTCGAGAAGTACCACGTCCCGATCCCTCCGCTCAGCTGGAGCGACAAGGCCTGGAACCTGACCACCGTGGTCAATGACGCCCTGAAGCTGACCCACGACACGTCCAATCCCGCCAAGGCCGTGTGGGGAATCAACTGGCGTCCCACCTGGTGGTACTGGGACATGGGCTGGCTGTGGAACGCCGATCCCTTCAACGCCACCGGCGGGCCGGGGGCGACGGCGGCCTACCGGCCGGGCGACGGACGTGTCACCCGGGCATACCTGCGCAAGGGGGAGGTGGCGGCGCTGCAGTGGGAGGAGGACCTGGTGACCAAGTACCACGTTTCTCCACCCCAGAGCGGGTTCCAGCAGTTTCAGACCTACAACGATCCGTTCGCGAGCGGACGGTTTGGCATGGAGGTCGAGGGCATCTGGTACGCGCACAACCTGCAGACCGAGCACGTGACGTTCAAGTGGGGCGTGGCTCCCTGGCCGTACGGCCCCGACGGGAAGGACACGACGACCACATACACCGACCCGTGGATGCTGGGTCGCGGCGCCAAGGACCCTGACGGCGGGTTCCGGCTGATCGAGTACCTGACCCACGGGCAGGGGCTGTTGGGATTCAGCGACGTGACCCACTTCTTCCCGCTGGAGCCCTCTCTGCAGAACGCCTGGGCCCGCAGCCTCGCCAGCGTGCAGGGCAACACCCTCACCCCCTACCAGTACATCCGGATGGCGTACGGCGGCCTCTCCCACGGCTTTGAATCTCCGAACCATCTGCTGGTGGGATTCTCCAAGCTCATCACCGTGTGGGGACAGATGGCGACGCCGGCGCTCAACGGCCAGAAGCCGGCGCTGGCGGTCTGGAAGAGCATCGTGAGCGCGTGGAACCAGGATATCAAGGCCGGACTGCAGTAGCGGCGTGCGGGTCAGCGGGGCGCTCTCGCCCCGCTGACCGCGGCCACAAGGGGGGGCGGGGCGATGCGGGTCGCGCCGAGGGCGTCGTACCCTGCGCGGGTCCGCCGGCGTGTCAGTGCCCTGGAACGAAGGGAGCACTGGTGGTTTCTGGCCTTCATCTCGCCCTGGATTGTGGGGTTTTTGGCCTATTTCCTTTACCCGGTCATTGCCTCGTTGGTCCTGAGTTTCACCCGTTACAACATCGTGCAGCCGGCCCGGTGGATCGGGCTCGACAACTACCGGACCCTGTTGTCGGACCCGGTCTTCTGGAAGTCGATGCAGGTGACGTACGAGTACGCGATCGTGGCGATCCCGCTGCTGATGGGCGCGGGTCTATTGCTGGCGGTGCTGCTCAACGTCCGGGTGGCGGGGATGCGGGTCATCCGCACCGTCTTCTACCTGCCCTCCCTCATCCCCCAGGTCTCCCTGGCGCTGCTCTTCGTCTGGCTGCTGACGCCGGAGTTCGGGCTGCTCAACTATGCCCTGTACATGCTGCTGCACGTCCAGGGACCGGACTGGCTGGGTGATCCCCGCTGGACGATGCCGGCGGTATGGCTGATGTCGCTGTGGGGGGTCGGGAGCACCATGGTGCTCCTCTTGGCCGGTCTGCAGGGAGTCCCAAAGGAACTCTACGAGGCGTCGGCCATCGACGGCGCGGGCCCGTGGCGCCAGTTCCGGGCCATCACGATCCCGATGATCTCCCCGGTGCTGTTCTTCCTCCTGATCACCGGCGTCATCGGCGCGCTGCAGACGTTCACCAACATCTACGTGCTCACGGGAGGCGGCCCCGATTACGCCACGGAGTTCTACAACCTGTACCTGTACCAGAACGCATTCCTGTTTCACAAGATGGGATACGCGTCCGCGCAGGCATGGATCCTGTTTCTCATGGCGATCTTCTGGACCGTGCTGCTCTTCCGCTCCGCCGGGCGGTGGGTGTATTACGGCGGGCTGAACCTGTAGGGGGGCGAGCGCGTGTTGCAGCGGGGTCTGAGCGCAGTGATGCCCACCGGAAGAAGGCCGCTTCGCCGCCGTGAGGGCTGGGTCAAGCTGCTGGCGCTCGTGATCCTTGTTCCCGGGGCGCTCGCGGTACTGGCGCCGTTCGCGTGGATGGTGAGCGTGTCCTTCGAGCACCTGCACCAGCTCATCACGTTTCCCCCGGTGCTGATCCCTCACCCCTTCACGTTTGCGCCCTGGGTGCAGGGGTTCACCTCGATGCCGTTCCTGCAGTACTTCGCCAACAGCTTGTTCGTGGCGCTCATGAGCGTGGCCGGCGGTTGCCTGAGCACGTCCCTGGCCGGCTATGCGTTCGCGAGACTCAGGTTCCCTCACAAGAACCTCGTCTTTTTCTGCGTGCTGAGCATGATGATGATCCCGTCATGGGTCACCCTGATCCCCCAGTTTGTCCTGTTCAAGGACCTGGGTTGGATCAACACCTTCTACCCCCTGTGGGTGCCCCAGTGGTTCGGTGTCGGCGCATTCTTCATCTTTCTCTTCCGCCAGTTCTTCCTGACGATCCCCGAGGACATCTTCGAGGCGGCCCGCCTGGACGGGTGCGGATATCTGACCTCGTACACGCGGATCCTCGTCCCGCTGTCGCTCCCCGCCTTCGCGTCCAGTGCGATCCTCATGTTCCTCGCGCAATGGCAGGACTTCGTGGGCCCGCTCATCTACATCAACGGGTATTCCAAGTACACGCTCCCGCTGGCCCTGGCGAACATGCAGGCGACGCTGGGCGCAAGTCCCTGGAACCAGATCATGGCGATGGCCGTCCTCGCCTCGATTCCGCCCATCGTCCTGTTCTTCGTCGCGCAGCGCTACATCATCACCGGCATCGTCGTCACCCAGAAGTGAACTCGGACCTGCGCCGTCCGCCCAGCCGGCCCGTGTGAGCGGGCGTCAGCGCACCAGGCCGCCCCACGGATCGCCGCGAGGCAGGACCAGGTCCTGGCCCACGCCCTGGCGGCGGGCCTTCTCCAGCAACGCGTATGCCACGGCCATGTCCTCGGCGGCGATGCCCTGGGAGACAAAGAGCGTGCGCGCGCTCGCCGAGGGTCGAGCCCCGCGGCGCTGGGCGACGACGTCCGCGAGGGGGATCACCCGGTCCCACGGCGCCGGATCGGCCAGGATGAGGTCCCCGGCCTCAAGATGCGCAGCATCCAGGTCGTCGGCGACGATGAGGTCGCTGGCGGCCACCAGCGCATCGTCGGTCTCCCGGCGTGAGGCCTGGTCGGATCCCGTCGCGTTGACGTGAACGCCGGAGGCGAGCCATTCACCCAGGAGAACTGGCTCCTGCGCGTTGGTGGCCGTCACGATGATGTCCGCCGTCCGTGCGGCCGCCGCGGGGTCCGTCACCGACCGAGCCGGAACGCCCGTGCGCGCGGTGACAATGCGCGCGAAGCTTTCCCGATGGCCCGGATGGCGGGAGTACACGAGCACCTCGGTGAGCGGGCGGACCCCGGCGATGGCGACGGCCTGGCCCAGGGCCTGAAAGCCTGAACCGATGACCATGAGCCTCGCGGCGTCAGCTCGCGCCATGAGGTCCGTGGCCAGGGCGGTGGCGGCGCCGGTGCGCAGTTGCCCCAGCGTCGCCGCCTCCATCGCGGCCACGAGCGCCCCGCTGCCACCCTCCCATAGGAGGACGTGGTAGGTCCCCGGGCCGCCGTCGCCGGTGTACAGCTTGGCGGCCATGAGGTCGTGGTCGGCGTCCTGCCAGGCGGCCGCCATCATGGAGAGCTGGCGCGCCGATCCCGACACGCGCCGGCGGGGCACATCCGTGACGAGCCCGGACGCCATGGCCAGGAACACCGCCCGCACGGCAGCGAGGGCTTCGTCGGGCGAGAGCAGCGCTGCCACGTCGGACTCGGTCAGATAGAGCAGGATGGTGCCTGGTGACTCGACTTGACGACCGCTGCGTCAAGCGCCCTCCCCGTGACCAGGTCTTCGCCCCCTTGAGCGTGGATTTCCCCTGCGGGACGGGCGGACGGCGTGTGCCCGCGCGGACAGGCGTACGCACGCTCGCACATCGTCGCGGCCTTTCCGCTCGCGGCCACACGACCCGACAACGGTGACCGGGGACCATTTCTCGCCGCAAGCGCCGGTCTCCTTCGTCCCCCGGCTCCGAGGCGCGCTGGCCTGGACGACTCAGGAAAGAGGCGCCCCGAACCGCAGGAACGTGCCGGCTCCCGGGGTTTGAAGCTCGCCGTCGGCCACCACGACCTGCCCCCGCACCACGGTCGTTTCCACGGCCATGGGCACGGTCTCGCCCTCCCAGGGGCTCAGCGGGTGCTTGCTGTGGGCGGCAGCGGCGCGAATGGTCCACGGGTGATCGGGGTTCACGATGACGAGATCCGCGTCGCTTCCCGGTTCCAGCGCGCCCTTGCGGGGGTATAGCCCGAAACGCCGGGCGGGAGCGTAGCTGAGGAGCCGGGCGACATCCTCGAGGGTGAAGACGCCCTGACTCACGAGCCGGAGAAAGAGCGGCAGCATCGTCTCGACGACGGGAGTGCCGGCGGGGGCTGTCCACAGGGAACCCTGCTTCTCGTGGGTCGCATGGGGCGCGTGGTCGGAGGCGACGTACGCGATCGTCCCGTCCGCGAGCCCACGCCGCAGGGCCGACTGGTCGGCGACGGTGCGCACCGGCGGGTAGACCTTCATGAGCGGCCCCACGCGCGGGAAGTCCTCGTCGCTGAGGGTGATGTACTGCGGGCAGGTCTCGGCCGTCACGTCGACGCCACGGGCCCGGGCCGCGCGGATGACGTCGACGCTGTCGGCGGCCGTGAGATGGACGATGTGCAGCGCCACCCCCGTGGCCTGGGCGAGCCGGCAGGCCGTTTCCACCGCCACCGCCTCGGTGAGCGCGGGCCGTGTCCGCAGGAACTCGGCGTAGGTGTCCGGTGCGTCAGGGTCGACGCCGGCGATGAGGGCCGCGTTGAGGCCCCGGTGCTCTGCATGGATGGCCAGGGGACGACCGGTGGCCTGGACCGCGTCCATGAGTCGAAGCAGGCCGGCGTCGTCAGGCGGGGGCACCACGTCGTCGTCGGGCGCGGGATTGTACACCAGGGCCAGGGTTCGCCGGTCGAGGGCGTAGCCCCAGAACAGCTTGAAGCCGCACGCCCCCGCCGCCGCGAGGCGAGGCAGCTCCGCCAGGTTGGCGTCGCCGAGCGCCAGTGCCCACAGGCCGAAGTCCACGTGGGCCTGAGGGAGGAGGTGGGCGCGCCGGGCTTCGAAGCTGCCAAGGTCGGTGACCGGCGGCAGGCAGTTGGGCATCTCCAGGACCGTGGTCACGCCCCCGAAAGCTGCGGCCCGCGTCGCGTGGTCGAAGTCTTCCTTGTACGTCAGGCCGGGGTCCCGGGAATGCAGATGGGTGTCGATCACCCCGGGCAGCACGAGGCGCTCCCGGGCGTCGAGGCTGCGATGCGACCGCTGACGCTCGACGCTGATGGCGCCGAGCTTCTCCCCCTGAACATACAGGTTGGCCCGGATGAGGCCCATTCGGGTTACGAGGGTGCCGCCCTCGACCCCCAGATCCCACATGACGGACCGTTCCTCTCCTCGAAACTGGATGCAGCCCTCTGGGGTGACAGGATGCCGCCCAGGCTGTGGAAACTCGGGGCGCCGGCACAGTCAGGGGCCGGGGAAACGATGCGTTCGGATCATCGGCTTGTCCGCCCGGCCCCGGATCAGAGATCGCGCCACAAGCCCACGACCTGGCCGAGGATCCGGAGCCGGTCCGCGCGAATGGGCGGATACGCCGGATTGGCCGCCTCGAGGAAATATCCCTGGCTGTCGCGGCGCAGGGTCTTCACGGTGGCGCCGTCCTCGATCAGGGCCACGACGATGGCGCCCACCTCGGCGGTGTCGCGCTGACGGACCAGCACCTGGTCGCCGTCGAGGATCCCCACACCCACCATGCTGTCGCCGTGGACCCGGAGCAGGAACGCCTCGCCGGAGCCGACCACGCTCGCAGGCAGGGCCCGATAGCCGTCGACGTTGCCCTCGGCGAGGAGCGGCTGGCCCGCCGCCACGCGTCCAAGGATGGGAACGCTGACCACGTTGCGCTCGGTGGCGCTGACCACATCGTTGAGCTCGATGGAGCGGGCCAGGGAGAACGTGCGCCGGATGGCACCGGTGCGTTCGAGTTGCTTCAGGTAATGGTACACCGAGGCCGACGAGCGTAGACCCACGGCTTCGCCGATCTCGCGAATCGAAGGGGCGTAGCCCCGCTCGCGGATGCTCTTGCGGATGCAGGCGAGGATCGACCGCTGGCGCTCGGCGCTGAGCTGGGTGGACACCATGCGACCCCTCCCGGTTGGGATGCTGGACCGGATCTACTATATCAAAAAAGCAAAGCGGTATGGGATCCGCACAGGCCAGACCCCATACCCGCACAGACACTTGCGTGTCCGGTCGCTACCGGCTCCGAAGAAGTGCTTGCGCCCGTTGAACCGCCAACTGCACGAGTCGACCGCAATCGCGGGCTGAAACGGCGCCCCAGCCTTCTCGCAGGACGGTCTTGCGAACGCCCAGCTCCTCGGCCAGGTCAAGCTTCAGTTCCTCGCCCATCAGCTTTGTCAACGGGGAATCCCTCCTTCAGGCGGATCGCGACGCTCACAGTATGCCCGCGCCGCGCGATCGCATGCGCGACCCCGGCGCCATCGCGGGCATCGGCACCGCGCGATGGCGCTTTGCGATCCGACGGGCCGCAGGAAGGCCACGCAACCCACCTGTCGCCGTCCCGGCGGTGCTCACTGCGACGGCGTGTCCGCAGGCCCCGGGTCGCCCACGCCCGCGCCGTCGGGTGCGGACGGTGTCGGGGTGAGCGTGGGCGCGCTCGACGGCGCCGTGCTGGCAGGGGTGGGCGTGGGTTGACAGTCGGTCAGGGAGCCCTGCAGCACGACGACGCCGCTCGTGGCACCCGGGGGGCCGGCGAAGATTTCCACGGTGCTGTCGACGGGAATGGGTCCGGACGCGCCCGAGTCGATGGCGCCGGTGAACGTGGGCACCGGCTCCCCGCACGAAGCCAGGTCCGCCAGAAAGAACGTGCCGGTGGGTTCGGTCACGCGGCCGGTGTAGGTGAATCCGGGACCGAAGGTGGAGGGCGGTGGCAGGTTGACGCCGTTGAACGCCAGGGAGAAGGCCGACGGCGCCGCCTCCACCACCCACACCGTCCCGCCCACGAACCGGTTGCTGGTGCGTGTGGGCGTGAGCACGACACAGCACGGCCCGACGACCGGGCCCGGAGCCGAGATGGGGAAGATGGGCATGGGAGCGGGGGCGGGGTTCGGGTTTCTCAGCCCCAGCTGGTAGATCGTCTCGGGTCCGACCACGCCGTCGGCAGCGATGCCGCTGTCGCGCTGCAGGCCCATCACCGCGTGCCGCGTGGCGTCGTCGTAGATGCCGGTGATGTTCCCCGTGTACAGGCCCAGCCCCTGGAGCACGATCTGGAGGAACACGACGTCGAAGCCGTTGCGTCCGGTGAAGATGGCCCGCCCGCCGAGGAACGTGTAGATCCACAGGGCGTCGAACGTGGCGTCGTCGACGATGCCGGTGACCTTGAGGCACCGGTCTCCATTGCGGCTGGCGTCCTGCTGGAAGGCGGCGACCGCGGACCGGGTGGCGTCGTCGAAAGTGCCGTCGGCCGCCCCGCCCAGGATGGTGGCGTAGCGGAAGGCGTTGAGGCGATTCTGCAGGATGGCCACGTCGCCGCCGCGGCTGCCCAGGGCGAGGGTGCGGCTCCCGAAGACGGGGCCACCGAACGTGGTGTCGTCGCCGACTCCCTGGTCATAGACGAAGTACACCCGGAACCCGGCGACGGTGTCGTCCCCGATCCGGAAGTAGCGCTTCAGCTCCCGGATCGCCTCGCCCGTCGCAGCGTCGTACGTGCCGGTGACCGAGACGCTGGGCCCGATGGGCTGAGTCATGACCGATCCCATGAGATTGAACACACCCTGCAGGATGGCCACGTCGGTGCCGTGGACCGGCGGCGTGGCGACGTGGATCGTGCGAGAGCCGAACGGGTGGTAAGGCTGGTAGAGGTCCTCGAACCGCGCCATCGCCTCGACTCCTCTCGTGGTTCCCACCCCATGGATATGAGCGACCCGGGCGAGGGGTGACAGAGGCGGGGCGCAACCCAGGGCCGTCGCACTTGACGCACGTGTGACGGTCCGGCAGGCGGTGGCCTCGGATCTCCGCATGCCCGCCGACGGCCCGCCTCGGCACAGCATGCGCAAGGGCCAGCCGTGAGGCTGGCCCGGACCGAGAGA
>JAJZYS010000117.1 GCA_021797925.1 Bacillota bacterium
AAGCCGTCGCGCCAGGCGATGCTGCGCCAGGCCGTCGCGCCCGGGCGGCGGGGCCGGGCGTTCGGGTTCCTGCACACCCTGGACCAGGCGGGGGCGGTGCTGGCGGGACTGGGACTGCTTTGGCTCCTGGCGGCGGGGTTCTCCTTCGCGGTCATCTTCCTCCTCACGGCCGTGCCGCTCGGGCTCTCCACGGTGATGCTGAGCCGGGTGCGCACCGCCCCTTCGGCTCCCGCGCCGGCCGGTCCCGCCCCGGGCCCCGGGCCGGCACCATCCCGAGCGTACCGCCGCGTCCTCGTCGCGGCGGCGCTGTATGGCTTTGGCTCCTACAGCCTGGGGTTTCCCGTCCTCACGGTGGCCCAGGGCACCCATAGCGACGCCCTGGGCATCGGGGCGTTCGTCCTGTACCTCGCCGTGTCCTCCGCCACGGGCACCGTGTACGGCCGGCGGACCGGCGGACGGCTCACGGAGCTGGCGGGCTGGGGGTACGGCATGGCGGGCCTGGGTTCCGCGGGTCTCGCCGCGGCCTGGGCCCTGCGGTGGGGTGTCGCCGGCCTGTACCCGGCCATGGGGGTGCTGGGGTTTGCCCTGGGCGTCGTCGGAACGCTGGAGCCGACGGTGGTGGCGAGGCTCGTGCCCGCCCGCCTGGCGGGGCGCGGCTTCGGCGGCCTCTCGGGGGCGCGGGGCCTGGGGCTGTTCTCCGCGAACGTGGCCATGGGCGTGCTGTATCACGTGACGCCGGTGTCGGCGTACGCCTACGCCGCCGCCATCGCCCTGGCCGCCATGGTCCTTTTGGCCACAAGCTCGCGGCGCGCGCCCCAGGCCTTCGCGACGGCCAAGACGGACCCGGCGGCGCCGTAGGGGGCGCGTGAGGACGCGCGCTGGGCTTTGACCGCGCACACGGCGAGCGCCGGCCCCGCACCGCCCACCCTCCCCTCGCCCGGGCCGCCGCGGCGCTCCCCTCGCCGCCCCGGGAGACACCCCGACCGGCCCCCGCGCCCCCCGGGGCGGATCACCCGTCTCAAACCTACAGCGTCGGCCCCTTCCTGTCCACGACGAACGACCAGAGCTCGGCGCGCTCCGCCAGCGTGGGCTCTCCTTCCCAGAAGGAGTCCAGGAGGCGCAGGGCTTCTTCCGGGGAGCCGTCGACCAGGTCGAAGTCCCCGGCGAGACCCGCGGGCGCGGACGCGCCGGGCCAGATGTTGAGCACCGGCACCACCGGGAGGCCCAGGGGGTAGGGGTGGCCCACCGCGATGACGAGGTGGGCGCCGTCGACCGCGAGCCTGGACGCGGCGGCCCCGGGATCCTCGGCGCCCGCGATTGCCGTCCGCACCTGAAATCCCTCCGCCCGCAGCGCGTTTTCCAGGCCCGCGGTCGCGGGGTCCGGCTCCTCCGACGAGAGGATGGCCACCCGGACCTCCCCGGGCTCGAGACGGGCGGGCCCGGTGCGCTCCCGCTCGGCGTCCAGGTCCTCCAGGATGGCCGCGACCGCCTGCTCCGCGTCCCGCGAGCTGCCCGCGTCCTGGATGCGCACCAGGTGCGCGCAGCCCGAACGGGTCCGGACCGCCTTGAGGAGGCCCTGGGCCGCCAGCGCCTCGCAACCCAGGCTCACGATGACCACGCCGAACACGTTGCCGTGCCAGGCGAGACCCTCGAGGCTCGCGGCCGTGGCGGCGAGGTCCGCCCCCACCTGGGCGCAGCCCACGGGGTGGATCACGTAGGGCACGCCCCGCGCCTGAGCCGCGTGCTCCACCACCTTGTTGGCGCACATCACGCTGGGGAGCACCAGGATGTGCCGACGCAGCCCCACCCGGCCATCGGGGTGGCGATACCCCTGCACGGTCCTCATCGGCCGAGGTCACCCCGCCCCCGCTGGCTCGCCACGTTGTGCACGTGCACGAGCCCCCCTCGCCGGATGGAGCGGGTGGCCACGCCGATGGGCTCGCCGTACTTGACGATCTGCCCGCCGGGCTCCACGTCCGCGAGCGCCACCTTGTGACCCGCGGGGATGGCCTCGACGGCGACCACCGGGACACCGCCGTCCACGTCGACGACGTCCCCCGCCGCGACCCCCTCGACGATCGTCGCCACGTTGTCGCGCCCATCGATTCTCAGGGCCCGTCCTCTGGCTACAGCGGCCACGCTCCTTCATGGCCCCGGAACAGGGCGAACTCGGACTCCTCCATGACCTCCGACCGGGTCGGCTCCCCGGCGGCGACCGCGAGGAGCTTCTCGAGGATCTCGTGGCCCATGGACTCGAGGGAGGCCTCGCCGGTGAGGATCCGGCCGGCGTCCAGGTCCATGTTCGCCTGCATCTTCCGGAAGGTCCTCCCGTTGGTCGCCACCTTGACCACCGGCGCGATCGCGGAGCCGGTGGGCGTCCCCCGGCCGGTGGTGAACACCACCAGCTGGGCTCCGCCCGCGACCATGCCCGTCAGCTGC
This sequence comes from Bacillota bacterium, assembly GCA_021797925.1. Lineage (GTDB taxonomy): Bacteria > Bacillota > Sulfobacillia > JAJZYS01 > JAJZYS01 > JAJZYS01. The sequence continues at coordinate 2,440 of JAJZYS010000117.1, forward strand.
TCGATGTCGTGGCCGGGCGTGTCCATGAACACCAGGCCCCGCTGGGCGGGCCGCTGGGCAAAGGCCACCACCTCGGTCAGGGGCGCGTGTCCGCCCTTGTGAACGCAGCCCAGGGACTTCTCCTCGATCGTGGTGAGGCCCCCGGCGATGTTGCCCAGCGACGGCTGGGCACCGCGGATGTCCACGCCCAGCGTCATGGCCTCGGCCTCCGCCGCGTGCACGAGGCGCAGGAAGCGCTCGCCCAGTTCGGGGGTCGTGGCTCGGCGGGCCAGGAGGTGCTCGGCGCCGATGCACTCGGTGGTCTCGGCCAGGATCGTGGTCGCCCCGGCCGCGACCAGGAGGTCGCTGGCGACCCCCAAGGCGGGGTTCGCCGTCAGGCCCGAGAAGCCGTCGGAGCCTCCGCACTCCAGTCCCACGACGAGCTCCGCCACGGGCACGGGCTGCCGGGGGGCGGCCGCCGCCTCGCCGAGGGCCCGCTCCGCCTGCAGCGCCAGGACCTCCACCGTGCGGGCCAGGCCGCCCAGCTGCGCCATCGAGACGGCCTCCACCGGGCAGCCCTGGGCCCGGGCGGCCGCCACGAGGCCGTGGTCGTCCGTCGCGAAGACCGCGAAGGCGCGGGCCACGTTGGGATGGGTGAGGTAGCCCAGGAGCGTTCTCGAGACAGGCGGCCAGACCACGGGATCGGCGGGATCGGGCTGGAAGGGGAGCTCCACCGTGGCGACGCCGGGCACTCGGCGCTTCACCTGGCGGACGACCGAGTTGGCGACAAGGTCCAGCGGCAGGACCAGCACGTGGTTGCGAACGCCGACGCGGCCCGTGGGACGCGCATAGCCGGGAAACGACCCTGTCATCGACCGCCGACCTTTCGCTGGATGAGGACATGGGAACCGGGCCGGGTGCGCAGCGACGCCGCCCGGGCGGCTCAGCGCGTACGGCTCAGGCTTCGACGGCGGGGTCCGGCTTTCCTATCCGGCGGCTCAGGATGCGGGCCGGACGCTGCGCAGCCGCGTCGCGGTGTACGCCGGGGGGGTGAGGGTGGTGACGGGATGGACCGGCAGCAGGAAGGGCCGGCGCGGCGGCTGGTTGAAGTTGAAGTCGGCGGCGAGGTTGCCGAGGATGGGCACGCGTTCCCTCACGTCGGGCCGGGAATCGGGCCGGCCGTCGGTGCGCGGGTCGAGGCGCTGCCCGCCGAGGAAGTCGTCCTCGATGAACTTGAGGTACGCGTCAAAGCTGAGGACCTGGTGGTCGATGTAGCCCCGCCGGGCGTAGGGGCTGATGACCAGCCCCGGGACCCTGAGCCCGTAGCCCATGGCGTCGACCCTGGGGGGGACCACGTGATCGTAAAAGCCGCCCCAGTCGTCCCAGGTGAGGAAGATCGCGCTGCTCTTCCAGTCCGGGCTGCGCATCACCGCGTCGACGAGGCGGGTCACGTAGCTCTGGCCCCGGCTCACCAGCGCGGGCGGGTGCTCGCTGTCTTTGGCGTCGGGGAAGATCCAGGCGACGCTGGGCAGCGTGCCGGTCCGGGCGGCCCGGTAAAAGCGGGCGACGTCCTGGATGTGGGAGAGCTCATGGTCCTGGTGCACGTCGGTAAATCCGGGCAGCACGTTCCAGATGCTCGAGACCCCGCCCGGGTGCCTCTCGTCCAGGTAGTTCACCCAGCTGACCCCGGCCCGGTGGAGGAGGTAGGTCACGTCGGTCCACGCGAACGGCGTGGGATTGGCGCCGGAGCGGTTGACCGGCTGGAGCGAGCTGTGGCAGCTCATGGGGTCGTCGGCCCGGGTGCAGTCGGCCGACCAGCCCGAGACGATGGCCAGGTGGGAAGGGAAGCTCCAGGAGGAGATCGATTCGAACATGTGGTCCTGAAGGACGAAGTGACGGGCCAGGGCCCAGTAGTTGGGGATGTCGGTGCCGTCGTGGTAGCCCATGACGTCCGTGGGGCTGCCCTCGGCGCAGACGCTGAGCACCTGGGGATTGATGCAGCCGCGGGTCTGCTTCTGCGCCTCGGCCACGAAGCCGTTCATCTTCCCGCCGTTCACGTCGTTGGCCGCGTCCCACGAGGCGTGGGGCCCGCCGCCGTTGAGGTCGTTGTGGTCGAGGTACGGGCGCACGCAGTGGCCCACCCTGGGATCGGGCACGCACACCGTGGGGACCCCGTGCTTCATGGGGATCCCGTCCGCCCCGGGGAACGTGCCGAAGTAGCTGTCGAACGACCGGTTCTCCTGGACGATGATGATGACGTGACGGATGTTGTGGATGCCGGCGAGGGCGCTGGGGCGGATCCAGCCGAACACCTGGTTCCCCGCGAGCGCCAGCGCCAGCGCGAGCGCGGGGAACCATCGCCACGGGCGGGAACGGATACGCTGGATCAGGGACACGGCGGCGAGCTCCTCTCGGGGTCGTGGTGGGCGAGGCCACGACCATCATGCCACAACTTCACTAGATTGACAAAGTTGCTGGAAGATCCCCGCGCGTCCCCGAGACGAGCGGCCGCGGCGCCGGCGGCGATGCGCCGGGGAGCGCGCCCGCCCGAGCGCCATGGCTCGGCGCGGGCGCCTCGAGGATTGGCCCGGGCGGGTGCGCGTGCAGCCCGCCTCGGCGCCCCTCGCGCCGTCAGATCTCTTCGTCGAGAAATCCCGGCAGGGGACCCTCGTGGCTCTTCGCGGGCGGCGAGATCCCCAGCAGCCTCGCGATCGTCGGGGCGATGCGGGTCACGGGCTCGGGATGGGGCGAGCGGTACCCCGGCCGGATGCCGGCGCCGACCGCGCTGATCACGCAGGCCTCGGTGCCCCGCCCCAGCGAGGCCGTGGGCAGCGAGCAGCCGTGGGTGCTCTGGAACTTGGGCGCGATGAACTTGCCCTCGCCGTAGTCGGCGGAGACCTTGAGCCGCGGTGACATGGCGATGACCGGCTGTCCTGAGCCGTCGAGCGGGAACCAGTTGTTGTCGGCGGTGAACCCCGGGGCCACCGCCAGGACGATGTCCCCCGCCCGCTCCCCCCACTGGCCGAGGAGCGCGGCCTCCTCGTGGGTCAGGGCCAGCGTCACGGGCCGAAGGCCGCTCACGGGGTCGTGAAACTCCGTCAGGTAGCGGAGCACCCGGGCCACCGTCCCGGGCACGTCGGCGACCGCGCGGCGGTTGACGAAGACGTGGCCCAGGCACGGGCCGGCGAACGCCTGGGTCGTCTCGTAGTCGACGGTCACGCGCTCGCCGTCCTGGCGGTAGCGCAGAAATCCCCCCTGGGCCAGGAGGTTGTTGACCGACAGTGCCCAGAGGTGGGGGATGTGGCCGTGGTCGGAGACCACGAACAGGGAACCGCCGCGGCTGGTGACGTCCTCGAGGAGCTCGCCCACCATGGCGTCGGCCATCTGATAGGCACGGCGCAGGTAGCCCTCGTAGCGCCCGGCCGCCTCGGGGGTGTACCACGGCGAGACCGGGTCCACGCGTCCCCAGAGGTAGTGCTGGATGTGGTCGAGGAAGTGCCACTTGGCGGCCACGAGCTGGGCGCCGCCCCCGCGTGCCAGGGCCAGCATCGCCCCCGCGTGCCACAGGCTCTGGTAGTGCGCCTCCTCGAGGAATGTCTCGTGGTCGATCCAGCCGCGCTCCAGCGCCCGGGTGCCCACGTTCTCGACCATGGGGCCGAGGTCCGCGAGGAGCTCTCCCGCCGAGGCCGGGTGCACCAGCGTCTCGGGGGCCATGACCTGGGAGATGTACAGCTGCACCCGGGGCGCATCGCCCTGGACGTCGAGGCGCATGGGCTTGATGCGCAGCGTCCCCTGGCGCTGCGCTCCGTCGGGGAGGAGAAACGGCAGCGTGAGCCACGGGGTCCACGCTCCGACCTCGAGGTCCATGGGCGCCACGTGACCGACGACCTCGAGCTGGAACCGGCCGTCGCGCGCCATGAGGCGCAAGCTCGGCCCCCGCGCCCGGTGCGAGGGCACCTGGAACCGCCCCTCCCAGCCGTCCGGGATGGCCACAAGCTCCAGCGGCAGCGCGTCGCGCAGGTCGCCCAGGAGATCCCCGGTGGCCAGGCAGCTGCTCGAGGCGAGCTCGAACGGCGTGCCCGTCGCCGGCGATCCGGTGCCCGCCACGGTGATGCCCCCATGGACCGGCGGCCAGGTCTGGGGGAAGTCGACCGTGGCCACCCGGATCCCCTGACGCTCCGCGCACTCCCAGAGGGTCTGTGCCGTCAAGATGGAGGAGGAGAAGGTCTCGCTCTTCTCCGGCGGGAGCCGGCGGGGGTCGGTGAGCACCTCGAAGTCCACGACCCCGTGATCGCCGGGTTGCGCCCCCGTGGCCACCGAGGCCCAGTTGATGGGCGTCACCCCGGGGAATACGGACTGCCCGCGGCTGTACGCGCCCTGGGCCAGCACGCGGGCGAGGTTCGGGAGCAGTCCCTCGCCGACATAGGCCTCGAGGAGCGTGGGCACCATCGCATCCACACCGAGCAGGTACACGACCCGCGGTCGTGCCATGACTTCTCACTCCTTTGTGTCGCGGCGGCAGCCGCTGGAACCGCGCCTTCCGGCCCGGCGCGAACGCCCTGCCCCCGTGCGTCACGCGAGCGGACCGCCTGGGGCGGTCCGCTCGCAGCCGCTCGATCCCGGTTGGCGATCAGTGGCCCTTGGCCACCGCCAGCGCCTGCTGGTAGGCGGTCTTCATGGCCTGGGCCGGGGTGGCGCGCCCGAGCAGCGCCGAGTCGATGGCGTTGATGAGGATCTTGTTGGAGAACTCGCTCCACCAGAGCGGCTTGCTCTCGGGGCGCGCGGTGGGGAGCACCTCGAGGGCCACGCGCTGGGCTTCGTGCTCGGCGAGGTACTTGCGGGCGTATCGGGCGGTGCTCTCGCGCACCGGCAGGTAGCCCTGGGTCTTCTCCAGCCAGAGGATGTTGCCGGGCACCGAGGTCAGGTACTTGATGAACAGCCACGCGGCGTTCTTCTGGGCGGTCGAGGCCTGGGCGAACATCCCCAGGTACCCGCCGAACAGCGAGGTCGCCTTCTTGACGCCGGCGGGCAGGGGGGCCACACCGATGGTGAACTTGCCCGCCACCGCCTGCACCAGGTACGGCGCGAAGGCGGAGGTTCCCACCAGCACCGAGGAGGTGCCGTTGGCGAAGTCGGTCTGCGAGGCGTATCCCTGGGTCAGGATGGCCTCACCGGACTTGACCTCCTGGGTCCACAGCGCCAGGGCCCGGGTGCCCGCGCCGTTCGGGGCGAAGGCGGCGGGGTTGGGCATGTTGTTCTTGCCCACGAAGTGGCCGCCCGCCTGGTAGAAGAAGGCCAGGAACGGGTAGGCGTGCACGAGCGTGATGGCGAAGGCGTGGCGGCCCTTGGTGGAGAGCTTCTTGAGGTCCTGGGACCACTGGGCCCAGGTGGTGGGCGGGGCCTTGATGCCCGCGGCCTGGAACTGGTTCTTGTCGAAGAACATGATGGCCGCGCTCAGGTTGAACGGCATGAGGTACTGGTTGCCGTCGGGCCAGCGGCCCCCCGCCATCATGCTGGGGTAGAAGTCCTTGAGGTCTTTGGCCGTGAGGCCGTTCTTGCCGTGGATGTACGTGGTCAGGTTCACCAGCTGGTGGTTCTGGATGAAGCCCGTGGCCCACGGCGGGTTCATCTGGGACAGCGTGGGCGGGTCCCCGCCCACCACGGCGGCGAGGAGCTTGGGACGCAGCGCCGCGTCGTTGGGGATGGTGATGTCCTGAACGACGATGTTCGGGTGCAGCTTCTCGAACGCCTTGATCTCGTCGGTCACCACCGGCTTGTAGGGGCCCGTCATCTCGTTCCAGAAGGTGATCGTGGTCTTGGACGCCGCGCTCGAAGCCTGCGTCACGGCGCCGACGCCCCCGGCCACGAGCGCAAGGGAAGTGACGGCCGACAGGACCTTGCTCCAGTGGATGCGCACGGTGTTACCTTCCTTCGTGAAAGATTGGAGGGACGAACTCCTTCTTCCACCACCTCCTTATCCTTTGAGCCCGGTCCGGGAGATCGCCTCGACGATCTGCCGCTGGGCGATGACGAACAGGACCAGCACCGGCAGGGTGGTGAAGGCCGCCGCCG
>JAJZYS010000118.1 GCA_021797925.1 Bacillota bacterium
GGGCATGGCCATGGCGGAGGCCCACCTCGGGGCAATGTTCAACCGGCCGGGGCACCCGGTGGTGAACCATCGCACGTACGCCATCGTGAGCGACGGCGACCTGATGGAGGGGGTGGCCTCCGAGGCGGCGTCCCTGGCGGGCCACCTGAAGCTGGGACGGCTCATCTACCTCTACGACTGCAACCGGATCTCCATCGAGGGCTCCACGGCGCTGGCCTTCACCGAGGACGTGGCCGCCAGGTTCTCCGCCTACGGCTGGCAGGTGGTGGACGTCCCCGACGGGGACGACCTCGCGGCGGTGGACCGGGCGCTCGAGGAGTGCGAGGCCGACGAGGGGCGGCCGTCGCTCATCGTGGCCCACACGCACATCGGCTACGGGTCCCCTCACAAGCAGGACACCGCGGCGGCGCACGCCAACCCGCTGGGGCCCGACGAGGTGCGGCTGACCAAGGAGGCCGCCCACTGGCCCCTCGAGCCCGAGTTCTACGTCCCCGACGACGTTCGGGCGCACTTTCGCACCGCGCTCGCCCGGGGCGAGGCCCTGGAGCGGGAGTGGAACGAGCGCGTCGCGGCGTACACCCGGGCGCACCCGGAGCTGGGGGAGCAGCTGACCCTAGCGCTGCGGGGCGAGGTCCCCCAGGATCTCGCGGCGCGGCTGCCCCGCTTCGCGCCCGGACAGTCCCTGGCCACCCGCAGCGCGTCGGGCCAGGTCCTCAACGCCCTGGCGCCGGCGCTGCCCACGCTCTTCGGCGGCTCGGCGGACCTGTCCCCGTCCAACGACACCGAGCTCAAGGGCCTGGGCAGCTTCGAACCCGACTCCCCGGCCGGGCCCAACATCCACTTCGGCGTCCGCGAGCACGCCATGGGCGCGGCCCTCAACGGGATGGCGCTCCACGGCGGGGTCATCCCCTACGGCGCCACGTTCCTCGTCTTCTCGGACTACGAGCGGCCGGCGATCCGGCTCGCGGCCCTCTCCCGCATCCCCAGCGTCTTCGTCTTCACCCACGACAGCGTGGCCGTGGGCGAGGACGGGCCCACCCACGAGCCCGTGGAGCACCTGATGGCGCTGCGGGCCATCCCGGGCCTCACGGTGATCCGGCCGGCGGACGCCGGGGAGACGGCGGTCGCCTGGCAGACGGTCATCGAGGGCCGCCGCCCCGCGGCGCTGATCCTCACGCGGCAGAAGGTGCCGGTGCTCGACGCCTCCTTGGGCTCGCCCCGGGGACTCGCGAAGGGCGGATACGTGCTCAAGGACCCCGCCGGCGTGCCGGAGCTCATCCTCATCGGCACCGGCTCCGAGGTGCACCTGGCGCTGGCCGCGGCCGAGACCCTCGAGGCCGAGGGGATCGCGGTCCGGGTGGTGAGCCTGCCCAGCTGGGAGCTGTTCCAGGCCCAGAGTCAGAGCTACCGGGACGAGGTGCTCCCGCCCGGCGTCCGGGCGCGGGTGTCGGTGGAGGCCGGCGTGACCCTGGGGTGGAGCCAGTGGGTCGGCGACGCCGGCGCGGCCGTGGGGATCGACCGCTTCGGGGCGTCGGCGCCGGGCGACGAGGTGATGCGCCGGCTGGGGATGACCGTGGAGCGCGTCGTCGGCGCCGCCCGCGAGGTGCTGGCCCGGACTTCCGAAAGGAGCGTGTCGAGATGAGTGAACCGCTCAAGGATCTCGCCCGCGAGGGCCAGAGCCTGTGGCTTGACAACATCCATCGCGGCCTTCTCACCGGGGGCGGTCTGAAGGCGTTCATGGACCGGGGCGTCGTGGGCATCACGTCGAACCCCACGATCTTCGAGAAGGCCATCAACGGCTCGAGCGACTACGACGGGGCCATCCGCGACCTGGTCGGGGCCAACCGGGACGTGGCCACCGCGTACGAGCGCCTCGTGCTCTACGACATCGGCCGGGCCGCCGACCTCATGCGCCCCGTGTACGAGGCGACCCAGGGGGTCGACGGCCGGGTCAGCGTGGAGGTCTCGCCCGACCTCGCCCACGACACCGACGGCACCATCGAGGAGGCCCGGCGGTTCTGGAACATGCTGGGCCGGCCCAACATCATGATCAAGGTGCCGGCCACGCCCGAAGGCATCCCCGCCATCCGCCAGCTGATCTCCGAGGGCGTCTCGGTCAACGTCACGCTGATGTTCTCCCTGGCCCACTACGACCAGGTGGCCGAGGCGTACATCGCCGGCATCGAGGACCGGCTGGAGCGGGGCGGCGCGGTGGACCGGATCGGCTCGGTGGCCAGCTTCTTCGTGAGCCGGGTGGACACGGCGGTGGACGCCATCCTGGAGGAGAAGATCGCCCAGGCCGACGGCGCCGAGCGCAAGGCGGCGCTGGAGGCGCTCCTGGGCAAGGCGGCCATCGCCAACGCCCAGCTGGCCTACGACCGCTTCCAGGAGGTCTTCCACTCCCCGCGCTTCGAGCGCCTCGCCCGGGAGGGCGCCCGGGTGCAGCGGCCGCTGTGGGCCTCGACCTCCACCAAGAACCCCCGGTACCGGGACGTGATGTACGTGGAGGCGCTCATCGGCCCCGACACGGTGGACACGATGCCCGAGGCCACCATGACCGCGTTCGCGGACCACGGGGTCGTGCAGCGCACCCTGGGCAAGGCGGACGAGGCCCGAAGGGTCTTCGCCGAGCTCGCGGCCCAGGGCGTGGACATGGCCGCCGTCACCCAGAAGCTGCAGGACGACGGGGTCGCCTCGTTCTCCCGCTCCTTCGCGACCCTGCTCCAGGGCATCGAGGCCAAGATGGCCGCGGTTCGCGGCGTCGCCCCCGCCGTGCGCTCGTGATCACGCGGGCGGACGACGAGGTCGTGCGGAGCATCGCGGCCCACGATCCCTCGGTGTGGTCCAACGACCCCCGGGTCCAGACCCAGATCGGCCAGTCGCTGGGCTGGCTCGACGCGCCGCTCAAGGCCCGCCACGAGCTCGGGGACCTCGAGGCCTTCGCCCGCGCGGTGCGGGGCGAGGGGTACACCGACGCGGTGGTGCTGGGCATGGGCGGCTCCTCGCTGGCCCCCGACGTCATGGCCCGGATCCTGGGCCCGGGCGAGGGCGGCCTCAACCTGCACGTCCTCGACAGCACCCATCCCGCGCAGGTGCGCTCCCTGCGGGACGGGCTGGACCCCCGGCGGACGCTGTTTCTCGTCTCGAGCAAGTCGGGCACCACCAGCGAGCCCAACGCGTTCTTCGCCTACTTCTGGGAGGTGCTCGCGGGCGTCAAGGACCGCCCGGCGCACTTTGTGGCCATCACCGACCCGGGAACGCCGCTGCAGTCCCTGGCCCAGTCCCACGGATTTCGCCGGGTGTTCCCGGGCACGCCGGACATCGGCGGGCGCTATTCCGCCCTGTCCAACTTCGGACTGGTGCCCGCGGCGCTCATGGGCGCGGACCTGGACGCCCTCATCGCCAGCGCCGAGTCCCGGCGCCGCGCCTGCCTGGTGGGGGCCGGCGACAACCCCGGCTACCGGCTGGGGACCTTCATGGGCGAGAACGCCCGGGCGGGTCGGGACAAGGTGACCATCGTCACCGACTCCACCCTGGCCGCCTTCGGGGACTGGGCCGAGCAGCTCCTGGCCGAGTCCACCGGCAAGGAGGGCCGGGGCCTGGTGCCCGTGGCCCGCGAGCCCCTGGCGGACCCCGGGGACTACGGGCCGGACCGCCAGTTCACGGTGGTGACGCTCAAGAGCGGCGAGGCCGCCCTCGAGCCCCGGGTGGCGCGCCTCGAGGCGGCCGGGTTCCCGGTGCTGCGCATGCGGCTTCACGCTCCCGAGGAGCTGGGCGGGCTCTTCTACGAGTGGGAGTTCGCCACCGCCGTGGCCGGCCGCGTCCTGGGGATCAACCCGTTCGACCAGCCCAACGTGGAGGAGAGCAAGGAGCGGACCCGGACCATCCTCAAGTCGGGGGCCGTGGACCAGGCCAGCTCGACCCCGCTCGCCGGCGACGCGCTGGTGCGCGCGGTCGAGGACCGGCTGCGCGACGTGCACCCGCCCGACTACGTGGCCATCCTCGCGTACCTGGAACCCTCCCCCGCGGTGCAGCGGGCGCTGGCGCTCCTGCGCGCGGCGGTCTTTCACCGGGTGAAGGCGGCCACCACCCTGGGCTTCGGGCCCCGCTTCCTGCACTCCACGGGACAGCTGCACAAGGGCGGGCCCAACGAGGGCGTGTTCCTCGTCTTCACCGACGACGCCCGGCCCGACGAGGCCATACCCGGGCAGCCCTACGGGTTTGCCGGTCTCATCCACGCCCAGGCGCAGGGGGACGTGGGTGCCCTCACCGACCGCGGCCGCCGGGTGGCGACGCTGGAGCTGGGCTCGGGCGCCGTCGCGGCCCTGGAGGGGCTGGCGTCGGCGCTGGGCCGATAGATCCGGACACGAAAAGGAGCAGGGTGCATTGAGACTGGGCATGGTGGGACTGGGCAAGATGGGTGGGAACATGGTCGTGAGGCTCCTGGGCGGCGGGCACGAGGTGGTGGCGTACGCGCGCACGCGCTCGTCCGTGGAGAAGGCCGCGCAGGAGGGGGCGGAGCCGGCCCACTCGCTGCAGCAGCTGGTGCACGCGCTCGTCCCGCCCCGGATCGTGTGGCTCATGATCCCGGCCGGCGCGCCCACCGAGGAGACGCTGGGGACCCTCAAGGGCCTGCTCGCCCCCGGCGACATCGTCGTGGACGGGGGCAACAGCGAGTACCGCGACACCATCCGCCGCGCCCAGGAGATGGAGGCGCTGGGGATCCGGTACCTGGACGCGGGGACCTCGGGCGGCATCTGGGGCCTGAAGGTGGGCTACTGCCTCATGGTGGGCGGCGACGCCGCGGCCGTGGCCTACGTGGAGCCCATCTTCCGGACCCTGGCGCCGGAGAACGGCTACCTGCACGTGGGGCCCGCCGGCGCCGGCCACTTCGTCAAGATGGTCCACAACGGCATCGAGTACGGCCTCCTGGAGGCGTACGCCGAGGGCTTCGAGATCCTGGAGGACTCCAAGTTCGACCTGGACCTGGTGGGAATCGCGGATCTGTGGAACCATGGGAGCGTGGTGCGCTCGTGGCTTTTGGAGCTCGGGGCCGACGCCCTGCGCCGCGACCCGAACCTGGGCAGCATCGAGGGCTTCGTGGAGGATTCGGGAGAGGGGCGCTGGACGGTGGAGGAGTCGATCCGGCTGGGTGTTCCCGCCCCGGTGATCGCGCTGTCGCTGATGGCGCGGTTCCGCTCGCGGCAGACCTCGTCCTTCGGCGCCAAGTTCATCGCCGCCCTGAGAAACGAGTTCGGCGGCCACGCGGTGCGCCGGGCGGCTCACCACGGCGCCGGATCGGGGAAGGCCTGACGTGGCCCGCCACAGCCGGGTGGGCGGCGCATGAGCGACTCCCCGAAGCAGCCCGATCCCCTCACGATGATCATCTTCGGCGCCAGCGGCGACCTGACGCGGCGCAAGCTGGCGCCGGCCATGTACAACCTCTCGGCCGGCGGGAACCTTCCCAAGTTCCGGATCATCGGCTTCGCCCGCCGCGAGCGCTCCGACGAGCAGTTCCGCGAGGACCTGCACAAGGCCATCCACCAGTTCTCCCGGGCGGGGACCGTGGACGCCCGGCACTGGAAGGCCTTCGCGCCCTGCCTCTCCTACCTGTCGGGCGACTTCACCGACGAGGCCCGCTACAAGGAGCTCAAGGACCGCCTGACGGCCGCCGCCCAGGAGCTGGGATCGGGCAACCGGCTCTTCTACCTGGCGACCCCGCCGTCGCTCTACCCGGACATCGTGCGGTGCATCGGGGAGATGGGACTCAACGAGCCCGAGCCGGGCTCGTGGACCCGGATCATCGTGGAGAAGCCCTTCGGCAAGGACCTGGAGACCGCGCTCGCCCTGAACCGGGAGATCCACGCCGTGTTCAGCGAGGACCAGGTGTACCGCATCGACCACTACCTGGGCAAGGAGACGGTGCAGAACATCCTGGTGCTGCGCTTCGCCAACGGCATCTTCGAGCCGCTGTGGAACCGCAACTTCATCGATCACGTGGAGATCACCATGGCCGAGTCCATCGGCGTGGAGGGCCGCGGCGGCTACTACGAAGAGGCCGGCGCGCTGCGGGACATGGTGCAGAACCACATGATGCAGCTGATCTCCCTCATAAGCATGGAACCGCCCATCGCCTTCGAGGCGGGGGAGGTCCGCAACGAGAAGGTGAAGGTGCTCCGGGCCATCCGCCCGTACACGACGGAATCGGTGAAGACCATGGTCGTGCGCGGCCAGTACGGGCCGGGACGGGTCGAGGGGCAGCCGTGCGTCGGCTACCGCAACGAGCCGGGCGTGGCGCCCGACTCCAACACCGAGACCTTCGTGGCCCTGAAGCTGCTCATCGACAACTGGCGCTGGGCGGGGGTGCCCTTCTACATCCGGACCGGCAAGCGGCTGCCCCGGCGGGTCACGGAGATCGCGGTGCGCTTCAAGCAGGCGCCGTACCTGCTGTTTCGCGACACGGACGTGAAGCAGCCCGACCAGAACCTCCTGGTCCTGCAGATCCAGCCGGAGGAAGGCATCTTCATGCAGTTCGGCGCCAAGGTGCCCGGGCCGAAGATCCGGATCCAGGCGGTGAACATGGACTTCGCCTACGGGACCAGCTTCCAGGAGGACAACGCCGACGCCTACGAGCGGCTCCTGCTCGACTGCATGCTGGGCGACGCCACGCTCTTCACCCGCCACGACGAGGTGGAGACCGCCTGGTCCATCGTCACCTCCATCATGGACGGATGGAAGCAGCTCGACGACGGCCAGGGCAGCGTGGCCATGTACGGCGCGGGCACCTGGGGGCCCCGCGAGGCCGCGGAGCTCATCGAGCGCCACGGGCACCGCTGGAGGCTGCCCTAGCGTGGCGGGAGCGGGAAATCTCACGGTGGTGCCCACGGCGCAGTTCGCGAGCGCCGCCGCGGAGCGCATCCTCGAGGCCCGCGAACAGAGCGGTCCGACCTTCCGGATCGCCCTCTCGGGGGCCCGCACCCCTCAGCCGGTCTACCGGATCCTGGCGCGGAAGGTCGCCGACTGGTCGGGCTGGGAGCTCTTCTTCGGGGACGAGCGCTGCGTCCCTCCGGACAACCCCCTGAGCAACTACTTCATGGCCATGGCCTCCCTGAAGGAGGCCGCGGGCCTCTCGGCCGCGAGCGTTCACCGGATGCGGGGGGAGGCGGACCCCGAGGCCGCGGCCCGCGAGTACGAGGCGCTCCTGCGCCGCGAGCTCGGCGAGGGGAGGGGGCTCGACCTGGTGCTCCTGGGCATCGGCGCCAACGGCCACACCGCGTCCCTCTTCCCGGGCGGCCCCGAGCTCGAGGAGTCTGAGCGGTGGGTGCTGCCCACCCGTTCCCCCGAGCCGCCCGTGCAGCGCCTCAGCCTCACGCTGCCCGCGATCGACGCCGCGGCCCGGGTGCTCTTCCTGGTGCAGGGGGCCGACAAGGCGCCGGTGCTGCGCCAGGTGCTCTCGGGCGACACGGGCCTCCCCGCGGCGCTCGTGCGGCCGTCCCCGGGCCAGCTGCAGTGGCTCGTGGACGAGGGAGCCGCGCAGCTGCTCTGAACCCCGCGAGGCCCCGAGCGGCGGCGGGAACCCGGGTCACCCCGGGTCCCCGCCGCCGCCCTCTACTTGGCCGGATGGGCGTGGGCCATGGTGGGCGGCAGCCAGTGGGCGAAGTCGCTGATGTGGCTCCAGAAGGCCCCGTAGCCCGTGACCAGGAAGGCGATGGCCGCGATGCCCAGGGCCACGGCCGCCGTCAGCGCCAGCCAGCGGATGTGCCGGTAGTTGATGGCCGGCAGGGTGAACAGCCCGCCCACCCCGGCGGCGATGTACCCGATGCCCGCCACGATCGGGCTCTTCGTCAGCCCCAGGTCCAGGATGCGCGCGCCCACCACCAGCGCGATGATCCCGCCGAAGAATCCGTACAGGGCGGGGATGAGCGGCTCCCAGCGCAGGGCCAGGGTGAGTCCGGCCGCCAGGAACGCGATGCTCAGAAAGAGCGCCGGCTCACCGAAGGCGACGTTGAAGCCGCCCGGCAGCGGCCACATGATCAGCATGGGGATCGAGGTGACAAGGCCCAGCAGGCCCGCGGCGAAGAACCCGGCGGCCCATTGCTGCCGGTCCTCGGGCGGAGGATTGCGATAGAGGTAATGGGCCAGGATCACAAACCCCGCGGAGATTCCCACCAGCATGACGGCGGTGTAGTCGATGAACACGGCGCTCACTCCCTTTTGTCTCCTGATTCGCTTCTCGTCCCCAGTATGGAAGGCGGGCCGTGGCGCGCCCAGGGCCCAGCGATCCAATTTGCGGCGTCGAAGGGCGCACGGCCCCGGGTCCAAGGACCGCCCCCGGCGGGGCGCGACCGCAAGAAGCCGCGCGCCAGGACTGGGCGGGCGTCCGTCGAAGAGGAGGGAGATCGCCGGGGCCGCGGACGATGCCGCGGCGAAACTCCCGGCGCGTCGGCCTTGCCCACCACCGG
>JAJZYS010000001.1 GCA_021797925.1 Bacillota bacterium
GGGGAGAAGGTGAGCGAGCCGGTGGCGAGACGGGTGCGCGAGCTGCAGCAGCGTTCGGCACACAAGCGCAGTCTGCCGCCGATGCCGCCGGAGTGATCGGGCAGGGGGAGCCGGGGAGGGAACTGGACCGTGTCCGGACATTCCAAGTGGGCCAACATCAAGCGCCGCAAGGCCGTCGTCGACGCGCAGCGGGGGCAGACGTTCTCGCGCTACTCCCGGGAGATCACGGTGGCGGCCCGGGCCGGCGGGGGCAACCCCGAGGCCAACTTTCGCCTGAAGACCGCCATCGAGAAGGCCCGCGCCGCCAACCTGCCCGCTGACACCATCGCTCGGGCCATCCAGCGGGGCGTCGGCGCCACCGAGGGCGGAGACTTCGACGCGGTCACCTACGAGGGCTACGGTCCGGGGGGGGTGGCGGTCCTGCTCGACATTCTCACCGACAACCGCAACCGCACGGCCGCGGACATCCGACACCTGTTCGCCAAGCACGGGGGCAGCCTCGGCGAGACGGGCTGCGTGGCCTGGATGTTCGACCGCCGGGCGGTGGTGCGCGTTGCCGCCGAGGCCGCCGCCGAGGAACGGGTTCTGGCTGTGGCGCTGGAGCTGGGAGCCGAGGACGTGGAGACCGACGCCGAGGGCTACACCGTGCTCGCGCAGCCCGATGACCTGGAGGCCGTGCGGTCGGGACTGGAGGCCCAGGGGATCGCCGTGGCGTCGGCCGAGGTGGAGCGCGTGGCCCGCACCACCGTGTCCCTGTCGGGGGCCGACGCCGAACGGGCCTGGCGGCTTCTGGACGCGCTGGAGGAGCACGACGACGTGCAGGGCGTGTACTCGAACCTGGAGACCGACGAGGCCGAAGGCTAACCGTTTTCAACCTGGTCGCGCCAGGAGTCCTCGGCGTTTTGGCCGGGGGGCGACGGCGGTCCCGATCCCCGCCCCGTGAGCGGGGATGGGCGTACGGAGTCCGCAGCCGGGACCGGGCGCCGCTCGCAACGGCCTCGAGCCGCAACAAGCACCAGCCTGGACGGCTGGGCGGGCTTGGTCGTCACCACCGCGTCGCCGTGGGCTTCGAGCCGGACGGCTCCCTTGGTGATGCCGGCCGGAGAGGTCAAGACCGGGCTCCCGGCCCGCAATGGCACGTGGGGCACAGCCCGCGACGACGAGGATCGAGTGGACAACGGCGAAGAGGCCGCGCCGCCGGCCGAGGCCGAAATCGCGGGCGCTGAAGAGGGCGTCTGCTGCCCGGGCGGCTTCGTCCGGCCCGCAAGCAGACGACCCTCGTCGCATCGCTGTCTAGCGCCGGCCTTTCCTGGAAAGCATTTCCGGGGAGGGATGCCCACTGAAAACGCGCTGGCCCATGTACCTGGCGGGCGGCGTCCTCGCGCTGGCGCTGGGCTTTTTCGCCGGCGACCGCCTGGTGCCCACCATGACCCGGTCGGTCTCGCCCGTCGTCCGACGGACGCCGGTTTGGCTGGAGTGGAACGGGAGCGATGCGTCGCTGCGGGTGACCCTGGAGGATGCCGCGCCGCTGCCCACGGCCCAGGCGCTCAGGCGCCTCTTGCCGGGGTGGGCGGGCGGCCGTGACGGCCAGGGGGTCGTTGTGCTCCGTCGGCGGCTGCCGGGGCCCCGGGGCCTGGAGCTTGGGCTCGACGGCAGGCGCCTGGCCCTGTTCCTCGGCCCGCCGGCCGACGGCGTCCGGCTGTCGGTGTTGGGGGTCACCACGCGGCGGCTGCTGCCCGAGGATCTCAGGCGGCTGCGCCGGGGCATCCCGGTGGGGGGGCTGGGGACGGCCTGGGAGGACCTGCAGGGGCTGGGACTCTGAACAGGGGTACGCCGCCAGCCGGCCCTCGGGCTGGTACAATTCCCCATGGGCAGGAGAGTTTGCCTCGTGGGCGAACCTTCTGGGGAAAGAGGTGGAACGATGCGGGTACTGGGAATTGACCCCGGCATTGCCACGCTGGGCTATGGCGTGGTCGAGGGCGAGCGGTCACTGGCCCGCATCGCCCACGGCGCCGTGCGCACCCGCGCCGACCTGTCGGACGCGCGGCGGCTCGTGATCCTGGCGGAGCGGATCGAAGGGATCCTCGCCGAGTACCGGCCCGACCGGGTGGCGGTGGAACGGCTGTTCTTCAAGCGCAACTCCGGCAGCGCCCTGCCCGTGGGCCAAGCCCGAGGCGTGGCGCTGCTGCTGGCGGCGCGATCCGGGGTCGAGGTGGACGAGTGGACGCCCGCCGAGGTGAAGGAGGCGGTGTGCGGCTACGGGGCGGCGGACAAGGAGCAGGTGATCCGGATGGTGGTCCGGATCCTCGGCCTTGACGAGCGGCCGCGTCCGGACGACGCGGCGGACGCCCTGGCCGTGGCCATCACGTCCCTGGAACGGGTGCCGTTCCTCGCTCGCGTCTCCTCGTGATCGCGTTCGTCGAGGGCGAGCTCTGGGCCCGGGAGGAGGGAGCCGCCGTGGTCAGGGTGTCGGGCGTGGGCATCCGGCTCAGGGTTTCCGCCCGGACCCTGGCGGCGCTGCCGCCGGCCGGGCAGCGCGTGCACCTCAACACCCGGCTCGTGGTCCGCGAGGACGATCTCACGCTGTACGGGTTCACCGATGTCGAGGAGGAGCGTCTCTTCGCCCTGCTCACTGCGGCCAGCGGGGTCGGGCCCCGCACGGCGCTGGCGATCCTCTCGCTGTATCCCCCGGCCACGGTGATCCAGGCCATCGTATCCGCGGACGTCCGGTTGCTGACCCGGGTCCCGGGGGTGGGGCGCAAGACCGCGGAGCGCATGGTGCTGGAACTGCGGGACCGGGTGGGGGTCGAGCCGGAGGAGAGTTCGCCCCCGTGGGCGCCGGTGGTGGCCGATGCGGTGGCGGCGCTCGAGGGGCTGGGATTCTCCCGGGCCGACGTGCGCGAAGCGCTTCGGGACGTGCCGGCGGGCCTATCGGTCGAGGCGATGGTTCGGCACGGCCTCGGTCGGCTGTCGGGTCAGGAGGTGCGCGCAGGTGGAGCGGATCGTTAGTCCCGCGGCCCGGGACGAGGACCGGGCGGTGGAGCCCGGTCTTCGACCGGCCACGCTGCAGGAGTACGTGGGGCAGGAGCGGGTCAAGGGCCCCCTGCGCCTTTTCATCCAGGCCGCGCGGGAGCGGGGCGAGGCGCTGGACCACGTCCTGCTCTCGGGTCCCCCGGGCCTTGGAAAGACCACGCTGGCCCACATCATCGCCCACGAGATGGGCGTGAGCGCCCGGGTGACCAGCGGCCCGGCGATCGAACGGGCGGGAGACCTCGCCGCCATCCTCACGAGCCTGGGGCCGCGGGACGTGCTGTTCGTGGACGAGATCCACCGCCTGCCGCGGCCGGTCGAGGAGATCCTCTACCCGGCCATGGAGGACGGGGCGCTGGATCTGGTCATCGGCAAGGGCCCCGGCGCCCGCACGCTGCGACTGGACCTGCCGCCGTTCACGCTGGTGGGGGCCACGACCCGGGAGGGGCTGCTCACCTCACCCCTGCGGGCGCGCTTCGGCGTCCTGGGGCGGCTCGAGTTCTACCCTCCCGAGGAGATCCGGGAAGTGGTCCGGCGCGCCGTCGGCCTGCTGGGGGTCGAGGCGACAGAGGACGGCGTCGAGGAAGTGGCGCTGAGGTCCCGGGGAACGCCGCGCGTCGCCCTCAGGCTGCTGCGGCGGCTGCGGGACTTTGCCCAGGTGGAGGGAGCGGGGCGCATCGACCGCGAGGTCGCCCGGGCGGGCCTGACGCTGCTGGATGTGGACGACCGCGGCCTGGAGCGCTCGGACCGGCGGTTTCTCGCCGCCATCGCGCACCGGTTCGGGGGCGGCCCCGTGGGCGTCGAGACCCTGGCGGCGGCCCTGAGCGAGGAGGTGGACACCCTCGAGGACGTGGTGGAGCCGTTCCTCCTGCAGCTGGGGTTCATCCAGCGCACGCCCCGCGGGCGGATGATCACCGCCGCCGGCCGTCGCCACCTCCAGCTGGCGGTTCAGCCCGGTCTGTTCGGCTGACCCCCTGGTTCGACCCGACAAACGAAAATTGACGCGTTCACGGGGCGCGGCGACCCCCGTAAAGTGCGGCATGGAACGTATTCTATGGGCAGGTGAACAGGCGGCTTGGGACTGTTCCGGGGCAGGCCGGCGACTCCCGAAGATCTGGTGCTCCGGGCCCGCGGGGGCGACACCGATGCCCGCGAGGAGTTGCTGAGACGATACCAGCCGTTTGTCCTCCGAATCGGCTCGCGGGTGACCGGACGCTTCCTCAGGGCCGGACAGGACGATGAGTTCTCCATCGGAATGCTGGCCCTCAACGAGGCGATCGACCGGTACGACGCGAGCCAGGGCGCGGGGTTTCTCAGCTTCTGCGAGATGGTGGTCCGCCGACGGCTGGTGGATCACTACCGCCGGGAGTCCGGGCGCCACGAGTTGCCGTGGAGCGCCCTCGAGGAGGAGGACGAGGAGGGTCATCGCCAGGAGGCCGCTCCGCTGCGGCAGGCAGCCCTCGACAAGTCCCAGACCGACGAGGACCGCTCCAACCTGGTGGAGGAGATCGAGCGGTTCAGGGCCCTGGTGGAGGAGTTCGGGCTGACCCTTTCGGATCTCGTGGAAGCCTGTCCCAAGCATCGCGACGCGCGGGAGAGCGCCCTGAGGGTGGCGAGACTGGTGGCCGACGATCCCCTGCTCTCGGCGTATGTGCGCCAACGGCACGAACTGCCGCTCAAGGCCCTGGAGAACCGGGTGACCATCAGCCGCAAGACCCTGGAGCGGCAGCGCAAGTACATTCTGGCCACTTCCCTGGTATGGATGGAAGGACTTCAATACCTGGAAGAATACGTCAAGGTCTGAGCGGGGGCGCGCAGGATGGGGATTCGGGGGAGACGCTTCAAGACACGGCGCGTGGATGGCGTCGTGCTGGAACGAAACGGCCGGTGGGCGACCGTCCTGGGTCGACCGGGCATGTTCGTGCGTCTGCGCGCCCAGGCCAGCTGGCAGGTGGGCGACCGCGTCGAATGGCGCCAGCCGGTGCTTCCGCGCTGGCTGTCGGCGGCCGCCGGCGGCGCCGTGGCGGCGGCGATGCTGCTGGGCTTGCTGTCGCTGTCCGCGCCGCCGGTGCCCGCGGCGTACGTATCCCTGGAGATGACCCCGGACGTGCAGCTGTCGGTGACCGCCCAGGGGGTGGTGGCCGGCGTGACCGCGCTGGACAGCTCGGGTCGCCAGGTCGTGGCCGGACTCTCCCTGCGCGGCGACAGCCTGGCCACGGCGATCGCGGTGGTGACGCGGGCGGAGATCCGCAGCGTGGGTCCGGGGGTGCGCCAGCGCACCGCGGTCCTGGCCGCGTATCCCGCGAGCAACCGGGCCAGGGTGCCGGCGAGCGTGGTGCGGCGGTTGCCCGCGGTGCAGACCGACGCCGAGCTGGCGGCGCGCTCCCAGGGCGTGAAGCTGAGCGTGGCGCCCATGGTGGTCAATCACGGCATGGAGGCGGCGGCGCGCCAGGCGCGGCTGCCGGTGGGCACCTACGCCCTGTACCTCGCGGTGCGCCAGAGCGGAGCCACGGTGGACGCCCGGGCGCTGCGGGAGGAGGGCCTGGACGCACCGTCGCTCTCGTCCTCGTCCGTGGAGCGCGTGGTGGCCGGTCTGGCCGTTCCCATCGGGCAGCCGGAGCGTCTGGGCGCGGCGCCCTCGACTCCGGCGCCGGGAGGCTTCGCCCGCCGCCGCTGGGTGCCCCACGTGGTGATCCGCTCGCGGTGACGCCGGCCGACCAGGCGCGAGGGGCGCCCCTCCCCGAGACGGGAGGGGCGCCTCTCGCGCGCCGGGCGACGGATCGCGCGGGAGCGGTGGACCCCGGGGCCCGGCTCGGCTAGAATAGACTGCGGAAACACAGGAAGGGGCTGTGGACGATACCATTGATGAGCGCGGCGGCGCCGGCCGCCAACAATTCGGCCCTGGCGGCTCTGGGCGGGCTGCCGATCATCGTCATCTTCATCGTGATCATGTACCTGGTGCTCTTTCTGCCTCAGCGCCAGCAGAATCGGCGGCGCAAGGAGATGCTCCAGTCGCTCAAGGTGGGTGACGAGGTGATCACCGCCGGGGGGATCCACGGCCGCATCTCGGTCCTCAAGGATGACGAGGTGCTGCTGCGCGTCGCGGACAAGGTGGACCTGACCCTGTCGCGCTCCTCCATCAGCTCCGTCAAGCGCCGCGACTGAGACCGGGTCCGCCCGGCGGGCTGGACGTCCCGGAGGAGGCGAGAGGGTGCACGAGGGCGACCGTGCGCTGGAGGAGGCGCGCGCCCGGTGGGAGCAAGAGGTGGCCGAGGCCCACGACGAGCCCAGGTACACGGCCTCGGGGCTCGAGGTGGAGCCCCTGGCGACGCCGTGGACGCTGGGCCCGTTCTCCTACCTGGAGCGCCTGGGCTTTCCCGGCCAGCCGCCCTTCACCCGGGGGATCCATCCCACCCAGTACCGGGGCCGCCGGTGGACGATGCGCCAGTACGCGGGCTTCGGCACCGCCGAGGCCACGAACCAGCGGTTCCGCTACCTCCTGGAGCAGGGACAGACCGGGCTGAGCGTGGCCTTTGACCTGCCCACCCAGATGGGGCTCGACTCCGACGACCCCCGGGCCGAGGGGGAGGTGGGCCGGGTGGGGGTGGCCATCGACACCGTGGCCGACATCGAGCGGCTGTTCCAGGGCATCCCCCTGGACAAGGTCTCGATCTCCATGACCATCAACGCCACCGCCCCCATCCTCCTGGCCATGGTCCAGGTGGTGGCCGAGCGCCGCGGCATCGCTCCGGCGAAGCTGCGGGGCACGGTGCAGAACGACATCCTCAAGGAGTACGTGGCCCGCGGCACCTACATCTACCCGCCCCGGCCGTCGATGCGGCTGGTCACCGACACCATCGCCCACTGCCACGATGTGCTGGTGCACTGGAATCCCATCTCGGTGAGCGGGTATCACATCCGCGAGGCCGGGTCCACCGCGGTCCAGGAGATCGCCTTCACCCTGGCCAACGGCGTGGAGTACCTCCGGGCCGCGTGCCGAGGGGGCCTCACCGTCGACGAGGTGGCGCCGCGGATCTCCTTCTTCTTCAACGCCCACCGCGACTTCTTCGAGGAGGTGGCGAAGTTCCGCGCCGCCCGCCGACTCTGGTCGCAGCTGGCGGCCGCCGAGGGCGCCCGGGGCGATCGGGCCCGGATGCTGCGCTTCCACGCCCAGACGGGCGGATCGACCCTCACCGCCCAGCAGCCGCAGGTGAACGTGGTGCGCGTGGCCCTGCAGGCCCTGAGCGCCGTGCTGGGAGGCGCCCAGTCCCTGCACTGCAACGGTTTCGACGAGGCGCTGGCGCTGCCCACCGAGGAGTCGGCGACGCTCGCCCTTCGCACCCAGCAGGTGATCGCCGAGGAGACCGGCGTGGCGGACACCATCGACCCCCTGGGGGGATCCTACTGGGTCGAATCGCTCACCGACCGGCTGGAGGCGGCGGCCAGGGACTACCTGGATCGCATCGAGGCCATGGGCGGGGCGCTCAGGGCCATCGAGACCGGGTTCATGCAGCGCGAGGTGGAGGCGGCGGCCTGGCGGGAGCAAAAGGAGCTCGAGGCTGGCCGGCGCCGGGTGGTGGGGGTCAACGTGCACCGGACCGACAGCGCGGAGCCGGTGGGCACGCAGCGACTGGACGAGGAGCTGGCGAACGCCCAGATCCGTCGGGTGCGGGCGGAACGGGCCCGGCGGGACGAGGGTGAGGCGCAGCGGGCGCTGTCCGCGCTCGCGGCCAGCGCCCGCCAGGAGGACCGGCTCATGGAACCCATCCTGGCGGCCGTCCGTTGTGGGTGCTCGCTGGGGGAGATCGCCGGGACCCTGCGCGGCGTGTTCGGCCGTTACCGGGCGCCAGGTTGACGCAAGGGGGCGGGGCATGACCAGGGGGATTTCCCACGTGGGCGTCGCGGTGCCCTCCATCGACGCGGCGATCGGGGCGTACGCGCGGCTGGGCTTCGTGCTGGTGCACCGGGAGGAGCTGCCCGAGCGGGCGGTGAGGGTCGCGTTCCTGGCGCTGGGAGCGGATCGGGTGGAGCTGCTGGAGCCCACGGGCGAGGGTCCCGTGGCGCGCTTCTTGGCGCGCCGCGGTCCGGGACTGCATCACCTGGCGCTGAGGAGCGACGCCGTCGCCGCGGACCTCGCGCGGTTTGAGGCGGACGGCGGGATCGCCATCGACAAGGCTCCGCGACCCGGAGCCGAGGGCTGCGCGGTGGCGTTTCTCGATCCGGCGAGCACCGCCGGGGTGCTCGTGGAACTGGTCGAGGCGGTGACGCGGTGAGCGAGGATCCGTCGGAGCGGCTGCGCCAGGTCCGGTCGAGGTTCGAGGCCATGGGCGGGGCCCACCGGGTCGAGCGCCAGCACGCGGCCGGCAAGTGGACCGCGCGGGAGCGGATCGCCCACCTCCTGGACCCCGGGACGTTCCAGGAGCTGGACCGGTTCGTGGTCCAGCGCGGCACCGCCTTCGGCCTGTCCGAGGCGGAGCTTCCCGGCGACGGCGTCGTGACCGGCTTCGGCCGCCTGCAAGGGCGGGGCGTGTTCGTCTATGCCCAGGACTTCACGGTCTTCGGCGGGTCCCTGGGAGAGATGCATGCCCGCAAGATCTGCAAGGTGATGGACCTGGCCATGAAGACCGGGGTCCCGGTGATCGGCCTGAACGACTCGGGCGGCGCGCGTATCCAGGAGGGCGTCGACGCGCTGAGCGGCTTCGGCGAGATCTTCCGGCGCAACACCCTCGCCTCGGGCGTCA
Organism: Bacillota bacterium; assembly: GCA_021797925.1. Classification (GTDB taxonomy): domain Bacteria; phylum Bacillota; class Sulfobacillia; order JAJZYS01; family JAJZYS01; genus JAJZYS01. The sequence goes on from JAJZYS010000001.1 coordinate 8,772, forward strand.
TCCCCCAGATCTCGGTGATCATGGGGCCGTGCGCGGGGGGCGCGGTCTACTCGCCGGCGCTGACCGACTTCGTGGTCATGGTGGAGGGCACCTCGCAGATGTTCATCACCGGCCCCCAGGTGATCCGGACGGTGACGGGCGAGAGCGTCACCCTGGAGGCCCTGGGCGGGGCGCGCGCCCACGCCGCCCGGAGCGGGGTGGCCGCGCTCGTCTATCCCGACGAGGCCAGCTGCCTGGAGGGCGTGCGCCGGCTCGTCTCCTACCTTCCGCCCAACAATCTGGAGGATCCGCCGGCGGCGGAGCCCCTGCCTCCGGACGACTCCCGGGCGGCGGCGCTCCCGGGGCTCATTCCCCAGCAGCCCCAGCGGCCGTACGACGTCCGGGACGTGGTGCTGGGCATCTGCGACGCGGGAAGTTTCTTCGAACTCCACGCGGACTTCGCCGCCAACGTGGTGGTGGGTTTCGCCCGCCTCGGCGGCAGGCCCCTGGGCGTCGTGGCGAACCAGCCCCGGGTGCTGGCCGGCTGCCTGGACATCGACGGATCGGACAAGGTGGCCCGCTTCGTGCGGGTGTGCGACGCCTTCAACGTCCCGCTGCTGACGCTCGTGGACACCCCCGGCTACCTGCCGGGCACTTCCCAAGAGCACGGGGGCATCATCCGCCACGGGGCCAAGGTGCTCTACGCGTACGCGGAGGCCACCGTCCCCAAGGTGTCGGTGATCCTGCGCAAGGCGTATGGCGGGGCCTACCTGGCCATGTGCTCCAGGTCCCTGGGCGCCGACCTCTCCCTGGCGCTGCCGGGCGCCGAGATCGCGGTGATGGGCCCCGAGGGGGCGGCGGAGATCATCTTCCGGGAGATGATCCGCTCCGACCCCGACCCGGCCCAGGCGCGAACGCAGGCGACCGAGCGCTACCGCGCGGAGTTCGCGCACCCGTACCTGGCGGCGGCGCGCGGGTACCTCGACGAGGTGGTGGAGGCGGCGGACCTGCGCGCGGTCCTGATCACCTCCTTCGCCATGCTCGCGTCCAAGCGCGACGAGCGCCCCCCCAAGAAGCATGGCAACTTCCCGGTCTGATCCGCCGCCCGAGGTGGTGGCGGCCATCGTGTGCGCCCTGGCGATGGTCATGGAGGGAGAACCGGTGCGGGTGCGGGAGATCCGGGGTGAGGGGCCCAGCCCGTGGGCGCAGCTGGGACGCTACCGGCAGATGGAGCAGCGCATCAGCGGGAGGAGGCGGTGACGACGCGGCGTTTCCGGGTCGTGGTGGACGGCCGCCTGTACGAGGTGGACGTGGAGGAGGTGGGGCAGGCCCCGCCGGCCCCTGTGCGGGAGAGCCCCGGCGCGCCCCCGCCGGTCGCGGTGGCGGTCCCCGCCGGCGTCCACGAGGAAGGCGCCAGCGGGCACGGCGACGGGCTGAGGGTCGAGGCGCCCCTGCCCGGCGTGGTGCTCGAGGTGAAGGTGGCGGTGGGGGAGCGGGTGAGCGCGGGTCAGGTGGTGGCGATCCTCGAGGCCATGAAGATGGAGAACGAGATCGTCTCCCCCCGCTCCGGCACGGTGGTGGAAGTGCCCGTGAGTCCGGGGTCCGCGGTGAGCCTGGGCGACACGATCGTGCTCCTCGAGCCGTGAGCACCCCGGCCGCGCCCGGGAGCATCGTGCGCAAGCGCGCCCTGAGGCGCCAGCTCCGCGAGGCGCTGAAGGACATGGACCCGCGTCAGCGCCAGGCGAAAGAGCGCGCCATCATCCGTGAGCTCGAGGCGACCCTGGCCGGCGCGCGCGTGGTGGGCGGCTTCTGGCCCCTGGACGGCGAGCCCGACGTCCGTCCGTGGCTGCGCGCGCTGGCGCGCTCGGGCGTGATGGTGGCCTTTCCCCGGGTCGAAGGGGACGAGCTCCGGTTCTGCGCCGTGCGGGACCCGGACCGGGATCTGCGGCCGGGGTTTCGAGGGATCAAGGAGCCGGGGGCGGGGCTCGTCCCCTGTCCCGCGGCGGCGATGGACGCCGTCGTCGTGCCCGGCCTCGCCTTCTCCCGCTGCGGGGCGAGGCTCGGGCGGGGAGGCGGCCACTACGACCGCTGGCTCACGACCTCGCGTCCCCCGCGGGTCCTCGGCGTCGCCTTTGCCGTGCAGGTGCTGCAACGCCTGCCCGAGGACCCGTGGGATGCGCGGGTGGACGCGATCGTGACCGAGGGGGGTGTCACGGCGGCCATCCCTCCTTCGTGAGGGGCCCCGCCGGGCGCAAGGCTCGGCGCCCGCGGCGGAGACTCGCGGGCGGTGGCGCCCGAGACTTGACGCCGGCGAGCGGGGCGAGTATGTTTACGGAAACCGCATAGGCATCACCCCGTATCACGAGCGGCGGAGGGACTGGCCCGATGAAGCCCGGCAACTCGGCGGCCTTGGCCGCCTCAGTGCCACATCCTGCAGCACACGCTGAGAGATAGGGGAAGGGCTCGTGCCCCCGCTCGCCGTGGCGGGGGCATGCTTCTGAGCAGGGACGAGGGGGTTTTCCTTGGAAACGACCATCATCGGGGCCATGCCCAAGCTTCCGTCGAGCCCCGGCGAAGTGAACCTGCGGCGTACCATCCAGGACTTCGACGCGGGCCGCATCGGTCCGGGCGAGCTCGAGGCGGCGTACCGGACCAAGGAAGCGCAGGTGCTCATGGACCAGGTCGCCCGGGGCATCACCGTCCTGGGCGACGGGCAGGTCCGCTGGGATGACCTGGTGAGCCCGCTGGGGCTGGATGTGGCGAACTACGTGCCCGGCGGGCTGGTGCGGTTTTTCACCAACAACACCTATTACCGCCGGCCCACGATCACAGGGCGGCTCGCGCTGGCCGGCTCCACCCTGGCCGCGCGGTTCGCGCGGGTGCGCGCCCAGGCCTCCCGACCCCTCAAGGCGGCGTTGCCGGGACCGTACACGGCCCTGACCCTGGCGCTCGACCAGCAGTACACCTCCATGGATTCCGCCCTGGCCGACGCCTGCGCGGTCTGGGCGCTCTTGATCGAGGCCCACGCCGAGGCGGGCGCCCACGTGATGGAGCTCGAGGAACCGGCGCTGGCCCGCGAGCGGGATGCCGGGCGGCGCCGGGCGGCGCTGCAGGCCATCGGCGCCCTGGGCAAGAGCTCACCGGTGCCCCTGCGCCTCGCGCTGTACTTCGGTGACGTGGCCCCGTGGGCCGTCGAGCTCGCAGACCTGCCTCTGCACGGGATCTCCTTCGACCTTGCGCAGAGCCCGCGCATGTGGGACGTGCTGGCCGAAGGGTTTCCGGGTGTGGTGGGTCTGGGTCTGGTCGACGCCCGGGACCTGAGGTTCGAGGACGTGGATGAGACGGCGGCCCGGGTGCGCCTGCTGCTGAAGCGGCTGGGGACGGAGAGGCTGTGGCTGCACCCCAACACGTCGCTCGAGTACCTGCCGGCGGACGCGGCGATGGCGAAGCTGGAACTCGTCGGCGAGATTCGCCGACGAGTGGAGCGGGAGGTGCACCCATGACACTGCCGGATCTCTTTCCCACGACCACTGTCGGCAGCTTTCCCAAGCCGGCGGACCTGGCTCAGCTCAGGTCCCGGGTCCAGCAGGGCAAGGCGGGCGTGGACGAGCTCGACGCGCTGACGCGGGAGAAGACCCGCGAGCTCATCGCCGCGCAGGAGCGGGTGGGTCTGGACCTGCTGGTGCACGGGGAGCTTGAGCGCGGCGACATGGTGACCTACTTCGCCGAGCTCATCGAGGGCTTCGAACTGGCCGGGTTCGTGCGCTCGTACGGCAACCGCTACTACCGCAAGCCCGTGGCGAGACGGCCCCTGGTCGCCCGCGGGCCCATGACGGTGGAGACCTTCCGCTTCGCCCAGGGGCTCACCGATCGGCCCGTGAAGGCGATGCTCACCGGCCCCTACACCATCATGGACTGGTCCTTCAACGAGGCCTACCCGGACCGGCGGGGGTTCGCGCTGGCGGTGGCGGAGATCCTCCACGACGAGGCGGTGCGGCTCGAGGCGGCGGGCGCCCGCTTCATCCAGATCGACGAGCCGGCGCTCTCCACCCGCCCCGAGGAGATCGCGCTGGGGATCGAGGCGCTGGGCGTGGTGACCCGGGGGCTCACGGCCCGGACCATCACCCACATCTGCTACGGGGCCATCGACGAGGTGTATCCCGAGATCCTGGAACTGCCCGTGGACCAGCTGGACCTCGAGGCCAAGAACAACGGCTTCGCGGTGCTCGACGTCCTCGCCAGAGGGCCCGTCCCCAAGGAGGTGGCCCTGGGCGTGGTGGACGTGCACTCGCACCGCGTGGAGAGCGCCGAGGAGGTGGAGGCGGCCATCCTCAGGGCCGCCGAGGTGATCCCGCCTCGCCAGCTCTTCGTGGACCCCGACTGCGGGCTCAAGACCCGGACCGAGGCCGAGGCCTGGGCCAAGCTCGAGGCCATGGTGGAGGGTGTCCGCCGCGCTCGCCTGAAGCTTGGCTGATGCGCGATCTCAGGCAGGCCCTCGCGGAGGGCGGGCTGCTGGGGGATGGGGCCATGGGCACCCTGCTTTCGGGCAGCGTTCCCGGGGTGGCGCTGGAAGCCCTGCCGGCGGAGGCGCCGGAGCGGGTGGAGGCCGCGCACCTCGCGTACCTGACCGCCGGGAGCGATCTCGTGCAAACCCACACCTTCGGCGCCAACCGGGTACGGCTGGAACGGCTGGGCCTTGGCCACGGCTTCGCCGCCATCCACCGGGGAGCGGCCCGGGCCGCCCGGCGCGCGCGGGAGGTGTCGGGCCGGCCGGCGTTCATCCTGGGCAACCTCGGCCCCACCGGGCTGAGGGGAGACGAGCTCACGGCGAAGGAGTCCGTGGCCGGCGTCTTCCAGGAGTCGGCCGAGGCGCTGGTCGACGGCGGCGTGGACGGCATCATCGTGGAGACGCTGTCGGACCCGCGCGAGCTCGAGGCGGCGATCCGCGGCGTGCGCCGGGCCACCGACCTGCCGCTCTTGGTCACCTTCAGCCTGTCGGTGGACGGGGTCAGCCGGGACGGGGCCACCATCGAGGACATGGTCGCGGCGCTGGCGGCGCCCGGGGCCCGGCTTCCCGACGCGTTCGGCCTCAACTGCGGGGCCGGGCCCGCGCCGCTCATGGAGCTCGTGCCCGCGCTGCAGGCGGCGCTGGCCCGCCGCGGACTGAAGCTGCCCCTGGTGGTGCAGCCCAACGCGGGGCTTCCCACCCGGCGGGAGGGGCGGATCACCTATCCGGCCAGCCCTCAGTACATGGCCAGCCACGTCCCCCACTGGATCCAGGCCGGCGTGGCCCTGGTGGGCGGATGCTGCGGCACCGACGCCGAGACCATCGCGGCCATGCGCCTGGCGCTGGCCGGCCGCGACGGGCCGCGGGCGTCGGACGTGAGGCCCCCCGGCCCGGCGGCCCGCCCCCGCGCCGCGGTGAGGGCGCCGGGACCGGGGCTGTGGATCAGCGTGGAGGTGGACCCGCCCAAGGGGCCGCTGCCCGAGCGCATGCTCGAGGAGGCCCGCGCCGCCGCGGAGGCGGGCGCGGACGCCGTCAACGTCGCCGACAGCCCCATGGCCCGCGTCCGCATGGGCTCCCTGGCCTCGGCCGTCCTGATCCGGGAGGCGGTGGGCATCGACACCCTCCTGCATTTCACGACCCGCGACCGCAACCTCATGGGCATCCAGGCGGACCTTCTGGGCGCCCACGCCCTGGGAGTCCGCTCGATCCTGGCGCTCACGGGGGACCCGCCGGGGCTGGGCGACTACGCCCGCGCGACCGCTGTCTACGACCTGGACTCGGTAGGGCTGATCCGTCTGCTCCGGGGGATGAACGAGGGCGTGGACGCCAATCTCAAGCCACTGGGAGCCCGCACGGAGTTTGTGATCCGGGCGGGCTGCGATCCGGGCCAGGAACCGCTGGTGGACGCGGTGCGCCGCAGCCGGGCGAAGATCGAGGCGGGCGCGCAGGCGCTGCTCACCCAGCCGGTGTACGACCCCCGGGTGTTCCTGCGCTTTCTCGAGGCCCTGGAGCCCACGGTGCCCGTCATCTGCGGGATCATGCCGCTCATCAGCGGCCGGCAGGCCGACTACCTGCACCACGAGGTGCCCGGCATCCAGATCCCCGAGGCGGTGCGCCGTCAGCTGCACGAGGCGGGCGCCGAGGCGGGCGCCCTGGGGGAGGCCCTGGCGGACGAGGTGCTGGAGGCCTTGCGCCCGCACGTCGCCGGGGTGTACGTCATCCCCTCGCTGGGGCGGATGGAGGTGCCCCTGCGCCTCGTGCGCGCGTGGCGTCGACGGTACGGACCCGGCAACGGGGAGACGAGCGGGGAGGCGTCGTGATGGGACAGTCGATCTTCACGCGCGCGGTGCACGCCGGGGAGGGGCAGCGGCTCGTCGAGACCCCCACGGTGGGCGGGATCCTGCCGAGCACCACCTACCAGTCCGACCCGGACCGGATGGACGACATCCTGGGCGGGCGCATCAGCGGGTATACGTACCAGCGCCACGCCAGCCCCACCGTGCACGCGCTGGAGCTGGCCGTCGCGGAGCTCGAGGGGCAGGGCGAAGCCCTGGCGTACGCGTCGGGGATGGCGGCGGTGCACGCGGCGCTCCTGGCGGCCGGGGTGAGGAGCGGCGACACGATCCTCCTGGCCCAGGACATCTACGGCGCCTCCACGACCCTGGCGACGGACGTGCTGGGCCCCCTGGGGGTCCACGTGGTGCGGGCAGATCTCGTGGACCTGTCCACGGCGCGCTCGCTCCTTCTCGCCCACCGGCCGCGGGCCGTCCTCTTCGAGACCATCTCCAACCCCCTGCTGCGGCTGGTGGACGGGCCGGCGCTCACCCGCCTGGCCCACGAGTCCGGGGCCACGGTGCTCGTGGACAACACGTTTGCCACGCCGCTCCTGGCCCAGCCGCTGGGCTACGGCGCCGACATGGTCATCCACAGCGCGACCAAGTACCTGGGCGGGCACGGCGACGCGACGCTGGGCGTCGTCGCGGCGGGCGAGGAGCTGGCGGCGGTGCTCCATCGCCAGCGCAAGCTCACGGGCGCCACCGCCGGGCCGTTCGAGGCGTGGCTCGTGCATCGGGGACTCAAGACCCTGCCGCTGAGGTTCTTCCGCCAGTGCGACAGCGCCCGTCAGGTGGCGCTGGGCCTCGAGCAGCACGGGCTGCGGGTCCACTTCCCCCTCCTTCCCTCCCACCCCGACCACGCGCGGGCCCGGGAGCTCTTTCCCTCGGGCCGGTGCGGGGCGGTGGTGACGTGCGACCTGGGGGCCGAGGAGGCGCGCGTGCGCCGGTTCCTGCGCGAGCTGCGGCTCGTGGCCTGCGCCACCTCGGTGGGCGACATCTACAGCCTGTGCCTGTACCCGGCCATGGCGTCGCACCGCTCCCTGACGGTGGAGCAGCGGCTTGAGATCGGGATCACCGAAGGCACGGTCCGATTCTCCGTGGGCATCGAGGACCCCGACGACATCCTCGCGGATATCCTCCGGGCACTGGCGGCCTCGGCCTGAGCGGCGGTATAATACCATGGTGAAAAATCCAGTGCGCAGCGAGGGTGACGCGTTTCTTCGGGCGTGCCGCGGCGAGCCGGCGGCGCACACCCCGGTGTGGTTCATGCGCCAGGCGGGGCGCTCCCAGCCGAGCTACCGGCGGCTCCGGGAGACGCACACGCTCATGGAAATCGTGCGTGACCCCCGCCTGGCGGCGGGGGTCACCGTCTCGCCGGTGGAGGACCTGGGTGTGGACGCCGCCATCCTCTTCTCGGACATCATGGTGCCGCTCGAGCCCATGGGGGTCGCGTTCGAGATCCGGGAAGGGGTCGGACCCATCGTCGCGGACCCGATCCGGACGGCGGCCCAGGTGGCTCGCCTGGTGGAGCTCGACCCGGCCCGGGACGTGCCGTACGTGCTCGAGGCCGTGGAGCGCGCGGCCGCGAGCCTCGCGGTGCCGGTGATCGGGTTTGCGGGCGCGCCGTTCACCCTGGCGTGCTACCTCGTCGAGGGCGGGCCTTCCCGGGGCTACATCGAGGTCAAGCGCTTCATGTGGTCCCAGCCGGACGTGTTCCGGGCCCTCATGGAGCACCTCACCCGGAACATGCAGGCCTACCTCGCGGCGCAGGCGGCGGCCGGAGCCCGGGCCCTGCAGGTGTTCGACAGCTGGGTGGGGGCGCTGGCGCCGGACGACTACGAGGCCCACGTGGCGCCGCACATGGCCCGGCTCTTCGCGGGCCTGCGACACGTGCCCACCCTGGCCTTCGGGGTGGGCACGAGCGGGCTCATCGAGGCCATCGCCCGGACCGGGCCCGCGGTCGTGGGCCTGGACTGGCGGGTGGATCTCGCCGTGGCGCGCGACCGGCTCGGTGCCGACCGGCCGGTGCAGGGGAACCTGGACCCGGCGGTCCTCCTGGCGCCGTGGGCCCGCGTCGCCGAAGCGGCCCGGGGGGTGCTCGCCCGCAATGGCGCCCGCCCGGGACACATCTTCAACCTGGGCCACGGCGTGCTGCCCGAGACCGATCCGGCGCAGCTGCAGCGGCTGGTGGCGCTGGTGCACGAGGAGACCCGCGCCGCGACGCACGAGGGGGAGCAGACGTCGTGAACAGGCCGCTGGGCGTGCTCTTAGGCGCGTACGGCGCGCCGCGGAGCCTCGAGGACGTGGAGGCGTACTACACCGACATCCGCCGGGGGCATCCGCCGACGAAGGCGCAGCTTCAGGAGCTCACGGACCGCTACCGGGCCATCGGCGGCGTCTCGCCGCTCATGGCCATCACCGAGGAGACGGGCCGCCGGCTGCAGGCGGCGCTGGCGGAGCGCCACGGTCCGGGCGCCTTCCGGGTCGAGGTGGGCTACCGGCACGTCGCGCCGCGGCTGGCCGACGTGGCGCTCGACCTGGCCAGGACGGGCGTGCGGGGGGTGCTGGGCATCGCGCTGGCGCCCCAGCACTCGGGATTCACCTACCATGGCTACGGCGACCCTGTGGCCCGGGCCCTGTCCGCCAGTTCCCCCCCGGTGCCCTTCTACCAGGTGCCGTCCTGGCACCTGGTCCCGTCCTTCATCGACCTCATCGCCGCGCGTGTCTCGGAACGGCTCGCGGCCCTGGGAGAGGGGGCGTGGGTGTGCTTCAGCGCCCACAGCCTGCCCGAGCGCATCCTGGCCCAGGGCGACCCGTATCCCGCCGAGGTGGAGGCGACCGCGCGCGCGGTGGCCCAGCGGCTGGGCCTCATGAACTGGTCCGTCGCGTGGCAGAGCGCGGGCCGCACCGACGAGGCGTGGATCGGGCCCGACATTCTCGAGACGCTGCGCCGCCTCGCTCAAGCGGGGGTCCGGGCGGTGGTGGACTGCCCCGCGGGATTTGTGTCCGAGCATCTCGAGGTGCTCTACGACCTGGACGTGGAGGCGGCGTCGCTGGCCCGGAGCCTCGGGCTGCGCTTTGCCCGCACCGCCATGCCCAACGCCGATCCCGAGTTTGTCGCGGTGCTGGCCGACGTCGTCGACGCCCACCGCTCGAGGCTGTGACCGACCGCATCGCGGTGGTGGGCGGGGGCATCTCCGGCCTGAGCGCGGCCCTCGCCCTGGAGCCCCTGGCCCGCGCCCGGGGGCTCGAGCTGCACGTGTTCGAGCGCGAGCCCCGCTGGGGAGGCGCGATCCGCACCTTCCGGCAGGACACCCTCGTGATCGACGGCGGGCCCGATTGCTTCCTGGCCCGCAAGCCGCAGGGCGTAGCGCTGTGCCGCGATCTCGGCATCGAGGGGCGGCTCATGGGACTTCGCCCCGGGACGTCCGGGGCGTACGTGCTCGCGGACGGGAAGCTGCGACGCATCCCCCTGGGCTGGACGACGGGGATTCCCCGGGGCGTGCGGCCGCTCCTGGGGGCGCGGCTGCTGCCGGTCGGGGCGCGGCTCAGGGCGCTGCGGGATCTCGTCCCGGGCAGGCCGGTAGAGGGGGACGTGTCCCTGGGCGCCTACCTCCGGGGCCGCCTGGGCGACGGGATCGTGGATCGGCTCGTGGACCCGATCCTTTCGGGCGTGTACGCCGGCGACCTCGACGCCCTGAGCCTCGAGAGCTGTGCCCCCGAGCTTGCGGCCCGGGCCCGCAGCGGCGCCAGCCTGATCTGGGGGATGGTGCGAAGGCGCCCCGGTCCGCCGCCCACGGGATCGGTGTTCCTCACCGTGGACACCGGCATGCAGGGCCTGGTGGAAGCGGCCCTCGACCGGCTGGGGTCGGCGCGGCTGCACGCCGCGACCTCGGTGACGGCCCTCGCCCGCACCGGGGACGGGTACGAACTCACCCTCGCCGGCGGGGGCCGGCTCGATGTGCGCGGCGTGGTGCTGGCGCTCCCGGCGCCGCGCGCCGCCAGGGTCCTGGCCTCGGCGGCTCCCCGGTGGGCGCAGGCGCTGGAGCGGGTCGACTGCGTCGATCTGGCCGTCGTGGGTCTAGCCTACCGCGACGGCGACGTGGGGGTCCCCCTCGACGGGACGGGGTTCGTGGTCCCCCGGCGGGAACGCCGGGCCATCACCGCCGCCACCTGGCTCGGGGCCAAGTGGCCGCGGCCGTCGGGATCGCTGGTGCCGGTGCGGGCCTTCCTGGGCCGGGCCGGCGATCGGGGCCTGCTGGACCTGAGCGACGAGCAGCTCGTGGCCAAGGCCCGCGGAGAGCTCGAACCCCTCATGGGCATCACCGCCGAGCCAATGGTCAAAGTCGTGTTCCGCCACCCCCAGGGCCTGCCCCAGTACACCGTGGGCCATGGGCAAAGGATGCGCGCCCTGGCCGAGGCCACGCGCGCCTGGCCGGCGTTCGCCCTGGCGGGTTCCGCGTGGGACGGGGTGGGCATCCCCGACTGCATCCGCTCCGGTCAGGGCGCGGCGGCCATCGTGGCGGCGGACTTGGGACTTTCGGGCGGGACGTAGGAACCCCGCGCCCGGGTCGACCTCCAACGGCCGACCCGGGCGCGGGCGATCAGCGGATCATCGCCTGGGTGGCCAGCGCCTCGGTGGCGCGAAGCAGGGACGTCGCCTGGCGGATGACCGGGGTGACGCGGGCGAGCGCATGGCCCGCCTCGCCCTGCCACAGCATGCTCGCGATCGTGGCGGCCAGCCGATTTCTCTGGGCGACCAGCCGGGCCAGCGCCCCGTTGAGCGCGGGTCCCAGGGGCGTGTTCATGTCCAGGGCGGCCTGGGTCGAGATGCGCAGGGCGTCGATCCCGAAGGGGCCCACCGGGGCGTTGATCTTCCGCCAGGCGCGCGCCAGCGCCGCGAGGCGGGGTACCCCGGCCGCCAGTCGGCTGCGGGCGGACCGCGAGAGCGCGGTGAACAGGACGTTGCCGTCCAGGCCGGACTGGACGCTGCCCAGGGCCAGGTACTGCACCGTGGGCATCAGGTCGGTGGAGTCGATCCAGGCGTGATCGAACCCGCCGCGGCGGACGCCGGGCCCGGCCAGCCCCATGAAGACCGTGTTGACGGCGCTCGAGACCATCCCGTGGTTCCAGTAGTAGCCGCCGCCCTGGGAGAGGGCGGTGGAGGAGCCGTTGTCGTACCAGATGGTGGGCTCGGCGTAGAGGATGAACGTGGGCGTGCGGCCGGGATCCTTGTCCACGTACTGGTGCACGGCCTTGAGGGCGGGCCCCTGGTCGATGTAGCGCCAGCCGGGAACGCCGTCGAGGCGCGGGTAGTCCGCAGCCACCGGACCCGGCTCGTAGATCAGGGCGCCGGCGGTGGCGCCGATGCGCGTGGCGGCGGTGTCGGGGAAGCCGACGCGCTTGAACCACGCCGGGAGGCTGGTGGAGATCTCCCCGCCGGGGAGGTAGTGGTCGCCCTCGTCCGAGGTGACCACCAGGAGCGTGTTGGCCGGGGTGAGGCCGTGCGCCTTCATGGCCTGGAAGAAGCGGGCGAAGGCCCGGTTGTACGCGGCGATGTTGGCCTTGAGCCGGGGGTCGGTGGCGGTGAGCTGGCCCGCCCCCGGGAGGTCGTGCACCGACGTGATGTAGGTGTAGGTGACGGGCACCCCGTGGGTCTGCATGGCCAGCGTGGCGCTCAGCGCCCAGCCCGGCACCTCGGCGCCGAAGCCCGGGAAGTCGCCCACGGTGCCCTTGCCGTTGAGCAGCTTGGCGTCATAGACGAACGGGATGTTGGGCGTGCCGAAGAGCGGCGGCTTGCCCCCGGGCCAGTGGACGGCCACCCCGTAGTAGGCGGACGCGCGGTGGGGGAGGTTTGTCCCCAGGTAGTGGGCCACGTCCCGGTATCCCTCCATGCCCATGTCGGGCCAGCCCACGGCGCCCACGGCGAGGCCGTGCGCCGTGAACACCTTCCACGGCGGAGGCGAGAGGTGCAGCAGGGTGCCGTCGCCGGCGGGGTCGCGCCAGTACGAGAAGCTCATCTCGTGGCCGCCGATGTACTGGCTCTGGGCCAGGATCCCGGTCTGGCTGGGGAAGAGGCCGGTGAGCTCGGTGGTGAAGTCCAGGTGCGTGAACGCGTCGATCGCGGTGTGGTCCCGGGGGAAGATCGTTCCGTACGCCTTCAGATATCCATCCAGGGCCGGCATCTGCTCGATGTCGGAAAGATGGGTGTTGTCGAAGCTGATGACGATCACGTGACGGAGCCCCGGAGCCGGCGCGGCGGCCTGCTGAGCCGCCTGGACCTGCCCCTGGGCCGTGGTGGCCGCAAAGAGCCCTGCCGCCAGCGCGGCATAGCCAGCGAGGCGCCCAAGGCGACCTCTCATGACGGTGGCGTCCCCCTCTGATGTGGTGATTTGGCCAAAAGGCCAGCCCGATTGCTTCGCTGTCGCGGGCGGCGTCCCTGCCAGGGCGTCGGTGGAAGATGGTTCCGCACGACGGCGGCGAGGACCGTCGGCAGAGCGCGCGTGCACGGGTGCGGGCCCGCCGGGGCAAAGGCGCCCGCGGGTTCGAGGAGGAATCGCGGATCCTCTGACCGAAGTGCCCTCTGCCGTCTGTGCGGCCTGCTCGCAACAGGAGGACAGCGAATGACCCGGCTCGGGGAGTTCTTTGCGCGTTCCCGACGCTGGTGGTGGGTGGTGCCCCTGCTGTGGCTCCTGCTCACCCTGGCTGTGGTCCGAGGCCTTCCCCAGATCAGCGCGGTGGCCCAGAGCAACAGCAGCGCCTTCATTCCCGCGGACGCGGGCCCGTCGGTGGCGCAGCGGCTGCTGCGCCGGATCGGCAAGCCCCGCGCCCACGGCAGCCAGCTGCTGGTGGTCGCGCACCGCAGCGGCGGCCTTGACGCCGCGGACCGCGAGGCCTTGATGCGGGCCCTGGAGGGCGTCACCGTGGGCAGGGTGACGGGTCCGGCGCCGGCGCGAGGGCCGTCGCCGTTCATCAGCTCCGACGCCACCACCGACTTCGCGGTGGTCACGGTCAACCTGAACCGCCATCCGCTTTCCTCGACCGTGGCGGGCCTGTATCACCGCCTGCGCAACCTTCCGCCCGGCGTGAAGACGGCGGTCACCGGCTCCGACGTCATCACCCACAGCTACAGCCAGGCGTCGCTCGCCGGGATGGCGCGCACGCTCCAGCTGACCGTGGTCCTCATCGTGATCATCCTTCTGCTGGTGTTCCGCAGTCCGCTGGCGCCCCTGATCCCGCTGCTGACCATCGGCACCTCCTTCCTCACGGCCACGGGACTCGTGGCGCTGTGGGGCCAGCACGGGCTGCCCGTGTCCACCTTCACCGAGGAATTCATGATCGCGATCATGTTCGGCGCCGGCACCGACTACAGCATCCTGCTGCTTGCCCGCTATCGCGAGGAGCTCGAGCGGACCGCCGACGTTTCCCGGGCGATCGTGGCCACGATGCGGGCGGTGGGCCGCACGGCGGTGGTGAGCGCGCTGACCCTCGTGCTGGCCTTCGGCGCCGTGGTGTTCGCGCACTTCAGCCTGTACCGCTCGGGTGTGGGCGTGGCCGTGGGGGTGGCGGTGGTCGCGCTGGCCATCCTGACCCTGGTGCCGGCGCTGATGGTCGGGCTGGGCGGGCATCTCTTCTGGCCGTACAACCCCGTCACGCACGCGCCCAGGGGCCACGAGGGCCGCGGGTGGCACCGGCTGGCCCGGCTCGCCACGACCCGGGGGGCCGTCGCGGCGATACCGCTGGCGGTGCTGGTGGTCCTGGCGCTCATGGGCCAGGGGCGGCTCTCCTATGACGACCTCGAGGAACTCTCCCCGAGCCTCAGGTCCGTGCAGGGCTTCAACTGGATCCAGCAGGGGTTTGGAGGCGGTCAGACGCTTCCCACCAGCGTGGTGCTCCAGTCCCGCGGCCCCAGCTTTCGCTCCGTCGCCGGGATCCAGGCGCTGAGCCAGGCCACGCGGGAGCTTGACGCCTTGCCGGGGGTGCGCACGGTGGAGGGCCCCACGGCCCCGCTGGGCCAGCCCCTCACGGGACTCGAGCTGACCACCCAGGCTCGGCGGGCCGCCCGCGGCGTCGCCCGGCTGCAGGCCGCCCTCGGCCAGCTGAGCGTGGGCCTTTCCGCCGGCGCCCGCCAGGGCCAGGTCTTCCTCCACTCCGCCCCCAGGCTCACCGCCGGCACGCACCGGCTGACCGTGGGCGCCACGCTGCTCGTAGGCGGGCTCGGGCAGGTGGAGGCCGGGTCCCTTGCCCTCGACCGCAATGCCGGGCAGCTCGTCAGCGCCCTCGACCGCCTGGAGGGGGGGCTCACCCGGGAAGGCGCCGGGCTCTCGCGCGTGGCGGCGCAGACGGGCAGGCTGACCCGGGGTATGAACCCGCTCGTGGGCGCAAGCGCCGGCGTGGCGAGCGGCGCCCTGACCCTCGAGACGGGCGCGGCGGGCGTCGATCAGAGCGAGGCCGCCCTGGCGCGATCGGTGGCAAGCGCGGCTGCGGGCCTCCGGAGCCTGGAGGCGTCCCTTTCGGCCCTCGCCCGCCAGGATCCCCGACTTTTGGCCTCGCCCGGGTATCGCTCCCTGACCCAGGGGCTCGGCCGCGAAGCCGCGACCCTCGGCGCGGCGGCCACCTCGGCCCGGGCCCTGGTCGCCAGGCTCGGGGCGGTCGTGGGCGGCGCGGGCAAGCTGGCCGTGGGCGCGGGCCGGCTCAACCAGGGGATCGACCTGGCCCAGTCGGGCATGAGCCGACTCGCGGCGGGCATCGCGAAGCTCGACCGAAGCACCGCCGCGCTGGCCGCAGCCGCGGCGAAGCTCTCCGCCGGGGCCGAGAAGCTCCATGGGGGAGCGGGAGGCCTCGAGACGGGCGTGGCCCGCAACCTCGCGGGCGCCCGCAGCCTTGCGCGGGGGCTCACCGCCATGGACGGCCAGCTGGGTCCGCTGGCCAGCGCCCCTCGAAAGCTCGTGGCGGGACTCGATCAGGCGAGTCGGGGAGCCCGCTCCGTCGAGGTCCAGCTGGGCAAGATCAACCGCCTGTTCATCGCGCCGGTGGGGACCACCCAGCAAGGCGAGGTCATGGTGTCGCGGACCGTACTGGCCAGCGCCCAGTACCGGCCGGTGCTCGATGCGTTCATCTCGCCCCGCGGGCACGTGGCCACCCTGACCGTGATCCTGAGGGGGAATCCGTACTCGCGCACCGCGATGAACGAGCTTGCGGGCATCTCCCGCGCGGTGCGCGCCGGTCTGGCGGGGACCCCGCTGCGGGGCGCCAACGTCTACCTCGGCGGACAGACCGCCGCCAACGAGGTGCTCGCGTCACTGTCCCAGAACGACATCGCCCGGACGGCGACCCTTGTCCTGCTCGTCATCGGGGTCATGCTGATCCTGCTCCTCAGGTCGCTGCTGGCGCCGCTCTTGGTCCTGGGGCTCGTGACCCTGAACTACCTCGCGACCCTGCGCATCGGCCACTGGTTCACCTGGACGGTGCTTCACCACCCCGGACTGTCGTGGCCGGTCCCCTTCTTCAGTTTTCTGCTCCTGGTGGCGCTGGGCGTGGACTATCTCATCTTCTACACGGCGCGCTTTCGCGAGGAGGAGTATCTGGGCGTGGGGGAGGGGCTGCGCCAGGCGTCGCGGCTCGCCGGTCCCGTGATCTTCTCGGCGGCCCTCATCATGTGCGGGACGTTCGGCAGCATGACCCGGTCGGGCGTGGCGACGCTCATCGAGATCGGCGTGGTGGTGGTGGTGGGTCTGGTGCTGGACATCGGGCTGGTGATGGGCGTCCTGGTGCCGGCGCTGCTCAACGTCATCGGCCCGATCCTGCACTGGCCGTTTTCTAGCCGGCCGCTGTCACCCGAGGAGATGGCGGCGCCTGGGAGCTAGGACGCGAGGCCGCATCCCAGAGCTGGCGGCGGTGCACTTCAACCCGGCGGCGCGCGTGCACCGGTGCTGCGGGCCTTGGCCAGCGGGCCGCCGCGTCGCCGCCGGTGGTGGCCCATTGCGGGCATGACTGAAACGAGCCTGGGCGGGCACAGTTACAGCGGACGGGAGGAGCGGGGGCGCTGACGGTGGCGGGGGTCTGCTCCCGAGCAGGAGATGGGGCGGACGAAGCAGAACGGGGAGATGGGACGGACTCAGTCGCCCCACGCCCGGGCCGGCCGTGGCTGCCGTGGGCGTGAGCCCGGCGCGGATTCCACGCGGGCGAGACTGTACGCGCCGTTGTCCGGCGGGTGCCCGCGGTCACTGTTGCGCGTGCAGGCCCGCTGGCGACGAGCGGTTGCGCGGCGGCCGTCGACGACGCCGTGGAAGCGTCGGGTCGCGGACGCCGGGTCGAGGAGAGCAGGGAGGTTGAGCGACGTGGGACTGCATCTTGGGGATATCGCGCCTGACTTCACGGCGGAGACGACGGAGGGGACCATCAGGTTTCATCAGTGGCTGGGAGATCATTGGGGGATCCTCTTCAGCCATCCGGCGGACTTCACCCCGGTGTGCACCACGGAACTGGGCACGGTGGCGAAGCTCCGCGAGGAGTTCCAGCGCCGTGACACCAAGGTGATCGGGCTCTCGGTGGACCCCATCGAGTCGCACCGCAGCTGGGTGGGGGACATCGCCGAGACCCAGGGTGAGGCGGTCAACTTCCCCATCATTGCCGATCCCGACCGCCGGGTCGCCCAGCTGTACGACATGATCCAGCCCAACGCCAACGCCACGCAGACCGTCCGGTCGGTCTTCATCATCGGGCCCGACAAGAAGATCAAGCTCACCTTGACGTACCCGGCCTCGGTGGGCAGGAACTTCGCGGAGATCATCCGGGTGCTGGATGCCCTACAGCTCACGGACCGCTATCCGGTGGCGACCCCGGCCAACTGGGTCGAAGGCGCGGACGTGATCGTGGCGCTGGGCCTGTCCGACGAGGAGGCCAGAAAGCGTTTCCCGAAGGGCTTCAAGGCGCTCAAGCCCTACCTGCGCCTCACTCCGTCTCCGCAGACCCAGGTGGAGGGATCCACGGCGAGCCGCTCGTAGCCACGGACCGGAGCGAGCGAAGCCTCGCCGGTCCGAGGTCCTGCACGGCCGTAGCGCGAGCTGCGGCCGTGCCTGTTCGTTCCGGGGGCCACACTGTCGCGGCGTGGTGATCGCCTGCCGCTCTGGCCGTTCATTCCGCCGGTTCCGGCCGGGACAGGCGGTCTCGTGGTTTGGTCGTGCGCACAGAACGCGCAGGCCGCCGGAAACATTTCCGGCGGCCTGCCCCAGAAAACTTGTGGGCGGAAGGTTTGTTTTGATGTCGGCGAGGGGATTCAAACCCCTGAGCTATCGTCCGGGGGTCGGAGGGCGTTGCGGTGCGAGCAGGTGACGCGGACGCTGCAGCGGGCGATGGAGGCGGCGGGGGAGGTTTCACGATTTGCGGCACGTTTGCGCCGGTGCTGACGGCGAGGCGGCACAGTCCGCGGGTGGTGGCGGGGCTGATGGGGCATGCGAGCACGCGGATGACGTTGGACGCGTACGCGCACGCGCCGACGGCCGCGGAGGAGGACGCGACGCGTGATGTGATGGAGCGGATGTAGGGGCGGTGGGGATGGCAGCAGATAGGCTGCAGGCGAGGAAGGCCGCCGGGGGAAAATTCCCGGCGGCCCGCTCTGAAGTGCTTGGTGTTCTACGCTTTGCTTGGTGGAGGCGAGGGGATTCGAACCCCTGACCTATTGATTGCGAACCAATCGCTCTCCCAGCTGAGCTACGCCCCCACGCGTCGTGAACCCGGATCCAAGGCCTATTATAACGGGGGCGGGGACTCGAAACAAGCGCGCGTCGCGCTCGCGGGGGCTTGTCGTCGCGCGGTCCGGTGCCTGACCCCGGCAAAGTTCTTCGCATCACATGGGAGGGATCGGTGCAGACTGGGAGAAGAATGCACGTGGTCGAACCGCATGCGGGGAGGCGACAGGATGATCCGAGCCGAAGGTACCGTCGAGTACTGCTGCGGCAACTGCGGCATCCAGGGCTTGACCCGGATCAGGTTACCCGCCAACACGACCGCTCCTTCCCTCGATTGCCCACGGTGCGGACAGCCGCTCCTGGCCCGTTATCGGGCCGACGCCCGGCCCATCAGCGCCTAGTCTCGTACGCTCGTCCCCTCACCAGCCGGCTGGCCGGCTGGTTTTTTTTGTTCCCGAGGCAGGGAATCCGGCCCGACCGGGGAATCTTTGGGTGCAGTGGGGTGTCGTGGGGCATCGTGGGGAGGGACCCGGGTGTTCATGGGCGAGTACCGGCATGCCCTGGACGACAAGGGAAGACTCTTCATCCCTGCTCGCTTCCGCGAAGAGCTGGGCGCGCCGAGCGTGGTCGCCAAGGGCCTCGACGGCTGCCTGTTCCTCTTCCCGCGGGCCAGCTGGCAGCGGTTGCAGGATGACCTGGCGCACCTGCCGCTGACGCGCAGCGACGCCCGGGCCTTCATGCGCTTCCTGCTGGCCGGTGCGGCCGAGGTGGAGCCGGACCGCCAGGGCCGCATCGGCGTGCCCACTCCCCTGCGCGAGCATGCCGCCCTGGTGCGCGAGGCGGTCGTGGTGGGAGTCGGGGACCGCGTGGAGGTGTGGGCGCAGGATCGCTGGGAGGCTTACTCCCGCGAGGCTGCGCAGGCGTTCGAGCGCATTGCCGAGGAGCTTGCCTCGCCGGGGGTCGGAGCGTGATGGCGGTGTTCGTGCACGAGCCGGTGCTGCCGATCGAGGTCGCGGACGTGCTGGGCCTGAAACCCGGGATGCGGCTGGTCGACGCCACCGTGGGGGCGGCCGGCCACGCGCTGGAGCTGATCCCCCATATTCTGCCCGGCGGCCGGTTCCTGGGGGTCGACCGGGACCCCGAGGCGATCGCCGTGAGCGCTCGGCGGCTCGCGCCCTTCGGAGCCGCCGTGGCGCTGCGCCACGGGAACTTCAGTCATCTGGACCGTTTCCTCGAGGAACTGGGCTGGCCCGGCGCCGACGGGCTGCTGGTGGACCTCGGGGTCTCCTCGCCGCAGCTGGATCGCAACGAGCGGGGGTTCAGCTACATGGAGGACGGGCCGCTGGACATGCGCATGGACCCGGGCGAGACGATCACCGCCGCGGATCTCGTGAACGAGCTTGCCCAGCGCGAGCTCGCCCGGATCCTCCGCGACTACGGGGAGGAGCGCTGGGCCAGCCGCATCGCCCAGTTCATCGTGGAGCGCCGTGTCCGCCAGCCTTACCGGCGTACCGGCGAACTGGTCGAGACGATCCGGGCGGCGATACCGACGGCTGCGCGCCGGCACGGCCCCCACCCTGCCCGGCGCACGTTCCAGGCGCTCAGAATCGCCGTCAACGACGAGCTGGGATCGCTGGAGACCCTGCTGGCTCACGTCGATTCGCTCCTGGCCCCCGGCGGGAGGGTGGCGGTGATCGCCTTCCACTCGCTGGAGGATCGCCGGGTGAAGCAGGCGCTGCGGGAACTGGGGCGGCAGGGAAGGCTCGAGGACGTCGCCCGCCGGCCGGTGGTCGCCGGCGCGGCCGAGTGCGAGCGCAACCCCCGCGCGCGCTCCGCCAGGTTGCGGTGGGCGCGACGGCCGCGGGTTCTACCGACGATCGGGGAGGAATAGTCGTGCTAGCGGCCCGAGAACTGGCTGAACGATCGATCCAGCAGGAGGTGACTCGGGCGTCGTCGCGCATCCTGGCGCGACGACGGCTCAAGGGATTCGCCACGCTGTGGGTCGTAGGCGTCATGGGCGGTGTCCTGGTGGTGAACCGCTTCGCGACCGCGGACCAGTACGGGTACGCGATCGACCGCCTGCAGGCGCGCTACGTGGCGGCACGAGCCCTGAACGAGGCACTGACCGCGCAGGTCGCGGCGCTCAGTTCACCGGACCGCCTGGTGGGCGTGGGAACCCGGATGAAGATCCCGACGCTGGAGAAGGCGTTCTACGTCCCGGCCGTGATCCCGGCCTCCGCAGCTGCCGTCCGTCCCCGCCGCCAGAGCACCTGGGGCCGGGCGTGGAGTCGCCTTGTTCACAGCCTGGCCGCCGTCCTGCGCCGGATCTGAGGGCCCGCCCCAGGCACCCTGGTACCCGGGGGCGATGCGGGGTGGAACCAGCGGGGCTGACCTCCCGTCGCCGCGTGTTGTGGGCCCTGGCCGCGGTGCTGTTGGCCGCCCTGGGGCTCATTGCCCGTCTGACGTGGATCCAGGTGGTGCAAGGGGAGCGATGGAGTGCGCAAAGCCTCCGCCAGCGGCTGAGGCTGGTCCCGGTCCAGGCGCCCCGGGGCGAGATCGTGGATGACCGGGGGCGGGTCCTCGCCACGTCGGTGAGCGCTGACTCGGTCTACGCGATCCCGGCCCAGGTGGTCGACGCGAGGGCCGAGGGTGGGGAGGTGGCGCGCATGCTGGGTGTGCCGGCGGAGCGCGTGATCGCGCTGATGCGGAGCAAGCGTTCCGTGGTGTGGCTGGCGCGGCACGCGGACCCCACGAAGGCGCTGGCCATCCGGCGGGAGGGGCTGGCGGGGGTGGGGATCGTGCCGGACGTTCGGCGGCGCGAGGTTTACGGATCCACGGCGGCGCAGGTGCTGGGCATCGTCGGGATCGACAATCAGGGGCTCGAGGGGGTGGAACTCGCCTATGACCGTGCCCTGCGGGGCCGTCCGGGCGGCATCGGGATCGAGGTGGACGCCCGCAATCGCGCCCTGCCGTTCCCCCGCAGCCAGTACATCCCGCCGACCCCGGGCGCGCGGGTGCAGCTGACGCTGGATCTGAACCTGCAGCGCATGGCCCAGAACGAGATCGACGCGGCGGTCCGGGCGACCGGATCCAGGGCGGGACTGATCCTCATGACCGATCCCCGGACCGGAGGTATCCGGGCGCTGGCCCAGTGGCCCACCTACGACCCCAACCGGTATCCGGCCTATCCGGCCTCGGCCCGGCGCAATCTGGCGGTGTCCGACGACGTTCCCCCGGGATCCACGTTCAAGCCGATCACCCTGGCCGCGGCCCTGGACACGGGAAAGGTGACCTCCCGCAGCAGTTTCTACGATCCGGGCTTTGTCCGGGTCCAGGGCCGCACCATCCATTGCTGGCGCCACGGCGGCCACGGGGCGGAGGACTTGGCGGCCGTGGTGGCTAACTCATGCAACGTGGGGTTTGTCGAACTGGGTCTAAAGCTCGGCGTGGCAAGCTTCTACCAGTACCTGCGCCGGTTCAATCTGCTGAGCCGCACGGGCGTGGACCTGCCCGGGGAGGCCAGCAGCATCGTCCCGCCGGAGAAGGAGGTGCAGCCGGTGGACCTGGCTGCCATGGCCTTCGGGCAGACCCTGGCGCTCACCCCGCTGCAGCTGGTGGCGGCCGTGGGGGCCGTGGCGGACGGCGGAGTCTTTCATCAGCCGCACGTGGTCAGGTCCGTCGCGGCGAGCGGGGGCTCGCCCGTGCCCTTTCGCGCGCGAAGCCGCCGGGTGGTGAGCGCGGGCGCCGCCCGGGAGGCGGTGCGGCTCATGGAAGGCGTCGTGGACCGGGGCACCGGCAAGAACGCGCGGGTGCCCGGGTACCGGGTGGCCGGCAAGACCGGAACGGCCCAGGCGGTCATCAACGGTCACTACGTGCAGGGCCGCTACCTCTCGTCGTTCATCGGCTTCGGCCCCCTGCCTCACCCCGATCTCCTGACGCTCGTCGAGCTCTACGAGCCTTCGGGCGAGTATTATGGAGGCCAGATCGCGGCGCCGGTGTTCTCGCGCCTCATGTCTCAGGCGTTCGGGGCGGTGGGAGATCCCCCTCAGCTCCCCCCGCCGCCGGTGGCCCGGATACCCGAACTCAAGGGGTTGACGGCCGAGCGCGCCTTGAGGAGACTGCAGGAGCGGGGGCTCAGGGGCCGGGTCCTGGGGCCCGCGGGCCCGGTGGTGGGCACGCTGCCCTTGAGCGGCGCGCAGGTGCCGCGGGGCAGCGAGGTGCTGGTCTTCACCGGCCGCCGGCTGCGCGGCGAGGTGAGCGTGCCTGGCCTCGCGGGTCTGACCGCGGGTGAGGCGGGCCGGGTCCTGGCTGAGGCCGGCTTGCGCCTCAAGGTGGCTCGCGACGGTCCGGGGCGAGTCCTCGGCCAGCGCCCGGGGCCGGGCCGTCGCCTGGCCCCGGGCGCGGTGGTGGAGGTGGATCTCGGCGCCGGCCCCGAAGCCGCGTCGCATGGGGCAGCCAGTTCTCGGTAAACATGGTAGTCATGAAGCAGGACGCGGGTGAGGTGGTGGCGGTGCGGCTTCAGTCGCTGGTCGAGGACGTGCCGGGCTCCCGGCAGATCGGCGATCCGGGCGCCGAGGTCACCGGGATCGCATACGATTCGCGGCGAGTCAAGCCCGGGGACCTGTTCGTGGCCATCCGCGGCCGCGTGCATGACGGACACGACTTCATCGGCCCGGCGCGGCAGGCGGGAGCGTCGGCGGTGATGGTGGAGGACGAGGTGCGGGCCGGTGCCGGTCCCGGGATCGTGGTGCCCGACTCGCGGCATGCCCTGGGGATCGTCTCCAGCCGGTTCTTCGGGTACCCGAGTCAGAGCCTCAAGGTGATGGGGGTGACGGGGACCAACGGCAAGACCACCACGACGTACCTCCTGCGTTCCATCCTGCGCGCCGCCGGACGGCAGGTGGGACTCATCGGCACCGTGGCCCACTTCCTCGGCGACCAGAGCGTGCCGGCGGAGCGCACGACGCCGGAATCCTACGACCTGCAGGCGCTCTTCGCCCAGATGAAGGAGCGGGGCCTGACGCACGTGGTGATGGAGGTGTCCTCCATCGCCCTGGAGCTGTGGCGGCTGGCCGGCACCGACATGGATGTGGGGGTGTTCACCAATCTCACGCAGGATCACCTGGACTTCCACGTCTCCCTGGAGGCATACCGGGACGCCAAGGCGCGGCTGTTCGCGTCCATCGAGCCCCGTGCGGGTCGCTTCGCGGTCGTCAACGCCGACGACCCCGCGAGCCGCCACATGGCCGAGCACAGCCGGGTGCACGTCTGGACATACTCCTACGAGGATCCCATGTCCGATGTGTGTGCCGAGCGGGTGGAACTGCTGCCTGGCGGCTCCCGCTTCCTTCTCACCGGTCCCAGCGGGCGGGCGCCGGTGCGGCTGCACCTGGCCGGCCGGTTCAACGTGGAGAACGCGCTGGCGGCGGCGACGGCGGCGCTGGGCGAAGGGGTGGACGTGGAGACCATCGCCCGGGGGCTCGGGGCCGTGCAGGGGGTGCCTGGGCGCCTGCAGAGCGTGAACGAGGGGCAACCGTTCGGCGTCATCGTCGACTACGCGCACACCCCCGACGGCCTGGAGAGGGTGCTGGAGGCCACGCGCGAGTTCACCCGGGGCCGGGTGCTCCTGGTGTTCGGCTGCGGCGGCGACCGGGACCGCCAGAAGCGGCCGCTCATGGGGCGTGTGGCCGCGCGCCTCGCCGACCGCATCTTCCTCACGTCCGACAACCCTCGCAGCGAGGATCCCCAGACCATCCTGGACGAAGTGGCCGCCGGCATCCGGGCCGAGGGCGTCCGGCCGCAGCTGGTGGAGATCGACCGCCGCGTCGCCATCCGCTCCGCCCTGCAGGAGGCCCGGGCGGGGGACACGGTCCTGATCGCCGGCAAGGGCCACGAGACCTACCAGATCCTCGGCGACCGGGTGATCCCCTTCAGCGACGCCGAGGTCGCGGCCGACATCCTGCGGGAAGGGGGCAGCAGCGCTTGCTGACGGCGGAGGACATCATGCGCGATGCCGGCGGGGAGATCCTGGCCGGCAACGGCAAGGTGGCATTCGAGCACGCCAGCGTGGACTCGCGCACCTGTCGCCCGGGCGACCTGTTCTTCGCGCTCAGGGGGCAGCGGGTCGACGGTCACCAGTTCGTGCAGGACGCCTTCGCGCGGGGAGCGCTGGGCGTGGTGGTGCGCGAGAGCTTCTCCCCCATCCCCGCGGGTCGGGTGGTGGTCAGGGTGGAAGACCCCGCCGCCGCCCTGAGGCGGGTGGCGGCCGCCCGCCGGCAGCGCTCGCGGGTGGAGGTGGTGGCCGTCACCGGCAGCGTCGGCAAGAGCACGACCAAGGAGCTCACGGCCGCGGTGCTGGCGACCGAGGGGGACACCCTGCGCTCTCCCGGCAACCACAACACCGAAATCGGGCTGCCGCTGGCCCTGGTGGACCTGCAGCCCAGCCACTGGGCCGCCGTGCTGGAGATGGGCATGCGCGGCCCCGGGGAGATCCGCAGCCTGTGCCGCATCGCCCGGCCGCGGGTGGGGATCGTCACCGGGATCGCGCCGGTGCACCTGGAGGTCATGGGGAGCATGGAGGCGATTGCGCAGGCCAAGGCCGAACTCGTGGAGGCCCTGCCCGCCAGCGGGACGGCCGTGATCCCCGCCGACGAGGCGTTCGGGCCCTACCTGGCGGAGCGCACCGAGGCGACGGTCGTGCGGGTGGGCCCCGGCGGCGAGCTGTGGGCCGAGGCCGTGACGAGCCGGGGGCTCGAGGGCGTCGACTTCGTCCTGACGGACGGCAGGGCGCGGGAGGCGGTGCATCTGCCCTGGGTGGGAGCGCACCTGGTCAAGAACGCGCTCCTGGCGGTGGCGGCGGGGATGGCCCTGGGGCTGCCCCTCGCCCAGTGTGCCCGGGGGCTGGAGGCGGTGCCCCCCGAGGGAGCCCGGCTCAAGGTGAACGTGGGGCCCTACACCGTGCTGGACGACTGCTACAATGCGAGCCCCTGCTCTATGCGGGCGGCGCTCCGGCTGCTTCAGTCCTTGCCGGGAAGGCGGGTGGCGGTGCTGGGGGAGATGCTGGAACTGGGGCCCCAGTCGGACCGGTTCCACCGCGAGCTCGGGGAGCAGGCGGGCTCGGTGGACGCGCTTGTGGCCATCGGGCCCCGGGCGGACACCGTGCGGGCGGGAGCGGTGGCCGCCGGCATGGACCCCCGTCGCATCCACACGTTTCCCAACAACGAGGCCGCCGTGGCCGCCAGCGCGCTCTGGGCGCGGCCCGGGGACACGATCCTGGTCAAGGGGTCCCGGGGCAGCGCCCTCGACGAAGTGGTCCAGGCGCTGGTGCGGGAGACCCCGGAATGAACCCGCTGTGGGGCGCGCTGGTGGGCTTCGGCTTCGCGTTCGTGCCCGCGCCGCTGGTGCTGTCGGGGCTGAGGCGCCTGGGAGGACAGCCCATCCGCACCGACGGCCCCGCCACGCACCTGGTCAAGGCGGGCACTCCCACCATGGGCGGCGTGCTCTTCGTCGCGGGCCTCGTCGCCGCCGTGGTGCTCTTCTTCCGGCAGGATCCCCCGGCCTGGACCCTGGCCGGGGTGGCCGTCCTCTCCGGGCTGATGGGCGCCATGGACGACCTGCGCAAGCTCCGGCGCCGCCAGTCGCTGGGCCTCAAGGCCCGCCACAAGCTCGCCCTGGGCCTCGTCATGGGCGTGGCCCTGGCGGCGGTGGCCGACGGGCCGCTGGGGCTGTCGACCTGGATCCACGTCCCCTTCGGCATCGCGGGCGGGCGCGTCGATCTGGGGCCGTGGTACTTCGTGGTGGTGCCCCTGGTGCTGGTGGCCACCACCAACGCCGTCAACTTGGCCGACGGCATGGACGGGCTGGCCGGAGGCCTGAGTCTCATCGCGCTCACCCTGTTTGCGGCGGTGGCCGTGGGGGAGGGAGAGACGGACATGGCCGGATGTGCGCTGGCGGCGGCGGGCGCGTGCGCGGGGTTTCTCTACTACAACGTCTATCCGGCCCGGGTCTTCATGGGCGACCTGGGCGCCTTTTTCCTGGGGGGCGCCCTCGCCGCGCTGGCGGTGCTGACCCGCTGGGAGCTGCTCCTGGTCCTGGTGGGCCTCGTGTTCGTCCTCGAGGCCCTCTCGGACATCGTGCAGGTGGTGTACTTCCGCCGCCGGGGCCGCAGGCTTCTGCGCATGGCGCCCCTGCACCATCACTTCGAGCTCGGGGGGATGCCCCCCCAGACGGTGGTCTACCTCTTCTGGGCCGGCGGGCTCCTCGCCGCGCTGGTGGGAATCTGGTCGCTGGGGTGGGTCGCATGAACCCCGCTCGCCCGCGGGCCGCGTCCATGGACCTGGGGCTTCTGACCACGGTGCTGGTGCTTCTGGGACTGGGCCTGGTGATGATCTACTCCGCCAGCTCCGTGGAGGCCATGGCGATGTTCCACCGCCCATACTACTACCTGGAGCGCCAGCTCATCTGGGCCGTGCTGGGCGTGGGGGGCCTCGTCGTCGCCTCGCGCATCGACTACTGGCGCTGGACACGGCTGGCGTGGCCCCTGGGCGCCCTCACCCTGGTGCTCCTCGTGGCGGTCCTGGTGCCGCACGTGGGTATCAACATCAACGGCGCCCGCCGGTGGATCGGCTTCGGTCCGCTGTCCTTTCAGCCCTCGGAGCTGTCCAAGTTCACCGTGGTGCTCCTCTTTGCCGCCACGCTGACCCGGCGACAGTGGCCGGTGGAGCGCTTCTATCCCACGGTGGTGGCGCATCTGGGCGCCCTGGCGGTCGTGTTTGCCCTGATCCTCAAGGAGCCCGACCTGGGGACGGCGCTGGCGCTGGGCCTGACGGTGTTCGTCATGCTCTGGGTCGCGGGGGCGCGGACGGCGCACCTACTGGGCCTGGCGCTGCTGGCCGTCCCGGTGATCCTGGTGCTGATCGTCACCGAGCCCTACCGGCTCCAGCGGCTGCTGGCCTTCCTGCATCCGTGGAAGAACCCCCTGGGGTCGGGCTACCACATCATCCAGTCCCTCTACGCCCTGGGATCCGGCGGGCTGTTCGGTTCGGGCATCGGCCGCTCGGCGCTGAAGTTCTTCTACCTGCCCGAGCAGCACACCGACTTCATCTTTGCCATCCTGGGGGAGGAGATCGGCCTCGTGGGCACCACGGCCGTGGTGGTCCTGTTCTTCATCTTCGCCTGGCGAGGCCTGCGCATCTCCCTGCAGGCCCCCGACCGCTTCGGGGTGGTGCTGGGGGTGGGGCTGACCACCATGGTCGTGGCGCAGGCCTTCATGAACATCGGGGTGGTGACCGCGTCCATCCCCATCACCGGCATCCCCCTCCCGTTTCTGTCCTACGGCGGATCCTCGCTCGTCTTCGCCCTCACCGCCATCGGCATCCTCCTGAACCTGTCCCGCCAGGGCGCGAGGGCGCGATCGTGAGGTACCGGGTGGCGCTCACCGGGGGCGGGACGGGCGGTCACATCTACCCGGCCCTGGCCATCGCCAGCGCCCTGGGCGCCGAGGCGGAGCTTTTGTATCTGGGCAGCCCCACCGGCATCGAGGCCCGGCTGGCCCCCGCCGCCGGCGTCAGGTTCGTGGGTGTGCCCAGCGGCGGGATCCTGGGCAAGCGCGCCGCGGACCGGGTGCGCAGCGTCTGGCTCGCCGCCCGGGGGGTGGGGACCGCGCGGCGGGCGCTGCGGGCGTTCGGGCCCCAGGTGGTCGTGGGGACCGGGGGCTACGTGGCGGGTCCCGTGTGCTTCGCCGCGTGGCTCCTCGGCGTGCCGGTGGTGATCCTCAACGAGGACGCGGTGCCGGGCCTGACCAACCGGCTCCTGGCGCGCTTCGCCCGCCGGCTCCTGGTTCCTCACGAGGCGGCCGCCCGGGGTTTCGGGGCGCACCGGGGCCTGAGGGTCACCGGCAATCCGGTCCGCGAGGAGGTGCTGGCGGCGACCCGGGAGGAGGGGCTCGAGCGCTTCGGGCTCGACGCGGGAAGACCCACGGTGCTGGTGACCACCGGAAGCCTGGGCGCGGAACCCGTGAACCGGGCGGTGGACGACTGGCTTTCGGGCGGCGAGGTACCCTGCCAGGTGATCTGGGCCACCGGCCCTTCCCATTACGCGCGCCACGCCCGGCACGAGGGCCCCGGGGTGCGGGTCGTTCCGTACCTCGAGGCCATCGGCGCGGCCTACGCGGCGGCCGACCTGGTCATCTGCCGCGCCGGAGCCATGACCCTGGCGGAGGTGACCGCCCGCGGCCTGCCGGCCATCCTGGTGCCCTCCCCCCACGTGGTGCGC
>JAJZYS010000119.1 GCA_021797925.1 Bacillota bacterium
GATGTCGCTGGCCCGGGAAGGCCGGGTCACCGACCGGGCTGTCACCGGCAAGGACCGACGGACACGCTTCTCGTCTACCTGGAGCAGTTCTTCGCCGGTTATGGCGTTGGCGTCCACGCGGTGGACGGCAGCGAAGACCGGAAGTCGCTTCAGGAAGAGCTGGCGGACGACGATCTGCATCGTCACCACGTTCTCAGGATAGCTCTACGGACTTGGCAGTCATCACAAGGCGAAAGAACTGGTGGCGAAGGTGAGGGAGGGCGGTGGCGGATGATGGCGACCTCCGAAGCGAAGGTTCCTGACCGGACGTTGGGCCCGCTTCTCGCCTCGAACGCCGCACTGTCCGCCAAGGCGGAGCATGCCCTCGATGTGGACCTGCACGTGCGGAGGCGCCCTTTGAACGAATGCAAGCGAGGGTATCTGGCCAGATTCGGGCGGACCGCCCGGCAGTTCAACGCCGTCGTATCTGTGCCCGTTCCCTGCCCCACCCCCTCCCACTGGTACGGAGGGGGGCAACCCGAAGACGGTTTCGAGCGGGGCGGTGGCGGGCTGGACTAGCACCGGCAGTCCGTCCTGGACAAGCCGGCGGCAATCTCCGAGCGCGAAACTGGCCGTTTTTGGCGGGCGGGAACGGCGTGCCATGAGGAGAGGGATGGTATGAGAGCGCGCCTCATCGTGCGGGGGCAGACGCAGCCCTCCCGAGTCCACCTCCTGGGCGAGGCCAGCGTGTTGCTCGGGCGTGACGCGGACTGCGACATCGTGCTCGATGATCCCTTTGTCTCCCGTCGTCACGCAGAGATCGCGTGGAACGGCGAGGCGTACGAACTCACCGATCTGAGAAGCCGCAACGGAACTCGGGTGAACGGGCGACGAATCAAAGCACGTGTCGCCCTGCGTCCGGGCGATGTGGTCACGCTCGGGAACGCGACGCTTGTCTTTCAGGTGTCGGACGAGACCATGTTGCAGGGTGGCGAACCGGTCGGCGCGCTCAGAGTCGATGCGGACTCAGCCGAGGTGTGGCTGGGTGAACGACGCCTGGCGCTGACGGCCAAAGAGTTCGCAGCTCTTGCGTTCCTGTATCAGCGCCGGGGCATGGTGTGCAGCAAGGACGATCTCGCGCGCCACGTGTGGCCGGAATACGAGGGGAACGTGGGCGACTACAACGTGGAGCAACTCGTCTCCCGACTGCGGCGTAAGCTGGAGGCAGAACCCGAGGGGGCCCAGCTGCTTGTGACCGTTCGCGGTCTCGGTTACCGTCTGGTGGAAAGTGGAGCCTGACCGGCTGGTCGGCGCGACGGCCCACCGCTGGGGACCAAAGGCCGCAAGGACCCTGTCGCGCAGTGGCGTCCCAGGTGAAGTGGGCCGGGGAGTGGGTCAGTGACCGCGGGCGACACGCTGAACGGGTACCGCATCGTGGAACCGCTCGGGGCGGGAGGCATGGCCACGGTATACCGGGCCTACCAGCCTGCGCTGGACCGATTCGTCGCGGTGAAGGTGCTGGCGGCCAACGCCGGTCAGGATCCACGGTTTCGTGAGCGCTTCCGGCGCGAGGCTCAGACCGTGGCCGCGCTGCGCCACCCCAACATCCTGGTGGTGTACGACTGGGGAGAGCAGGACGGCACCGCGTATCTGGTCAGCGAATTGGTGGAGGGAGGCACGCTCGCCGACCGGCTTGGGACTCCCCTGACGTGCGAACAGAGCCTGCAGTTCCTGCGACCGGTCGCCTCGGCCCTGGATTACGCGCACGAGCGCGGCGTGGTGCACCGGGACGTGAAGCCGAGCAATGTGCTGCTGCATCCCGACGGGACGCCCGTCCTCGCCGACTTCGGCGTGGCGCGCATGCTTGAGGGCAGCGCGTTCCTCACATCGGCGGGGGTCTTGGTGGGTACGCCGGCGTACATGGCTCCGGAGGTTCTCGACGAGGGCGAGGCTGGCCCCTCAGTGGACCTGTACGCCCTGGGTGTCATGCTGTACGAGATGCTCACCGGCAGCGTGCCGTTTACGGCAGCGACGCCGGCGGCGGTGCTGATGGCCCGCCGGGACAGGCCGCTTCCGCCGCCGCGACAGCGCAATCCCGAACTGCCCCAGCCGGTGGAGGCGGTCCTGCTCAAAGCGCTGGCCCGCACGCCCGGGGACCGCTTCCAGTCGGCAGGGGATCTCATCTCCGCCCTTGAGCGCGCGTGCCACGGACGCCCCCTGGCAATGGAGGCGACCCGCTCCCTGGCGTTCGAGCGCCCCGGGCGACTTGCTCTTGGGTCAAGGCGCGCCATCGCGGCGGGGGTGGTGCTGGCCGTGCTGCTGGCCTTGGCAGGATGGATGCTCGGGTTCTCGAGCTCGCTCGGCGTGGTCACGGCGCCTTCTGTGCTGCCGCCCCACGGGCCGCTGCGCTTTCGGTTGGGACTTGCTCGCCCGCTGCCCCAGGAAGTGGTCTACCCTGGGACCGGATCTGGCTCCCTGCGCTTTTTGGGTGATGCGCTGGAGATCGACGCGGCGGCGCCGCGGTCGGGGTCGGCGCTGGAACCGTTTCTCGGGCTACCCCAGGTGCAAGCGCGTGACTTCGTGGAAGATGTGGGACTGCAGTTCGTCTCCGGTGCAGGCGCGGTGGGCATTGGATTCCACGGCACCACCCAGGGTGAGGACGTGGCCTGGGTGTCGACCACGGGTCAACTGCTGGTGGACCGTCTGCACGCGTTGACGTCAGCGCAGGCGGCCGGCGTCCCCGTCAACCTGTTCGGGCCAAGGGACATCCAGGGGGCGCCGTTTCCGCAAGGAGCGCTGGACGTGGCCCTCAGAGTCGTCGCGGGCCGAATCATGGTGGATGTCAACGGCCGCACGGTAGCCAGGACGCGTGACACGGCGCTCGGGACAGGATGGTTCGACATCCGCTCTCAGCCGTTTCCTGGAGCCCACTTCAGTTTTCGCGTCACCCGGCTCGAGGTGTTCGCAGCCACCGCGCGCCCCAGCCATGGACACGGGCCGGTGCGAACCGGGATGCCTCGCGCGGCAACGGTGTCAGCTCGCTTTGGTCGACGCAGCCATGGGACCAGAAGACTCGGTGGCTAGTATTACTCCTTAGGTCCGCCAGAAAGCGCGGTGCGGCGCGGAATGCGCCGTTCGCAAATGGGACAGACGCCAGTCCAAAGGCGAGAATAACTGCCCTCGCCCCGGACCTTCACCGGGTCGCGGGGCGCTCCAGGCGCGAGCGGGCCTCG
Organism: Bacillota bacterium; assembly: GCA_021797925.1. GTDB lineage: Bacteria > Bacillota > Sulfobacillia > JAJZYS01 > JAJZYS01 > JAJZYS01. Next base: position 3,213 of record JAJZYS010000119.1, read on the forward strand.
AGCACCCGTGCCAGCGCAGCCGACGTCGAGTCGGCGACGCAGGTGAGGTGGCCCATCTTGCGTCCCGGGCGGGCCTGCGCCTTGCCGTAGAGGTACAGCCGCACACCGGGCACCGCCAGCGCTCCCGCAAAGTCGGGTTGGCCCCCCTCCGGCCAGAGGTCCCCCAGCAGGTTCGCCATGGCCGCCGGGCCACAGGCGTCGGTCGCACCCAGCGGCAGTCGGCAGACGGCCCTGACGAGCTGCTCGAACTGGGAGACGCAGCAGGCGTCCAGCGTGTAGTGACCCGAATTGTGCGGGCGCGGGGCCAGTTCGTTGACGATCAGCTGCCCCTGGCGGGTGAGAAACATCTCAACGGCGAGAAGGCCCACGACCCCGAGGGCCTCGGCGATGCCCGCAGCCATCTGCCGCGCCCGGGACGAGACGGCGGCCGGAACTTCCGCCGGTGCCAGCGTGACGTCCAGGATGGCGTTGCGGTGCCGGTTCTCCACCACCGGGAAACACGCGACCTGCCCGTCGACGCCGCGGGCGCAGATCACCGACAGCTCCATGGCGAAGTCGACGAACTCCTCGAGAATCAGCGTGTCGCTTCGGTCGTGAAGGCTCTCGAACGCGCGCTCGGCCTCCTCGGGACCGCGGACGACCGCCTGCCCCCGGCCATCGTAGCCGGCCACGGCGGTCTTCATGACCAGGGGAAAGCCCAGGCGGCCAAGCGCGCCACCGAGCTCGTCGCGGGCGCCAAGGGCGGCGAACCGGGGCACGGGGAACCCGAGCCGGGCCAGCGCCTCCTTTTCCCGGACGCGGTGCTGGGCGATCCGCAGCACGGAACTCGAGGGGTGCATGGGCACCAGCGCCTCGGCCACCTCCGCGGCGCCGGCGTGGATGTTCTCGAACTCGTAGGTGAGCACCTGGACCCGCCGGGCCAGCGCCCTCACGGCGTCGGCGTCCTCGAGGGACCCGACGACCCGCTCGTCCGCCACCTGCGCGCCGGGCGAGCGGGGATCCGGGTCCAGTACGCACGTGCGGTAGCCGAGCCGGCGGGCCTCCAGCGCGGTCAGGCGGCCCAGCTGACCGCCGCCGATGATGCCGATCTGGGCTCCAGCCGGCAGGGAGGTCGCCACGCCTAGGCGTCTTCCGCGGCAGCCCGGGCCTCACGGGCCCGGTACGCCGCCAACCGCTCGCCGATGCCAGGGTCCTGCAGCGCGAGGATCCGTGCGGCCAGGAGCGCCGCGTTGGCGGCTCCCGCCGCTCCGATGGCCACCGTCGCCACCGGCACGCCCCGGGGCATCTGCACGATGGACAGGAGCGAGTCCAGGCCGCTGAGCTGGGAGAGGGGGATCGGAACCCCGATCACCGGGAGGAGGGTCTTGGCCGCGACCATCCCGGGCAGGTGGGCGGCACCGCCCGCTCCGGCGATGATGACGCGGATCCCCCTGGCCGCCGCGCCCTCGGCAAACGCGAACATGCGGTCGGGCGTCCGGTGCGCCGACACCACCGCGGTCTCGCACGGGATGTCCAGCTGCCCCAGCGTGTCGGCGGCGTGCCGCATCACCTCCATGTCGGACTTGCTTCCCATGATGATGGCCACCGGTGGCTGGGACATCACCGAACTCCTCCTCGCGCGCCGTTCGGCTGGGATGGGCCGGATGCCTCTCCCTGCGCCCGGCTACGGGTTGCACACGGGGCAGTTCTCGGCCTTGACGTGGGTCCGGCCGTCACTTCTGGGACGGGTCAGCCGCAAGTCGCACCGCGGGCAGCCCTCCACCTCCTCGCGCACCTCGTCCGTCTCGAATCCGCACAGCTCGCAGGGCAGTCCCCGGATCACGTCCACCCGGCCCCAGCCCGGCGCGCCGCACCGGGAACACCGCGCGCGAAGACGCCGTCCCAGGCGCTGGGCAAGATCCCCGATCACCGCCTGCCGCATGGGGTTCATATGGGCGCGCATGTCCGTCTCCACGTGGGCCAGGCCGTCGTCGGAGGCTCGGGCGCAGCGCTCCAGCGCCTCCCTGAGCGCGGGCACGGTGGTGATGCCCTTGAACAGCGGCTCTTTCGGCCCCGCGCTCGGCCGCACGATCAGTCCGTGGGAGGGGAAGCGGACCCGGCGGAGGAACTCGCCCAGGTCGTCGCGCTCTGTGGCCGTGCGATGGGCAAAGTTGGTGTCCATGCTCAGCGCCTCTTCGGCGACCTCGATGCCCAGCTGGTCGTCGACCAGAACCAGAAGCTCGCGATCCCCGGGGACGAACGGCACCAGCGGATGAGGGCCGAAACTGCCCTCGCTGGCCAGTCCCAGGGGCAGCCGGGCGGCCGCCATGCCCAGCCTGGCCTTGCGCACCGCGACCTCCCGCATGGTTCCCACCCGCGGGATCTCGCCCGTGAACGTCCCGAGCGCATCGGTGTCCAGGTTGTCGGCAACCTCCACCACGAGGCCCACGCCCGCCATGAGGGCCGGTGCGACGACCCGCTCCTTGCCGTGCTTGGTGGAGAGGACCGCCCGCTGACCCTGATACGGATGGCGGTTTTCGCCGGATCCCGTCATGCCTGCGCCCAGGCTGAAAGAACTTGACCCCGTCGAGGGCGGCCCGCCCTGGGCGGCGCTGCGCCCAGCGGCGTCGTGTCGCCGCGGCGGCAGGCATTCTCCGGGGACGAGGCCGTCTCGCCCGGGAACCACTCGCCTTGGAGGGTTGGTGATCCGATGATGGGCATCCTCGTGCCGCGCATATGGCTCACCTCACTTCGTTCGCCGCAGGGCTTCGCGCGCTTGCTCCAACCGTTACCCCGCCCGGCGGCCGTTGCGCGCAGATGATCCCCGCCCGTCGGGACCGCGCCGCTTCGCCCCCGATGACCCGGTGCCGACGCCCGTCGCGCCCGGGCGGCCGAACCGTCGTCACGCGTCGGCCCGGGCACGATCCCCGGGGTCGCCCACGAGCCGCAGCAGGTCGTCGACGCGGCAGTGCGCCTCGATGGGGTGGCGCAGGTGCAGGTCGCGGTCGATCCGGTAGCGATTGCGCCGGCCCACGCGTTCGCGCGCCAGATACCCTCCCGCGACGAGTTCGGCGACGATTCGCTGCACGGCGCGCTCGGTGATGTGCACCCGCTCCGCCAGGTCGCGGGCCCGAATCGTCGGCTCGCGCGCGATGCAGATGAGCACGTGGGCGTGGTTGGTCAGAAATGTCCAGCTGGACTGGCCGTCCGACTGCGCCGCGAGCACCGCTCGCCACCTCCCGCCGACCGCCTTCCCGATCCCTTGCGGCCCCTGCCGCCCGGGTCCGCGCATGCCGTGGGCCTGTGCCACCCCTGGGTGTCACGGCCACGCCTCGCGCCCGGTGGCGTTGGACCCTGCGGCGCGCACCCGGGCGGCCGCCGGCCCGGCGGGTGAGCCGCTGCACACGCGATATCGGTGTCATGATACCCGATGCGCCGCCCGGGTGCCAGTGGGGACCGCGGCGGGCTGCCGAGCCGCTGCGCCCGCAGGCCTTGCCTTCGACGGAGAAACTTCTGCTTGACATACGACATCAATATCGTGATACTAGCTGCATTGACTGCGAACCGCATGGGAGATGTCGTGATGACCCAGCGCACACCCGTGACCGTCGCCTACGGCGACGGCATCGGGCCCGAGATCATGGAGGCGACCCTGAACATCCTTTCGGCCGCCGGCGCCGCCGTGGAGCTCGAGACCATCGAGATCGGCGAGAAGGTGTACCTGCGCGGTGTGGAGACCGGAATGGAGCCGGGCGCGTGGGACTCGCTGCGACGGACGAAGGTGTTTCTCAAGGCCCCCATCACCACACCCCAGGGGGGCGGGTACAAGAGTCTCAACGTGACGGCCCGCAAGGCCCTCGGCCTGTACGCCAACGTGCGTCCCGCCGTCGCGTACCACCCGTTCGTGCGCACCCGGCACCCGGGCATGGACGTGGTCGTCGTGCGCGAAAACGAGGAGGACCTGTACGCCGGCATCGAGCACCGGCAGACGGACCAGGTGGTCCAGTGCCTCAAGCTCATCACCCGGCCGGGTTCGGAAAAGGTCGTCCGCTACGCGTTCGAGTACGCCCGCGTCAACGATCGCAAGAAGGTCACCTGCCTGGTCAAGGACAACATCATGAAGCTGACCGACGGGCTGTTCCACCGGGTGTTCGACGAGATCGCCGCCGAGTACCCCGACATCGCGCACGAGACGTTCATCGTCGACATCGGCGCCGCCAAGCTCGCCGACACCCCGGAAAAGTTCGACGTCGTCGTCCTGCCCAACCTGTACGGCGACGTCCTGTCCGACGTGCTCGCCCAGATCGCCGGCTCGGTGGGGCTGGCGGGATCGGCGAACATCGGCGCGTCGTGCGCCATGTTCGAGGCCATCCACGGTTCGGCGCCCCGCCTGGCCGGACAGAACCTCGCCAATCCGTCGGGGCTGCTGCTCGCGGCGGTCATGATGCTCGTGCACATCGGCCAGTGCGACGTCGCCGCGACGGTGCACAACGCCTTCCTGAAGACGATCGAGGACGGGGTGCACACGCCCGACATCTACAGGGAAGGCACGAGCCGGCAGAAGGTGGGCACCCGAGAGTTCGCCGCCGCGGTCGTCGATCGGCTGGGGCAAGCCCCCGAGGTGCTCAGACCCGTCGCGTACAAGGCCGCCCGGCCCATGTCGCTGTGGCGGGGGGACGCTCCTCACCGCAAGGCGCACAAAGAGCTCGTGGGCGTCGACGTGTTCCTGGACTGGGAGCCGGGCAGCCCCCAGGACCTGGGGCGCGCGCTCTCCATGGTGGTGGCCGCCCCGTTGCGCCTTCGGGTCATCACGAACCGGGGCGTCAAGGTCTGGCCCGACGGGCTGCCGGAGACCTTCTGCACGGACCACTGGCGGTGCCGGTTCCTGGCCGAGGACGGCCAGGCGGTGCACCCCGCGGACGTGGTGGAACTGCTCCGCCGGGTGACCGAAGCGGGCTTTGACAACATCAAGACGGAGAACCTGTATCGCTTCGACGGCGTGGCCGGATTCTCCGCCGTGCACGGGTGAGTCGGGGCCTCGTCAAGGGGGCGTGGCGGCCGTGTGGCCG
>JAJZYS010000120.1 GCA_021797925.1 Bacillota bacterium
TGCCTGCCGCTTCCCATCGCCGAAGCGTCTCCGGCCGAACCCCCAATTCCTTTGCCGCTTCCTTGATCCCGACTAACATGTCTTTATCCTAGACTATGTATCCACAAATATCAAGTAATGTATAAGACAAAGTGTGCAGTTTTTACCCCCTACGACCCTGGCCTCGCCGAGGGCGGATCCCCCGGAGCCGAGCTCGCCCGGCGGCTGCGGGACCTCTCGCGGTGGCTCCTCACCGGCGCCCCCTGATCGACGGGCTCGAAGGGACCGCGCACCTCGGCGACGCCCTCGGCCACGAGCCGGCGCCCCCGGGCCCACACCTCCCGGATCCCGAGATCCTCGTCGAGGAGGAGAAAGTCGGCGTCGGCGCCCTCGACGACGCGGCCCTTGTGGGAGAGCTCCAGCACCCGGGCCGGGTGCACCGTCACCGTGGCCAGGACCGTCTCCAGGGGGACGCCGACCGCCACAGACCGTCGGACCGACTCCCACAGCACCGCCGGCTGGATCTGGGTGATGGTGAGGAGGCGTCCCTGCGGGTCGAAGATGGGAGAGGAGCCGCCGGCGTCGGAGCTCATGGTGATCCGCGCCGGGTCCACGCCCTCGAGCAGGAGGTCCTTGAGCGCGTCCCACGGGGCGATGGAGACGTGATCGGGTCCCTCCGGGCGGATGCCGGCGGTCAGGTCCACGGTGCCTCCCAGCGCCGCGAAGCGCCGCGCGTCCTCCAGCAGCGCCCGGCGCCGGTTGAGGTGCGTGGGGACGAGGTGGCGGATGGGGATCTCGTGGTCGGAGACGAGCCGGAACAGGCTCGAGAGGCCGCGCACGCCGTCGCCCACGTGCAGGTGCACGACCCCCGCCTTCCCCGACAGAAGCCCCCCCACCCTCGCCTCCGCCGCCAGCACCGCCAGGTCCTGCTCGCTGGGGTGCGAGCCCCGGTCGTCGGCGATGGCGATCTCGCCGCAGCCGAGCACCTCCCCCACCATGAGGATGTCGGCGCGCACGCTGCCGGTGATGGTCCGGGTCGGCAGCGCGTACGCGCCGGTGTAGGCGTAGCCCGTGATCCCAAGCTGCGTGAGCGCCCGGGTCGACGCCACCACGTCCTGCACGGACCGGGTCACCCCGTCGGTGCCGAGCAGCCCCACCGCCGTGGTGACCCCGGCCAGGGTGAGCTGGGAGAAGGCGAGGGGGGGCGTGCGGTGGTCGAAGCCACCCTCCCCGCCGCCGCCCGCGAGGTGCACGTGCTGGTCCACAAGGCCCGGGCACAGGATGCGCCCGCGCGCGTCGACCACCCGCGTGGAGATCAGGGCGGGGCGGGGCCGGGGGATGTGGGGGGCGATCCTGAGGATGCGCTCCGCGCCGATGAGCAGGTCCCGGCGTCCCAAGGGCTCGGGGGCGAACACCTCCGCGCCGCGCACCAGGGTCAATGCCGCCACGGGATCGCTTCCTTTCGCTTGCTTGCTGCGGGTCGGGTCGGTGCCTATAATAGCGAGGGGCAGTGCCCCATGGGCGAGAGAGAGGGGGGAGCGGATCGCCGCCGCCGGGCGGCGCCACCGCGAACACATGAGTCTGTTGCAGCGGGCGTCCACGATCTTCAAGGCCAAGGCGAGCAAGGTGCTCGACAACATGGAGGATCCCCGGGAAACCCTCGACTACTCCTACGAGAAGCAGGTGGAGTACCTGCAGAAGGTCAAGCGCGGGCTGGCCGACGTGGTGACATCCAAGAAGCAGATCGAGCTGCAGATCGCGGAGCTCGACAGCAAGGCGCAGCGGCTGGACGACGAGGCCAAGAGCGCCCTGGCCCAGGGCCGGGAGGACCTGGCCACCCAGGCGCTGGAGCGCAAGCAGGCCCTCATCCAGCAGTCGGCCGCGCTCAAGCCCCAGGTGGAGCAGCTGGGCCAGGAAGAGCAGAAGATGACCGAGGCCGCCAAGCGGCTCGAGATCAAGATCCAGTCCTTTCGGGCCCAGAAGGAAGTGATCAAGGCCCAGTACACCTCCGCTCAGGCCCAGGTGAAGATCGGCGAGGCGGCCACCGGCATCTCCGAGGAGATGGCCGACGTGGGCATGGCCGTGGACCGGGCCCGGGACAAGACCCAGCAGATGCGGGCGCGGGCCGCTGCCGTGGACGAGCTCACCGAGGCGGGGGCGCTCACCGACATCACCGACACCTCGCAGGACAGCCTGGAGCGCGAGCTCAACCAGGTGAACACCAAGAGCGCCGTCGCCCAGGATCTGGAGCGGCTCAAGGCCGAGATGGCCAAGGGTGGTACTCCGTGATCGTGCGCATCCTCCACGAGGGGCAGTACGACGTCGAGGGCGAGGACGTCAAGGAGCTCGAGCGCATCGACGGCGAGATGGTGCGGCACATTCACGCTCAGGACGAGGCCGGGTTTCGGCGGGAGTTTGCCGCCGCCCTCAAGCTCGTCCGCCAGCGGGGCACGCCGGTGCCCCACGAACGGCTCGTCGGCTCGGACGTGGTGCTGCCGGCCGCGGACACCACGCTGGCCGAGGCCCGCCATCTTCTCCTGCACGAAGAGGCCTGAGGGTCTCCGTGCCGACGCCGCCTCCTTCCGGGGGCGGCGTTTCGCAACCCGCGGTGCCCGCGTCCCGCCGACCCGCCCCCAGGTCACAGGCTCGCGAGTCTGAAGGCGCAGGAGGTGCCGCGGTGGGGGGTGCGACGGACGGGGAGCAGCACCCCCACGGGGGCGACTGGCTCCGCGACGCGCTGCTGGGCCTCAACGACGGCCTGGTGACCTCGCTGGTCTTCGTCATGACCCTGGGCGGCATCGCCTCGGACCGCCAGGTCCTCGTCGCCGGAGCCCTGGCGGAGGTGTTCGCCGGCGGCGTGAGCATGGCCTTCGGGGCCTTTCTCGCCGCGCGCACCCAGGACGAGGTGATCCAGAAGCGCATCGCCGTGGAGCGCCACGAGATCGCCACCGAGCCCGAGGAGGAGCGCGAGGAGCTCAGGCGCATCTACCGGGCCAAGGGCTTCACCGGCTCTCTGCTGGGGCAGATCGTCGCCCACCAGACCGCGACCCCCGACCGCTGGCTCAAGGCCATGATGCGCGACGAGCACGGGCTCGTGGACGAAAAGCCGGCGCGCTCGCCCCTGACCTCGGGCCTGTGGGTGGGATCGGCGTTCGTCGTGGGGGCCGCGGTGCCGGTGCTCCCGGTGTTCCTGCCCGTGCCCCTCATCGACGCCCGCATCCTCTCCTTCGCGCTGGCCGCCGCGGTGGGGATGCTCCTGGGGGTGCTCAAGTCCCGCTACACCCTCAAGGGCCCCCTGCGCTCCGCGCTGGAGCTACTGTTCCTCGCGGTGCTCGGGGCCCTGTTCGGGTACGGGATGAGCCGCATCCTCCACCTGGGCTGAGGTCACTCGGTGGCGCCCGCCGGAGCCAGCGGCAGGTCCCACAGCGCGTACCAGTGGGCCGGGTCCTGCTCCATGGGCAGGACCTTCTCCAGGATGTCCGACAGCCGGATCTCCTCGGCGTTGTCGCGCGTCTTGCCCTCGCCCTGGGGGACGAAGGCGTAAAACGCGGAGCGCTTGTACGAGTACACGAGGTAGAACGGGCGCGTCCCGTCCCGGGCGGGGACCACCAGCGCCACGATGGCCTCCCCGAAGTCGTCCTGGGCCAGCGTGTCGGCCCCGGCGTGGGCGGCGGTGATCACGTCCTCGAGCTGGTGCCCCTCGATCTTCACCCAGCGAAAGCCGTAGGCGTCGTCCTCGGTGGAGATCTCAAGCCCGTGGTCGCGGGCCACAAGGTCCATGACGCCCAGGGCGTGGCCCTGGGCGTCATCGTACCGGCTCCCCTCCTGCGGCTTGAGCAGCAGCGCCGCCCGGCTCATGAGCCGCACGCCGAGCGTGTCCTTGGCCTCCGCCTGCGCCGTGACCAGCGCGAACAGCGCGTCGAGCTTGGGCTTCTTGATCCGGGTGCGGCCGAACAGCGCGTCGAAGAAGCTCATCGGTTCATCTCGATCTCGATGCGCTTGAGCGCGGCGAGGCGGTGCTCGAGGCTCGGGTGGGTCTGGAACAGCTCCAGGAGCGAATCGCGGCTCACGGCGGGCATGATGAACAGCGCGCTCATGTTCTCCACCTGGCGCAGGTCGCGGGTGGGGATGCGGCCCATGACCCCGGAGATCTTCTGCAGGGCCGACATGAGCTGGCTGGGCGCCCCGGTGATGATGGCCGAACCCCGGTCGGCGGCGTACTCCCGGTAGCGGGAGACGGCCCGGATGAGGAAGAAGGAGATGATCCACACCAGGATCGAGGCCAGGTACACCAGCCCCATGTTGTTGCGGTTCCTGCCTCCGCCCCCGCCCATGCCGCCGTAGGGCATGAACATGAACGCCCACTGGACGATGAACGACGCCACCGTGGCGAAGAAGCTGGCCATGGTGATGATGGTCATGTCCCGGTTCTTCACGTGCGTGAGCTCGTGGGCCAAAACCGCCTCCAGCTCCGGATCCGTGAGGCGGTTGAGGATGCCGGTGGTGACGCACACCACCGCGTGGGACGGATCCCGGCCGGTGGCGAAGGCGTTGGGCATGTCCGTGCGCATCAGCGCGATCCTGGGCTTGGGCAGGTCCACCTGAGCGGCGAGCCGCTCCACCATGGCGTGCACGTCGGGCAGGTCCTGGGGCCGGACCTCCCGGGCGCCCATGGCGGCGAGCACCATCCGGTCCGAGTAGTAGTACTGGACCAGGAGCAGCCCGCCGGCGATGACCACCATGGGCAGAAAGCCCAGTCCCACCCGGTAGAGGACCCACATGAAGGCGAGATAGAGAACGGCCAGGAAGAAATAGGACAGCGTGAGCCGGGCTGTGAGCGAACCGTCGCGCGGCAGGCGTCTTCCTCTCGGTGCCATGCTGATCCCCCCAGTGTCATTCACTTTATTGTTGCCGTGCAAGCTTATTCTAGGAACGGCGCCAGCAAAACTCAAGACGGGTCGCGCGCGCTGCCGGCGCTTGCGGGGAGCCTTACGCGGCGGAACATGGTCCACAGACTGAGGTCGTAGCCCACCTTGATGACTCCCGCCAGGATGAAGGGGATCCCCAGGGCGGAGCGGGCCAGGGCGATGCCGGCCAGCGAGGGCGAGATGGCCGCCGCCGGTCCGCGGACGGCGGAGGTGACGCCCGCGGCCGCGGTCCGCTCCTCGGGATCCACGACCGCCATGGTGTACGCCTGCCGGGTGGGCACGTCCAGCTGGGAGAGGAGGCTGCGCGCCACGAGCAGCGCGGCCGCCAGCGGGAAGCTCGGAGCCAGCGCCACCAGCACCAGGAGGATGTTCGAGGGCAGGTGGGTGAACACCATCGTGGGCAGGATGCCGAAGCGTCGGGCGAGGGGCGCCGCCGCCAGGAAGGAGGCGGCCGCCGCCATGTTCACGACGAAGAGCAGCGGCCCCAGCGTCGCCAGCCCGACCCCGAAGCGGTCGTGGAACCACACCACCATGATGCCCTGCACCACGAGCCCTCCCGCCAGCGCGTCGACGCCGAACAGCGCCGTCAGCCTGAACACCACCGGCCGGGAGCGGCGAAGGCGCGTCCATGCGCCCCCCTCCCGCCGCGAGCCACCCTCGACTCCCGGACTCAGCCGCGTGTAGCTCAAGGCCACCAGGACCCCGCACACGGCGTAAAGCGCGGTCGCGAACCGCGACGCCCCGGCGAGGGGCCCCCACCGGGGCAGCAGCCCCAGGCCCGCCACCGCCAGGGCGCCGAGGGCCGCGGCGCTGGTGGTCAGAAGGTTGTACGCGGCGTAGATCCGGGTGTGCTCGTCGCCGGTCGCGGTCTCCGCCAGCGCGGCCTGGTCCAGCGGCAGCATCGCCCCCACGTCCTTCCCGCTGGGGCTGAAGGCCCCCAGGGCGGCCACCGCCGCCGCGACCGCGAAGGTGTCGTGGACCGTGAGCAGGCCGCCGCCCGCGGCCATGATGAGGCCCAGCCCCCACATGAGCCGCCGCCGGCCGATCCGGTGGGACACGAGGCCCGCCAGCGCGCCGGTGAGACCGCCGGCGAAGAGCGCCACGCTGAACAGCGCCCCGATGAGCGCGGGGGAGAACCCCGCCTCGCGCCACGCGACGCCGATGTCCACGGAAATGAGGCCGTAGGCGAAGTTGCGCACACCCGCGGCCACCAAGAGCCACCTGCGGTCCCTCGCCGCGGCGGTGCCGGCGCTCAATCCGCCAGCTGGAACCGGTAGCGTCCCGCCTGCCGGGAGAGGTTCACCGGGCGCTCGAAGCAGCGGGAGAGGTTCTCGCCGGTGAGCACCCGCTCCGTGGGTCCCAGGGCGCAGGTGCGCCCGCGGCTGAGCAGGAGGGTGTGCCCGAGCACGGGGAGGACCTCCTCCACGTGGTGGGTGACGTAGACGAGCGCGGGCCCGTGGGGCTGCTGCCCCATGGCCTCGACGGCGCGCAACAGGTCGTGGCGGGCCACGGGGTCGAGCCCCGTGCACGGCTCGTCGAGGATCAGAAGGCGCGGCGCGCTCATGAGCGCGCGGGCGATGAGGACCCGCTGGCGCTCCCCCTGCGACAGGGTGGCGTAGCGGCGGCGCGCCAGGCCCTGGGCCCCCGCCTGCTCCAGCAGCCGCTTCGCCCGCTCGAGGTGTTCGGGACCCACGGGATCGTAGAGCCCGATGGTGGAAAACGCTCCGCCCAGGACGATCTCCTCCACCGGGAGGTCGTCCGCGGCCAGCCAGTCCGCCGCGGCCGAGCTGACCCAGCCGATGGCGCGCCTGAGCTGGCGCACGTCGATCTGGCCCAGCGTCTCCCCCAGCACGCGCACCCGCCCCCGGCTGGGCCAGAGGTACCCCGTGAGCAGGCTGAGGAGCGTGGTCTTGCCCGAGCCGTTGGGGCCCAAAAGCGCCCAGTGCTCGCCGGGGCGCACCTGCCAGGTCACCTCGGCGAGGATGGGGCCCTCGCCCTTGAGCACCGTGACGTTGGAGAGTTCCACGATCATGTCGCCGTGCACCTGTGTCGCGACCTCCCGGCAAGATCAAGAAATGCGCCCGGCCCGGTGCGCGGGCGCCGCGCGGGGCTTCGGACCTGGTTTCCGTTCCCGACCGGCCGTCTCCTTCCGGCGCCTCGTGGGGGATATCACCGCGGCGGCGCCCGCCCCGGCCGTCAGCCGCGGGGCTCCTCGGGGCCGGGCCGGCCGAGCCGCCGGTAGAGGCGCCCCAGCGCTCGGCGCACCCGTGCGCGGGGGAAGGCCGGGTCCCCCTGTCCGTCGCGGCGCGCCTCCTCCAATAGGGTCAGGGCGTGCACGGGGTCGCGCTCCAGGAGCGCGAGGCCCACCTGGGCCCTGAGCGCGGGCCGGGCCCGCCGGGCCCACAGGAACAGGTCCCGGGCGCCGCCACCGGCGAGCGCGATCTGGGTCAGGGCGTCGGCGGCGCCGCTGCGCTCCAGCAGCTCCAGCGCGTGGCGCTCCACCGCGCCGCGCTGGGACGGCGGGGCGGCGTCGAGCAGCGCCGCGAGGGTCCGGGGCGAGGGGTCGCGGAAGAACGCCCCCCACGGCAGCGGCGGGGGCTCGCCCAGCGCCCTGCGGGCCGCCCGCCGCTCGGCGGGGGAGACCCGGGCGGACTCGACCCGCCGTCTCGCCGACTCGGTCTGACCCAGGACCACGAGCGCCCCGACCTCGAGCTCCAGGGCACCCGGCGCCATGGGCCAGCGGCGCGCCAGTTCCAGGGCCTCGGCCCAGCGCCCCTCTCCTTCGAGCCACCGGACGAGCCACGCCAGCAGGCGTCCCAGGCGCAGCCGGTCGCGCAGGGGGCCGGGATCCGCGCGCACCCGGGCCGCCTGCTCCAGGAGCGCCCCCCTCAGCGCGTCCTCGAACCACGCCTCGCCGCCGCCGCGGCAGAGGCGGGCCACGAGCGCGTAGAGCGGCTGCGCGAGGCCCCGGTCGTCCCCAAGGGCCAGGGTCATCAGCGGCGCGATCCGGCGGAGGGCGCCGGGCTCGTGGGGCGGGGGCGCGGCGCCGATGCGCCGGGCGGCGTCCGCCACCGCCTCGATCCACGGCGCCTCCTCGCCCGGGGGCGCCGGCTGCGCCGCGACCTCGGCCAGGGCCGAGACCGCCGCCCACCCGG
>JAJZYS010000121.1 GCA_021797925.1 Bacillota bacterium
GAACGCCAGGGGGCCCACATTCGTCGGTGCCTGGCCTCATCCCCGCTTTGCTCAAACTTTCGGCGCGTCCGTCGAGTGCTTGGGAACGGTTCAGAGCGCTGCCTCCCGCAGCGCAGCGCCGTCAACAGTTCGACCGCGTCGGCGGAGGCGGCCGCCAAGGCGTGATCGCTCGGCAGGATCATCGACGATGAGACCGAACTGTTGAGAGCGTATGTCAACGAAGCAGGTTCCCACTCCCGCTCCCCTTCGCGGCGTTTCCCTCAGCCAAGCCGATGTCCCCCTGATCGTCAGGGTGGGACAGTGGTTCCCTTTCTGGGGAACGCTGGTGCTGCTGGGTGGCTCGCCGTACTTCCGGGGCCTGTACTTCGGCCCGAACCAGCTGGCGGCGCTGAGCATCGCCCTGGGTCTTCTGGCCGTGGCCGCGGTGTACGCAGCCTACGAGGGACGCTCGCGGTTCATATCCACGCCGCTCGAGTGGGCACTGGCCGCGCTGGTGGGGGCCTTCCTCCTCTCCTGGCTCGTCGCGGTCTCCCCGCGCGGGGCCTTGCAGGCGGTGCTGGTCCACCTGCTGTGGTTCGTGGTGTTCGTGCTCGTGGTGAGGGTGTCGACCAACGCCGACCGCGCCCGCTGGCTGACGGTGGGGCTGGCGTACACGGCAGCCGTCTGGGGCGTGTTCGGAGTCTTCAACGCGGCCGGGTACCTCCACTTCCCCGCCGCGTGGGTGGCGCACCGGCTCAACTCCGTCTACCAGTACCCCGACTCCGCCGGCGCCACGTTCCTGTTCGGCCTGTTCATCTCCCTGGGGCTGTGGGTCCGGGCCCGCACCCGCGCCCAGTGGCTCGCCTACTCGGCTCCCGCGGCGCTGCTCTTCGCCCCGTTCATCGCCAGCTTCTCCCGCGGCGCGTGGCTCATCGCCCCGTTCGTCGCCGCGATCTTCATCATCCTCCTGCCCCGGGGCGAGCGGCTTCGGGGGACACTCAAGGGCTTGGCGGTCCTGGTGGGCGGCACGCTGGGGGTCGCGCTGTTTCTCAAGGGGACCGAGAACCACCAGGCGGCGGAGGCGGTGCTCAGCGAGGCGGGAGCGCTGCTGCTGACCTGGGCGGTGGGGCATCTCACGGACCTGTTCCAGCGGGAGAAGATCGCCACCCAGCGCGCGGTGGGCTTCGGCCTCATCGGGATCATCGTCGTCGGCATGGCGGCGTACGCGGTGCGCAGCAGTCATCAGCCCCTGACCCTGTCCACGACCCCGGCGGGCCAGGTGGCCGCCAAGGAGACGCCGGCGGCGCCGGTGCTTGCTGGACGGACCTACACCCTCACGGCCCGCATCGACGCCACGGCGCCCCCCAAGGCAGCCGCCTGGCAGGTGATCGTCCAGGGGATCACGCCGCGTGGGGACAAGGCCACACTGCTTCAGACCAGCGGACCCGCTACGCGAGGCTTTGTCACCCGGCGCTTCACCTTCAAGACCCAGGCCCTCGAGAACTCGCTCCTCGTGCAGATCCAGTCGGGGGCCAAGGGCTCCACGGCCACGTACCAGAACGTGCACGTTTTCGGTCCCGACCTCAATGCGCGCCCGAGCTTCTTCTGGGCCAAGATCCTCCCGGGCTCCATCTACAACCGCGCGGTCGCCATCAACCCGGACCAGCTCTCGGTGTGGGAGCGCGGATTCTTCTACGCCAACGCGCTGAAGATGGTGGCGGCCCGGCCGATCCTGGGCTGGGGCGGCGGGGGCTGGGCGGCGGCGTACTTTGCGTACCAGAGCTTCGACTACTTCACCACCCAGGTGCACAACGAGTACTTCCAGGTGTGGGTGGATGCGGGTACGGTCGGCTTTCTCGTCTACCTGGGCGTGTGGCTCGCGTTCCTCTGGCTGCTTTACCGGGGGATGAAGACCCTGGACCGGGAGACCCGCATCCTGCTGGCGGGTCTCGGTTCGGCCGTGCTCGCCCTGGGGGCGCACTCCGCCATCGACTTCGACCTGTCGCTCACGGCGATCGCGCTGCTCATGGTCGCCGCCATGGCCGTGGTGCAGACCCTGGTGCTCCCCGATTCCGGCGCGCCCCAGGTGACGCGGTCAAAGCGCGGAGTCGTGCAGCGGCCGCCTTGGGCGGTGGCGGGCGCGGTCATCACCTGCCTCGCCGCTGTCGTCATCGGGACCTTCGCGCTGGTGCTTCGGTCCGGTGATCTGACCGGTGCCCAGGCGGCCCAGCTCTTGACCGAGCACCACCTGAACCGGGCGTTGCCGCTGTACGACCAGGCCATCAACGCCGACCCCCTGGTCGCCTCCTTCTACGGCGACCGCGGGCAGATCGAGGCCGTGGACGCCGCACAGGCGAAGACTCCAAACACCCAGCTGCTGCAGTCCGCACAGACCGACATGGCCACCGCCGCCCGCCTGGCGCCCACCAACAGCAAGGTGCTCCTGACCTACGGCGTCTTCCTCTTCGATCACGGCCAGACCAGCCAGGGACTCGCGCAGATCCGCGCGGCGATCCACTGGCAGCCGCTGGACATCCAGACCTACTCGGTGCTCGCCGAGGCCTACACCATCCTCGCGGTCCAGGATCTGCAGCGCACCGGCGCACCCAGCGCCGACCACTACGCCCGGCTGGTGCTGTCGGTCGGCGCCCAGGCGACCCGCCGGGTCAGCGCCATGCCCGGTGACCTGCCGGCAAACCTGCACGTCGACCCGGATCCGCCGTCCCTGGCGCTGTATCAGGGCGAGGCGGCGGCGCTCCTGGGCGACACCCGCGTCGCCATCCCGCAGCTGCTGATCTCCCTCCAGGGAGCGGCTGAGAGCCAGCGCGCGCTCGAGTGGCTGGCAGGGCTCGGGCAGATCACCCACAACGCCTTCCTCCTCAAAACCTTCGCGCCCCAGGTGGCCAAGAACTCCACCGAGCAAGCGCAGGCCGGCGCGGTGGCCCAGCTCCTCGCGAAGACGGGTCACTACGGGGGCGGCAAGGGCTGAGCTGCGTCCGGTTCGTCCACCTCGCCGACGTGCATCTGGACCGGCCCTTCACCGGTCAGGGGCTCACGCCGGAGCGCCGGTCCCTCAGGCGCGAGGAGGTGTTCTCCTCCCTCGACCGGGCGCTGCGCATCGCCGGTGAGCGGGGCGCGCGCTTCGTGCTGGTGGCGGGCGATCTCTTCGAGGCGCGTCACGTGCGCGAGCGCACGCTGGCACGGCTGGCAGAGGCGCTCGACGCGACCGGGCTTCCGGTGCTCATCGCGCCCGGCAACCACGACGCCCTCGTTGCCGGCTCGCCCTACCTCGTCCGCCCGTGGCCGCGCAACGTCCACGTCTTCGGCCCGGATCCCACTCCCCTGCGCCTCGACAACGTCACCATCTGGGGGGCGGGCCTGGTGAGCGGGCGCGACCGCCGGGAGCGGCTGCAAGGGTTCCAGGCGCCGCGGGACGGCACCCGGCACCTCTTCTTGCTCCATGGTTCCGCCAGCGGCGGCGGCGAGGCCACAACCCGGCGAGTGGCGCCCTTCAGCCCCGCGGACGTCCGCGACGCCCGCCTCAGCTATCTGGCGTTGGGGCACCTGCACCGCTTCCTTGTGCTCTCGCGCCGGGACGGGGACGTGGTGGGCGCCTACCCCGGTCCGCCCGAGTCCATCTCCTTTTCCATGGCCAACGCCAACCACGGCGTGCTCTGGGGCACAATGGGCGCAACGGGGGCGGTGCAGCTGGAACTCATCGCCGTGGGTCACCGCCGCCACCGCTCCCTGGTCCTCGACGTGACGGCCGCCACGGACCCCGATGCCGTGGCCGACCTGATCCTGCAGCGGGTGCCGGCGGACGAGGCGGCGCGCGACCTGTACCGGATCACGCTGGTGGGGCGCGCCCCGGCGGAGGCGGCGGACCGCCAGGAGATCGAGCGGGCGCTCCTCGACCGGTTCTTCGCCGTCAGGATCCGGTCGCTGGCGCGGTGAGGGACTGGTCGTCGTGGCGTTCACGCGTTATGCTGCACTCTGGCAGGGGGGGTGGCGCGCATCGCCGAGCGCATGGCAGACGATGTGATCCCGGACAGAGCCCACGGGCGGGTGTTCGGCCAGTTCATCCGCTACGTCATGGTGGGGCTCGTCAACACGGCGGTGGACTTCGGGGTCCTCAACCTCGAGATCGTGCTGACCGGAATCCATCAGGGTGCGTGGCTGGTGCTGTTCAACACGGTCTCGTTCACCTGCGCGCTGGTCAACAGCTACTTCCTCAACCGCAGCTTCACCTTCCGATCCGACCGCGGCGGCGGCATCCTCTTCGTGCAGTTCATGCTGGTGAGCCTGGGCGGCCTGGTCATCAACGACGGCGGGATCTATCTCCTCACGACCATCTCCCATCCGTGGATCGGCACGTCGCCGGTGCTCCACGTGGACGAGGCCAAGGTGGCCACGGTGGCGGTCTCGTGGGCCTGGAACTTCTTCCTGTACCGGCTGTGGGTCTTCCGCGCCCACGAGGCGCCCAGGGTCCACGCGTAGCGGGTCGGGCGCGCTGGCAGGGACCGGCCTTGTGGTACCATGGAGCGGGGTGCGCCGACGGCGGCCCCGAGGAAGCACGGGAGGGATCCGTCGTGGATCGGGATTTCGGTCGGGGGCTGTACATCGACGGCCAGTGGCAGCAAAGTCGCAGCGGCAGGAGCTTTCCGGTCACCAACCCCGCCGACGGCAGCGTCATCGCGGAGATTCCCGACGCCGGCGCCGAGGAGACCCGGGCCGCCATCGACGCGGCCCACCGCGCCTTCCCCGCCTGGGCGGCCCGTCCGGCCCTGGAGCGGGCCCGGATCCTCATGGACTGGTCGCGCGCCATGGAGGCGCACCAGGACGAGCTGGCCCGGCTCATGACCGACGAGAACGGCAAGCCCCTGGCGGAATCCCGGGGCGAGGTCACCTACGCGGCGGGCTTCGCGCAGTGGTTCGGGGAGGAGGCCCGCCGGGTGTACGGCGAGATCGTGCCCGCGGCCACCTCCCTCAAGCGCATCTGGGTGCTCCGCCAGCCGGTGGGGGTCGTGGGCGCGATCACGCCCTGGAACTTCCCCGCCGCCATGGTGACCCGCAAGGTGGCGCCGGCGCTGGCCGCCGGCTGCACGGTGATCCTCAAGCCCGCGGAGCAGACGCCGCTCACCGCCATCGCCATCGTCCGGCTGCTGGAGGAGGCGGGCATCCCGCCCGGGGTGGTCAACGTGGTGGTGGGCCAGGATCCCGTCGCCATCGGGGATGCGCTGCTCGACGATCCCCGGGTGCGCAAGATCACGTTCACCGGGTCCACCGAGGTGGGCAAGCACCTCATGCGGCGCAGCGCCGACACCATGAAGCGGGTGTCGCTGGAGCTGGGCGGCCAGGCGCCCTTCCTCGTGTTCGCCGACGCCGATCTCGACCTCGCGGTCCAGGGCGCCATCGCCAGCAAGTTTCGCAACACCGGGCAGACCTGCGTCTCCGCCAATCGCATCTACGTGGAGGAGCCGGTGGTGGACGAGTTCGCCCACCGCATGGCCCAGCGGGTCAAGGAGATGCGGGTGGGCCGCGGGACCGAACCGGGGGTGGTGGTGGGGCCGCTCATCGACCGCCAGGGATACGAGAAGGTGAAGCTGCACCTGGAGGACGCGGTGCGCCAGGGGGCGAGCGTCGCCACCGGGGGACGGGTCTACGAGTCGGGCGGCGGCTTCTACGCCGAGCCCACGGTGCTCGTCGGCGTCGAGGAACGCATGGTGGTCATGCGCGAGGAGACCTTCGGACCGGTGGCGCCCATCAGCAGCTTCAAGACCGAGGCCGAGGCGCTCGAGCGCGCCAACGCCACCCCGTACGGCCTGGCGGCCTACGCGTACACCCGGGATCTGGCGCGGGGCGTCCGGGTGGCGGAGGGCCTCGAGTACGGCATCGTGGGCCTCAACGACGGCATGCCCTCGACCCCCCAGGCGCCCTTCGGCGGGTTCAAGGAGAGCGGCCAGGGCCGCGAGGGCGGCCGCCAGGGCATGGACGCCTTTCTCGAGATCAAGTTCGTCTCGGTAGGCCTCGGCTGAGAGGGGCCGCGCGACGGGCGGGGGCGGCGCCATGAAGCGCCGCCCATGGCCACGGGGCCGCACCGATGGTATACTGCGGACAGTCGCGGAGGTGAGACCTCGCGCGTGACAAACTCGAAATCGCGCGTGATGTCAGGGCTTGTACCCTACCTGTACCTGACGCCGGCGCTCGTGGTCCTGGCTGTATTCGTTTTCTTGCCGGCGGTGCTGGTGTTTCTCATCAGCCTCTTTCGCTGGAGCTACGGCACGAACCCGGTGTGGACAGGGCTGGGCCAGTACGCGCTGGTCCTGGGGTCGGCCTCGTTCTGGCAGTCGGCGTGGATCAGCATCGTCTTCGCCGGCGGCACGGTGATCGTGGGCACGGCGCTGGCGCTCCTGGTGGCGCTCGGCCTGTACGGCAACGTCCGCGGCCGCGGGGTGCTCCGGACACTCTACTTCGTCCCCTACGTCATGCCGGTCGTGGCCACGGCCACGGTCTGGCTGTGGATCTTCCAGCCCCAGTACGGCATCCTGGACCAGATCATCACCCGCCTGGGCGGACCCATGCTCGGCTGGGTGCAGTCTCCCAGCCTGGCGCTGGTGTCGCTGATGATCTACACCATCTGGTACACCCTCGGCTTCACCACGCTCTTGTTCCTGGCCGGGCTCACCAACATCTCCCCCGAGGTGCTCGAGGCGGCCCGGGTGGACGGCGCGGGCGGCCTGACCACGTTCCGCCGGATGATCTGGCCGCTTTTGAGCCCCACGACCCTGTTCGTGCTGATCGTCAACACCATCTCCACCTTCCAGAGCTTCACCCAGATCTACGCCCTGACGCGAGGCGGCCCCCTCAACGCCACCACCACCGTGACCTACTACCTCTACGAGACCGCCTTCCAGTACTTCCACTTCGGACAGGGGGCAGCCGTGGGCGTGGTGCTCTTCATCTTCCTCTCGATCCTCACCGGGGTGGAGCTGCTGGTGACCCGGCGCTGGGTGGAGTTCGGGCAGTGAGCGGGCGGAGTCTGCGCGCGGGCGGCAAGCTCGCGGCGCTGTGGCTCGGGGCGTTCATCATGATCTTCCCCATCTGGTGGATCTTCTCCACCTCCCTCGAGACCAGCCAGCGGGCCTACAGCTTTCCCGGCGTCCTCTGGCCGCAGTGGATCCTCACCAACTACGCCCGCGCCTGGTCCATGGCGCCCTGGGGCCGCTTCTTCCTCAACTCCGTCTTCATCTCCGGGACCACCACCGCGCTGGCGCTGCTCACCGCGCTCGTCGCGGGGTTCTCCTTCGCGTACTACCGCTTCCGGGGCAGAAACGCCCTGTTTCTCGTGGTGCTGGGCAGCATGCTGGTGCCGTTCGAGGCGCTTTTGATCCCCAACTACCTGATCGTGAAGCAGCTGGGCTGGGTCAACACCTTCACCGCCCAGATCGTACCGTTCGCGGCCAGCGGCTTCGGCATCTTCCTCCTGCGGCAGTTCATCCTCTCCCTCCCCCGGGATCTTCGGGACGCGGCCCGGGTGGACGGGGCCTCAGACTGGCACTTCCTGTGGCGGATCGTGGTCCCCAACATCCGGCCGGCGCTGGCCACAGTGGGCATCTACCTCTTCCTGCTGAGCTGGAACGCGTTCCTGTGGCCGCTCGTGGTCACCAACTCCCCCCAGGTCCAGCCCCTGCAGGTGGGCCTGGCCAACTTCCTCATGACCGCCAACGGCACCGACTGGACCGTGGTGTCCGCGGCGGCGGCCTTCACCACCCTGCCGGTGCTGGTCCTGTTCGTCATCGCCCAGCGGCAGATCGTCGAGGCGATCTCCCGGACCGGGCTCAAAGGATAAGGAGGTGGTGGAAGAAGGAGTTCGTCCCCCCAATC
>JAJZYS010000122.1 GCA_021797925.1 Bacillota bacterium
CTGGGCGACAAGGCCTGGTTCGTCACCGCCGAGGAGGCGTGGCGGCGGGGCGTCTTCGGCCCCCCCGCGCTGCCGAGGTCCCCGCGCGTCGGCGACATCATCGGCTTCGCGCGCCCCGGGGTGCAGCTGCACTACCCCTTCCAGGAGCAGGAGCGGGGCCACTCCCACGCGGGCTCCCACGGCGGGCTGACCCGCCGGGAGATGCTGGTGCCCTTTCTCGCCCTGCGAGTCTGACCGGCGGCGGCCACCGGCGCGTCACGCCCCGGCGGCGTCCTCTCGCCACGGGTCCACGACGACCTTGATGGCCGGGACGGGGCGCTGGCCCGTGAGGTGCGCGCGGGCTGCCTCCAGGGAGACGCCGTCTCCCGCGATGGCGTCGAGCTCGAGCCACGAGAGCGCCTGGACGGCCCGCAGGTGGGTGCCGGGGTTGAGGGCGGCGCCCACGATGGCGAGTTCGCGGGCGTAGACGTCGTAGGCCGAGACCGCGATGCGCTCGGCGGGACTGGCCACGCCGAAGAACTCCACCGTGGCCCCCCGGCCGGCGAGCTCCAGCGCGAGCCTCTGGGCCGAGGCCACCCCGGTGGCGTCGATGACCACGTCCGCGAGCTCGCCCGCGGTCAGCTCCGCGAGGGCGCGGGGCGCATCCCCGGGGGCGACGGCGGCGCTGGCGCCCAGCTCGAGCGCCAGCGCCGCGCGAGCGGGATCGGGCTCGACGACCAGGATCCGCGCGGCTCCGGCCCTGCGGGCCAGCTGGAGGAGGATCAGGCCCACGGCGCCCGCGCCGACGACGGCCACGTCGTCGCCGAGGCGCACGCCCGCCCGGTCGACGCCGTGGATGCAGCAGGCCACGTTCTCCGCCAGGGCGGCGATGCGCGCGGGAACGGACGGGGGGACGGGGTAGCAGTTCCTCGGGTCCACGACGGCCCACCGGGCCATGCCGCCGTTCTGGTTCACGCCGTAGGCGCGCCGGTCGGTGCACAGGTTCTCGCGGCCGCTGCGGCAGGGCTTGCACACCCCGCAGTAGTGATGGGGCTCCACGCTGACCCGCTGTCCGAGGATGCTGTCGGGCCCGCGCTCCACGACCCCGGAAAACTCGTGGCCCAGGATCACCGGCGGGCGGGCGAGGAACTCCCCCCGGAGGATGTGCAGGTCGGTGGCGCAGATGCCGCAGGCCTCGACGCGCACCAGCGCCGAATCGCCCCCCGGCTCGCCGATGTCCGCCTCCCGGCACGAGACCTCGCCCGGACCGCTGAAGACCAGCGCCTTCGTGAGCATGGACGGCCTCCTCATGGATGCCAAAATCGCACGGGGGAGAACTCTTCGCCCCCCGGCGAGCGGTTCCCTGGCGCCGCACCCGCGGGCGCCACCGGCAGGGCGCGATGGCGCGGCTCGCGAATCCGGGTACGTCGCCCGCGGCCGCGGGCGAGGACGCCGCTGGAGGAGGAGCGCGATCGCCGTGAACTTCACCCACCTGCACGTGCACAGCGAGTACAGCCTCCTCGACGGCCAGATCCGCGTCGACGCGCTGCCCGCGCGGGCGGCGGAGCTCGGCATGCGGGCCGTGGCCCTCACGGACCACGGGGTGCTCTACGGCGCGGTGGATTTCTACCGCGCCGCCCGTGAGGCGGGGGTCAAGCCCATCATCGGCTGCGAGGTGTACGTGGCGCCGCGCACGCGCTTCGACCGCGAGAGCCGGGAGATGGACGCCCCCGCCCACCTGGTGCTGCTGTGCGAGAACGAGACCGGCTACCACAACCTGATGCGGCTGGTTTCCCTGGCGTACATCGAGGGGTTCTACTACCGCCCCCGCATCGACCGCGAGCTGCTGCGCGCCCATCACGCCGGGCTCATCGCCCTGTCCGCGTGCCGCAGCGGCGAGATCGCCCGGGCCATCGAGGCGCAAGAGCCCGAGCGGGCCCAGGCCGTCGCCCGCTTCTACCGGGAGATCTTCGGCCCCGAGCGCTTCTACCTGGAGGTGCAGAACCACTTCCTGCCCGTGGAGGCCCCGCTCAACGCGGCCATCATGGACCTGGGGCGCAGGCTCGGCATCCCGGTGGTGGCCACCAACGACGCCCACTACCTGCGCCGGGAGGACCACCGGGCGCACGACCTGCTCCTGGCCATCCAGACCGGCAAGACCCTCTCAGATCCCGGCCGGATGCGCTTTGACAACGACGAGTTCTACCTGAGGAGCCCCGAGGAGATGGCCCGGGCTTTCCCGGACGCGCCGCAGCTGCTCGAGAACACCCAGATCATCGCCGATCGCTGCAACGTCGAGTTTCAGTTCGGGCGCCTTCTGCTTCCGGCCTTCGTGCCCGCCAGCGGGCGCTCGCCCATGGACGAACTCGTGGCCCTGTGCCAGGAGGGGCTGGCCCGGCGCTACCCGCAGGTCGGCCCCGAGGTGACGGACCGCCTCCACCGCGAGCTCGGGGTCATCCAACGCATGGGCTACCCCGGCTACTTTCTCATCGTCCACGACTTCATCAGCTTTGCCCGCCGCAACGGCATCGCGGTGGGGCCGGGCCGGGGCTCCGCGGCGGGGAGCCTCGTGGCGTATCTCCTCGGGATCACCGACATCGATCCCCTGCGCTACGGGCTGCTGTTCGAGCGTTTTCTCAATCCCGACCGGGTGACCATGCCCGACATGGACATCGACTTCGAGGACGGACGCCGCGGCGAGGTCATCCAGTACGTCCACGACGCGTACGGCGCCGACCGGGTGAGCCAGATCATCACCTTCGGGACCCTGGGCGCTCGCGCCGCCATCCGCGACGTGGGCCGGGTGCTGGAGAAGCCGTACGCCACCGCGGACATGCTCTCCAAGCAGGTGCCCGCGGAGCTGGGGATCACGCTGGAGAAGGCGCTGCGGCCCGAGGAGCCGCTCGGTCACCTTTACCGCACCGATCCGGAGCTCAGGGAATGGCTTGACCTGGCCCGGGCGGTGGAGGGGATGCCCCGCCACGCGTCGGTGCACGCCGCGGGCGTCGTCATCGCGCCCACCCCGCTCATGGAGCACGTCCCGCTGCAGAAGATGCCCGACGGCACCCTGGTGACCCAGTACCCCATGGGCACCCTCGAGGACCTGGGCCTGCTGAAGATCGACCTGCTGGGGCTGAGGACGCTGTCGGTCATCCGCGACGCGGTGCGCATCGTCGGCGGGGATCCGCCCCTGGAGCTGGGAGAGGTCGCGGTGGACGACCCCGACACCCTGGCCCTGCTGGGGCGCGGGGACACCACCGGGGTGTTCCAGCTGGAGTCGCCGGGCATGCGCGAGATGCTCAGGGAACTGAAGCCCTCCGGGGTGAAGGACGTGATGGCGGCGGTGAGCCTGTACCGTCCGGGACCCATGGAGAACATCCCGCTGTTCGTCCAGATGAAGCACCAGGGCACCCCCACCTACCTGCACCCCAAGCTCGAGCCCATCCTGCAGGAGACCTACGGGGTCATGGTCTATCAGGAGCAGATCATCCAGGTGGCGTCCACCATGGCCGGCTTCAGCCTGGGGGAGGCGGACATTCTGCGCCGGGCCATGGCCAAGAAGAAGCGCTCGGTCATCGACGAGCAGCGTCGCCACTTCATCGAGGGTTGCCTGGGGCAGGGGCATCCCCGGGAGCTGGCGGAGGCGCTCTACGACCTCATCGAGAAATTCGCCAACTACGGCTTCAACAAGGCCCACGGCGCCGCGTACGGGTTTCTGGCCTACTGGACGGCCTATCTCAAGGCGCACCACCCCGATGCATACATGGCGGCGCTGCTCACCAGCGTCGCCGGGGACTCGGACAAGGTCGCCCTCTATCTCGAGGACGCCCGCGCTCACGGGCTCGGGGTGCTGCCTCCCCACGTGAACCGCTCGCACCGGGACTTCCTCCCCGAGGGCCGGGCCATCCGCTTCGGCCTCCTGGCGGTGAAGAACCTGGGCGAGGGGCCGGTGGCGGCCATCGTGGAGGCGAGGGAACGGGGCGGACCCTTCCGCAGCGCCTGGGACCTGGTGGAGCGCGCGGGGCCGCAGGTGAACCGCCGGGTCCTTGAGAGCCTGGTCAAGGCCGGGGCGCTGGACGAGCTGGGCGCCAATCGCGCCCAGCTCCTGGCCGGCCTCGACGACATCCTGGGCTCCCTCGCGTCGGGTCCCGCGGGGCAGCTTTCCCTCTTCGACATGGACGCGGCCCTCGGCCGCACCCTGGCCCCGCTGCCCGAGGCGCCCCTGGCGGAGCGGCTGGCCTGGGAGAAGGAGGTCCTGGGGCTCTACCTGAGCGCCGATCCCCTGGACACGCTGGCGCCGGAGCTTTCCGTCCGGGGGTGCCGGCGCCTCGACCAGCTGACCTCGGAGCGCGACGGCGCGCCGGCGACGGTGGGGGGGCTCGTCGGCCAGGTGCGATCGGTGGACACCAAACGGGGGGAGCGCATGGCCTTTGTCAGCCTGGACGTGGTGGGCGGGCGGGTCGAGGTCCTGCTCTTCCCGCCGGTCTACCGCGCATCCCAGGCGCTCCTGCAGCCCGGGACGCCGCTGTGGGTGCAGGGGCGCATCAGCCGCACCGAGGACGAGGTCAAGGTGGTGGCCAGCGTCCTGGGGCCGCTGGCGGCGGGCGGCGGTGAGGCCGCCGATCCCGGGCGTCACGCCGGCCACGGGCGGTGACCGAACCCGATCGCCGTGCGGACACCCGCCGCGGTCCGAACCGCGACGGATGTTCCCGGGGAAGTTTTTCCTGGGCCGTCGCAAGGAACGGTGGGACCCGTTCATCGCCGCCGAGTGTTGGCCCTCAGGATGGTGCTGGTGGCGGTTTGCGCTCTTCCGCTTTGCGGTTTCCCAACCGGTTCTGCTCGCGGTTACGGTCTGCACGCAAGGGGCTTGAAGACGCCTACGCTGATGTGCGTGGGGCCCCCTTTCCGTGCCCAGGGAGCAAGAAGCAGGAATGATCGCGCGGAGCATGAAATAATCAGGAGATTTCAGGTAAGTTTGCAGATGCGTGATCATCTGAGGTTTTGCCGGAGGACGAGACGCCATGGGGTTTCTCGACACACTGTGGGCAGCGGTACAACCCATCGTGAACTTGCGGACAGGTCAAGTGGTGGGCTATGAGGCGCTGGTACGCGGCCCGCAAGGCTCTGACTGGGCGACGCCGGACGCGATTTGGCGCCAGGCGAGGCGCGAGCGGTTAAGTCGTGAGCTCGAGGACACGTGCTGGCGCATCGCCCTGCAGGCGGGTGGCCGTTTGCTCGCGCCTGGCCAGTGGCTGTTTGTGAACGTGGACTTGCGTCACGATGGCGGGCCTGGACGCCTGGATGGCGACGGGCCGACGTGGGACAAGGTGGCCGTCGAAGTGTCCGAGCGCCAGAACATGATCGGGAATGGGCGCGCGCTTAGGAGCATTCAAAAATGGCGTGAGGCTGGACACCTGATCGTGGTGGACGATTACTGCACCGGCCACGCGTCGCTGGGCACGGTGTTGGCCGTGCAGCCGGACATGATTAAGATCGACCGGTTCCTCGTGGCGGGCATGGACACCGATCCTCGACGGCGGGTCGCAGTGGAAGCGGTGTCCGACTTGATGAAGCAAATGGGCGTCACCGTGATCGCCGAAGGCATCGAGACAGTCGGAGAGCTCGAGGCCCTGCGAGAGATGGGGATTGAGTACGGGCAAGGGTTTTTGCTCGGTCGACCCTCGGCCGAACCGTCCCCGAGTCCGTGTCGAATCGTGGTTGAGGCGGGTGTGACCAATAGCGTCGTTCCGCTGGTCACCCGAGGGCGCGACTCCGTGGACCGCCCGAGCGGTTGCGGAGTGGTCCTGGACCTGTTTCACCAAGCGCTGTTCGACAATGTCGACCGGGCCGTGTACTACGTGGACCGTCGCCGGACGATCCTGGGGTGGAACCGCAAGGCAGAGGAGGTCAGCGGATTTTCGGCCGCAGAGGTGGTGGGCCGGCGTTGCATGAACCGCATGCTGGACCACATCGACGAAGCCGGCACTCCGCTCTGTCAGGGGCTTTGCCCGCTCGTACACGCCATGCACGACGGCCTGCCTCGCGAGGACGTCGTCCTGTTGCGCCATAAACTCGGTCACCGTGTGCGGGTGGCGGTTCAGGTGACGCCGGTGCGTGATCGGGATCGACGGATCGTGGGCGCCATTGAGGTGTTCGCACCCATCGCGGTCCCGCACGCCGCCGCGCGCACGCGCCTGGGCAATGGCGACTCGCAGCCTCGGATGGGTGCGTTTGGCTCGGGCGACGTGGGCTCACCCACGCTGGCTCGGTCCGTGGCCAAAGGTCCCTTGGGAGTGCGGTTCCCGTGCTGTCAGGCTGGCGCGGCCTGCCGTGGGGCCGGCACCGTTTCAGCCGGGCGCGGGAGGATGGGTGCTCCCCGGCGGCCTGACGCGCCGACGCGGGTGGTCACGTCAGGGTGTTCCTCGGCGGCGCCTCGGACGCGGCCAGCAGTGCGCGGTTCAGCTCCACCCCGAATCCGGGCCGGTCCGTGAGCCGCAGGCGTCCCTCGACCGGCACCGGTTCGTCCTCGAGGAGCGGCTGAAACATGGGGACGACTCGGGCGGCGTCGGGCGCCATCATGAGAAACTCCGCGAACGGCGTTTCCGGACGGGTGATGACGAAGTGATAGCTGTACACGCTGGAGCCGTGGGGAATGGTCCAGACGCCGTGAGCGTCGGCCAGGGCGGAGATCCGCAGCAGTTCGGTCAGTCCCCCGCACCAGCCCACGTCCGGCTGGATGATGTCGGCGCACTTCATCTCCAACAGCAGCCGGAAGCCGTGGCGGGTGGCCTCGTGCTCGCCCGTGGCGACGAGCGTGCCCGGGGGCGCCGCGGCGCGGATGCGGGCGTATCCCCAGTAGTCGTCGGGGAGCAGGCATTCCTCGATCCAGCGCAGACCGTAAGGTCGCAACCCCTCCATGAGCGCCAGCGTGTACGGCAGGTCCAGCGCCATCCAGCAGTCCAGCATGAGCCAGAAGTCCTCGCCCACGGCCTGGCGCATGGCCGCGAACGACTCGATGTTGCGCCGCAGGCCCTCGGCTCCGTCGGCCGGTGCATACGTGAGGGGCAGCTTCCCGCCCACAAAGCCCATCTCCCGGGCCAGGTCGGGTCGGGGCCCGGTGGCGTAACACGCGATGTGCTCGCGCACCGCCCCGCCGATCATGGCGTAGACGGGCTCCTGGCGCACGCGGCCCAGGGTGTCCCACAGCGCCAGGTCCACGGCGGAGATGGCGTTCATCGCCAGCCCCTTGCGCCCGTAGAAGATCGTGGCGCGATACATCTGGTCCCACAGGCGCTCGATCTCGTCCACCCTGGCGCCCAGGAGGAACCGGCGCAGATGGTTCTCGACGATCCAGGCCGCAGGCCACCCGCCGGTGGACACGCCGAACCCCACGACGCCTCCGGTCGTCTCCACCTCGACGACGAGGGTGCCGAGCACGTCCAGACCCCAGGACGTGCGGCTCGCCCGGTACTGCGGATACCTCGACATCGGGGTCGCGATGCGCCCGACGATCCAGTGGTCGGAGCCCTGCGCGTGGTAATCCGCGCCCCCCTGGGACAGGACGTGGCAGCTCACCCGGGCGATGCGGCGCGGGTCGCTCATGAGTCGTCCTCCTCCGAAAACCTGAGAGCATTTCCTGTGCTGCGGGAAGCCCCGTGGGGTTCGCGATCGCGACCGGCCCCGCCTCCGGCCAGTCTTCGGGCCGCGACGCGGTCACTGCAGGTTGACAAACCATCCGCCGTCCACGAGGATGTCGGCGCCGTTGACGTAGCGGGCGTCGTCCGAGGCCAGAAACGCCACCACCGCGGCCACGTCGTCGGGGGTTCCCAGCCTTCCCAGCGGGATGCGGGCTTCGTCGCGC
>JAJZYS010000123.1 GCA_021797925.1 Bacillota bacterium
CCCCCCGGCCACCTTTCGCCCCTCTCGAAGCAGGAATCCAGCGCCTGAGCCACGTACATGTGGATCTGGGTAAGTCTGGAGGAACGGAGCCGGCCATGGAGACCCACGAAGAGCCCCAAGCGCTTCTGGACCGGATCGCCGTCGACGCCGACACCGGTGGGCGCGTCACGGTGTACCTGCCCCGGTGGTCGCCCGACATCGTCGAGGACGCGGCACCGCGAGCCGAGGACGTCGAGGAGATCGAGGTGCTGGCGTTCCAGATGGCGGTCGAGGTCCTGGCCAACATGGGCGCGGCCGACCTCGCGGAACTCATCGAGATCTTTCACATCCCCCCCAAGCGCCAGACGCCCGACCGGATCCGCACGTGGATGGTCACCCACTGGCCCCGGCCCCAGGTGCACCAGGTGCTCGTGGCCATGGCGGCGGAGCGCCTCAGCCGGGTCCCCTACCCCTTCTGGTCGGACGTGGGGGGCATCCGCCGCGCCGAGGCGGTGAGCGGGCTTGCCCACCGCCTCCTCCGGATGGCGGTGGGCGAGCCCCACTACCCCCGGCTGGCGGTGGCGCTGGAGCTGTCCATGCGCTATCACCCGAGCCCCACGGTCCGCGAGGCGGCGGAGCTGTTCGTCCGCGATCCCAAGGTGGAGCAGTCCCGCCAGCGGCTCGTGACCGAGATGGGACCGCACTTTTCCGCCCTGCGGCGGGTCGTGGCCGCGCTGCACCTGCTCATGGACGAGCGCCGGGGGGCGGCGGCCGACGCCATGCCGGAACGGCTGCTGCCCGCCATGCAGCGCGAGCTGCAGCTCACCCGGGCCCAGGCGGAGAACCAGGCCCACGAGCTCAAGGCCACCCGGGAAGACCTGGAGCGGGTCTACCGGGAGGCGCTCGCCACCATCGAATCGCTGCAGCGCGACCTCAAGGCCGCGGAGGAGCTCATCGAGGAGACCGTCGCCGCGTACGAGCTGGTGATCGCCACCGCCGCCCTGCCCGTGCCCGAACCCGACGGCGGGGACGCGGCGCAGTCCGCCCCCCCGCGCAGCGCGCCCCTCCAGGGCCTCTCCGTGGGCGTGGCCGGGGACCCTTCCCACGCCATGGGCTACCGCGCCATCGCCTTGGCCCTAGGCGCCGAGTCCTTCACGTTCCTCGACGCCATGAGCGACCATCCCCTGCGCATCGCGGAGATGATGGCGTCGGTGGACGTGCCGGTCATCGTGACCGCGTGGGCCAAGCACCGCACCCAGCGCGCCGTCGAGGCGATCGTGCCCCGCGAAAGGATCGTCCTCGTGCACCGGGCGGGCATGTCGGCCATGCGCCAGGCGCTGACGCAGTGGGCGCAGCGGCCCGCCGCCGGCGTCAGCTGATCGTCGCCTCGCTGGGATAGCCCCGCTGCTCCCAGTAGCCCAGCAGCGGCGCGTCGCTGAACTCCACCCGGTCGACCCACTTGATGGACTTGTAGCCGTACATCTCGGGGACCACCAGCCGGACCGGCGCCCCCTGCTCCACGGCCAGGGGATAGCCGTCCAGTCGGTGGGCGAGGAGCACGTCGGGCCGCATGGCGTCCGCGCGGCGCAAGCTCTCGGTGTACACGCCGTCGAACGAGTAGAAGTTCACGTAGCCGGCCCGGGGGTCGGCGCCCGCCGCGCGGGCCAGGTCCGAGATGCGCACGCCCTCCCAGTGGCAGCGGGGCACGACCCAGCCGGTCACGCACTGGAAGTTGCGCACGACCTTGGTCTGGGTGAGATCCAGCAGCTCTTTGAGGTCAAGCTCCAGCGGCGTCCGCACCTTGCCCGTCACCCGCAGGCGGTACCTTTGCGCGGGCATGCGGGGGTAGCCGTCCACCACCGTGTAGAGGACGAACCCGGGCTGCGGCCCACCGGGCTTGGGACGGGGGGCCGAGGCGGCCCCCGAGCCCAGGCTGCGGCCCACCGCGCCCAGGGCGGGCACCACCAGGAGATAGCCCAGCACCGCCCCCATGCCGCCCAGCGCCCAGCCCAGGAACTGCCGCCGCTCGGGATCTGCGGCCTGCTCCATGGAGTCGAGGGGGTGGATGCTCTTCACCAGCTTGCGAAAGGCGTGCAGCGCGGTCCAGGCGACGAGCACGATGGTGAGGATCCCGTGCCAGGAGAACGCCAGGGCGCGCCAGGACGCCGGCAGCAGCGTGACGAGCGCCAGGACGACGCCGGTGAGGCTGATGGCGCCCACCAGGCCCAGGGTCCACTTCCAGTCGTGACGGTGGATCCACGCCCGGGTGCGCGGGGGGAAGAACCCGGGGACGAAGAGCATCCCCAGCAGCGCGCTCCCCAGGACGATGTGCACCACCCGGATCGCCGCGAGGTAGGGAATCAGGGCGGTGTGCACCTCGGGGTAGTACAGCAGCACCCCGGTGACGGTGAGCACGCCCAGGATGGCGATGGCCGCGGTGTGCAGAGCCCGGTAGCCCCGGCCGTATCCCGATTCTTGCAACAGGGTCCACCTCTTCACCATGGGATACGCCGGGAAAGGACGGGAGGATGTCGGTCCCCGGGGGCGCCGAGCCCTCGACCTCCCAGGAACCGGAGCGGGGGGGGTCGAAGTCACTCCCGGCGCCCGGGGACCGTCCCCCGCCGTGACACGTGCCTGGAGGTGGACGCCGGTGAACGAGGCTCCCGTGCCCCCCGGCCTGATGGAAATGGACTGGGCCCAGCGCTGGCGCTCCCTCGTGACCACATCTCACGTCGGTCCCATGTTCGCCGGCCCGGCGGGCTCGGACCGCTTCGCGCGCCTCGCCGAGCGGTTCGACGCGGGCATGCGCGAGAACGGGCGCGCCGAGGATCCCCTGTTGCCCCTGATCCTGCCCCTGGCCCGCGGCGCCAGCGTGATCGACGTGGGGGCGGGGGTGGGCCGCTTCACCCTGCCGCTGGCGCGCTCCGCCCGCGAGGTCGTGGCCGTGGAGCCCTCGGCGGCCATGCGCGAGCGGCTGGAGCTGCACGTGCGGGAGCGGGGCGCCGACAACGTGCGCATCCTTTCCGACCCTTTCGAGGCCGCCGAGCTGGAGCCGGCGGAGCTGGTGCTGTGCGCCCACGTGGTCCACTTCGTCGCCGACGCCCCGGCCTTCATCCGCAAGGCCGACGCCCTGGCCCGCCGGGCCGTCGCGTTCGCCATCCGCCACGACAGCTTCGAGGCCCCGCTGATGGCCGTGTGGTCCAGGTACCGGAAGGATCCCCCGCCGCGCCAGGCGACATTTGCCGACCTTTACAATCTATTGCTGGCCATGGGCTACACGCCCAACGTCACCTTCTACCGGCGCGCCTACCACCTCAGGCTGCCCGAGGGGGTCGACGCGCGGGTCTGGTTGAGCCGGGCCGTCGGCGAGGAGGTCAGCGAAGCCGACGCCCGCGACGCCCTGGCCGCCGCGCCGCCGTTTCTGCGCGAGGCCTGCGTATGGTGGGAGAAGGAGGCGCCGTGACGGGCGGGAGACTCCCGCCCGCCGCTGGAAAGAGGCTCGGCGCAACATGGATGGGGACCAGGACGACAAGGGGGCGCTCGCAGTGAAGTTTCGCCGACTCGGCCGGACGGAGCTCAACGTTTCGGTCGTGGGCATCGGTGCCTGGCAGTTCGGAGGGGACTGGGGCAAGACGTTCACCCAGGCCGAGGTGGACGCCATCCTCGACCAGGCCGAGGAACTGGGGATCAACCTCATCGACACGGCGGAGTGCTACGGGCCGGACCACCGGTCCGAGCGACTCATCGGCGACTACCTGAAGCGGCGTCAGAGCCGCTCGCGCTGGATCGTCGCCACCAAGTTCGGCCACGTCTACCAAGACCCGGTGCGGGCCGCCGAACCCGCCTGGTCCGCCCAAAAGGTGCTGGAGCAGCTCGAGGCGTCGCTCAGGGCCTTGCAAACCGACCACGTGGACCTGTACCAGTTTCACTCGGGCCGCGACGAGTTCTTCGACAACGACGAGCTCTGGACGGCGCTTGACGGCGTGGTCCGGGCCGCAAAGGCGAGGAACCTGGGCATCTCCATCGGGTCCAACGACAACCTGCACCAGACCGACGCCGCCACCCGCGTCAACGCCCGCGCCATCCAGGTGGTCTACAACCGCCTCGACCCGACGGCAGAGCGCCGCGTCCTCCCCTCCTGCCAGCGCCAGGACCTCGGGGTCCTGGCCCGCGTGCCGCTCGCCAGCGGCTACCTGAGCGGAAAGTACGCGCCGGGGGCGACCTTCCCCGACAACGACGTGCGTTCGCGCCGCGACCGGGATCAGGAGGAGGCCAAGCTCAGGCAGGTGGAGGAGATTCGCCGGACCGAGGTGCCGCCGGGGGTCAACATGGCCCAGTGGGCCCTGGCCTGGTGCCTCGCCCATCCGGCGGTGACCTGCGTCATCCCCGGCTGCAAGGACCCGGACCAGGTCAAGGTCAACGCCGCCGCCGCCGACTTGGAGCTGGCGCCGCGCTGAGCGACCCGGGGTTCGCCGACGAAAGCGAGGAGAGAGCGATGAGTGTCCTGCCGCTGAACCGCCGCGGCATTCCGGCGAGCCGACTGGCCCTGGGGTGCATGGGCCTGGGAGGCGGGTGGAACGACGCGCCGATCGACGCGAGCGCAGTCCGCGAAGCCCACGCGGCCGTGGACGCGGCGCTGGAGATCGGGATCAACCTGTTCGACCACGCCGACATCTACATGCGCGGCAAGGCGGAGCGCGTCTTCGGCCAGGTGCTCCGCGAGCGTCCCGACCTTCGCGAGCGGATCCTCGTCCAGACCAAGTGCGGCATCCGCTTCGGGGACTCGCCCCGTGCGCCCGGCCGCTACGACTTCGCCCGCGCGCACATCCTGCGCAGCGTCGACGGCAGCCTGGAGCGCCTGGGCCTGGAGCGCATCGACATCCTGCTCCTGCACCGGCCCGATCCGCTCGTGGATCCCGAGGAGGTCGCCGGGGCGCTGGAGGAGCTCGTGACCCGGGGCAAGGTCCGCTGGTTCGGGGTGTCCAACATGAGCGCCGGACAGATCCGCCTCCTGCAGCACCACGTCACGGTGCCCCTGGTCGTCAACCAGCTGGAGATGAGCCTGAAGCGGACGGGGTGGCTCGAGACGGGCGTCCACGTGAACCAGGACGCGGCCCGGGAGGACACGTTCCCCGAGGGCACCACCGAGTACTGCCGGCTGCAGAACATCCAGCTGCAGGCCTGGGGGCCCCTGGCGCAGGGGCTCTTCAGCGGGCGGCCCCTCGACGACCAGCCGGAACCGGTGCGGGCCACCGCCCAGTTGGTGGGAGATCTGGCCCGCGAGCGGGGGACCACCCCCGAGGCGATCGTGCTCGCGTGGCTCACGACCCACCCCGCCGGCATCCAGCCCGTCATCGGCACCAGGCGCCCCGAGCGCATCCGCGCGTGCGCCGACGCGCAACGCCTCACCCTGAGCCGGGAGGAGTGGTACGCGCTCTACGTGAGCGCGCGGGGACGGCCGCTCCCGTGAGATGCGCGGAGCGTCGCGAGGCGGGTGCGCTCACGCCTCGGCGACCCGCACCCGGGCGCCGCGGGCAAACGCCCCGGCGATGAGGAGCACCAGGACAAGGCCCAGGCCCCACACCCCCGGCCAGCCCCAGCGCTCCCAGCTCATGGCGCCCAGCGCCGACCCCGCGGCCCCGCCCAGGAACATGGCCACCATGTACACCGTGTTGGCCCGGCTGGCCGCATCGGGCCTCAGGGTCATGACCCGGGTCTGGTTGCTCACCTGATTGGCGGAAAGACCCACGTCGAGGAGCAGCACCCCGAGGACAAGCCCCCCAAGCTCGCGCCCCACCAGCGCCAGCGCGGCAAATCCCAGGGCGGTGGCGGTCACCGCGATGCCCGACGTGACCCTTGTGCCCCTCAGATCGGCCATGATCCCCACCCGGGGGGCGAGGACGACCGACACCACCGACACCAGGCCGAACATCCCGGCGACGGAGCTGCCGTAATGGTACGGCGGGGTCGCCAGGAAGAAGGCCAGGGTGGTCCACACGGCGCTGAAGGCCGCAAAGACCAGGCCCCCCAGCAGGGATGCCTGGCGCAGGGCGGGTTCGGCCGCGACAAGCCGCCAGAGCGAGGCCAAAAGCTCCCGGTAGGGGGTCTTGGGACCCGAGGGCGTGGCCGGAAGGGTTTTCGCCAAGGCGACGACCAGGACGACCATCATGGCGCCCGCCACGAGGTACATGGCCCGCCAGCCGAACAGCTGGCCCACAAGCCCGCTGAAGACCCTCGCGCCCATGATGCCCAGGAGCACCCCGCCCTGGAGCACGCCGAGCGCCGTCCCCTGGCGACCGGGACCGGCCAGCCGGGCGGCGAAGGGGATGAGGATCTGCGGGATGACGGTGGCCACTCCCATGGCCAGGGAGGCCGCGAGCATGAACGCGAGATCCGGGGCCAGGCTGATCGCCCCGAGGCCCAGCGCGGCCACGAGCATGAGCCGCGTCACCAGCCGGCGGACGTCGGCCGCGTCGCCCAGGGGCACCAGCAGGAAGAGTCCCACCGCGTAGCCGAACTGGGTCAGCGTCGTCACGAGCCCCACCCGTCCCGGCGGCACGGCGAGCCCCCGGGCGATCTCGGGCAGGAGCGGCTGATTGTAGTAGATGTTGGCCACCGTCGCCGCGCAGGTCAGGGCGAGGAGGACAAGCAGCGGGCGGGCGAGCCCCGGTTCCTCGCGGGGCGCTTCGGCGGGGGGCGGTCGGGGCGGGTTCACGGCGTCACGACACCTCGCCCGAGGACACCCTCGCGCTCCCAGGCGAAGCGGGGATCGCCGAAGTGCCCCCGTCCGGCCGCGATGGCCAGGGGGTGGTCGACGGCCCCGGCCAGCGTGCCCAGGGCGGCCCCATCCAGGCGCAGCGCGCCGGCGAGCCGGTCGGTGAGGGCTTGGGGGGTCAGAAAGGAGGTCCCCAGCGCGTCCGCGCCCAGCGTCAGGGCGTCGCGGTCAGGCTCGGCCGTCAGGGTGACCAGGCACTGGGCCGCGAGGGCACAGCGCACCGCGACGAGCGCCGCGGCCCTGGCGGCCAGCGCCCCGATCCGGTCGAAGCGCGTGAGATCCTTGCCCGAGAGGGCCCCGCCCGCCCACGGGACCATGCCGCCGTAGGCGTCCATCCCCAGCTTGCGACCGGTGAGCCCCACGCCGGCGCCAAGGCCCCGGTCGCGCTCCTCGCGGACCGCGATCGATCCCGCCTCGACCCCCAGGGCCGAAAGGCAGGGGCGGACGACCTCCCGCTCCACGGCTGCCGCCGCCCTGCCCGGCGCCGCGGACGGGTCCACCTGCACCGCCACGGCGACGTTCACCGGACCGGCACCGCCCCCGTCGATCCTCGCGCCCACCTGCACCTTCGCGTCCGGGCCCAGGAAGAGCAGATGGGCGCGCGCCGCCGCGAGCGCGCCCGCGAGGTCGTGGGCCCACACCCACTCGCGGGGCATGTGCGCCGGGGTCTCGTCCGTCGCGAACCCGAACGCGACCCCCTGCCCCGGCCCCACCGGGCCGTCGCCGGCCGGGGGAATCTGCTCGAGATCGAAGGTCGGCGCGGGCAGGGGAACGTGGAAGGGCCCAGGGCCGTATCCCGCCGCGACCGCGACCTCCTCGACCAAGGCCACGAGACGCTCCCAGGGAAGCGGTGCACGGGTCACGATCCGTCCGCTCACCACGAGGCGCCGGGGGGAGACGAGCACCTCGACGCCCGCCCGCGCGGCGGGGTCGCCCGCGCGGACGGCGTCCACGACGGCGTCCGCCAGC
>JAJZYS010000002.1 GCA_021797925.1 Bacillota bacterium
GGATCGGCATGGCGCACAACATCCCCACATACCTGATGGCCGGGTCCTTCATCGCCCTGGGCATGTCCTGGTGGGTCGCGGTCCTCACCGTGCTCATCGGGAACCTCATCGTGCTCGTCCCCATTCTGCTCAACAGCCACCCCGGCACGAAGTATGGCATTCCCTTCCCGGTCCTCTGCCGGGCCTCCTTCGGCGTATTTGGGGCGAACATCCCAGCCATGCTGCGGGCCGTGGTCGCCGCGGGCTGGTTCGGGATCGAGTCGTTCATCGGCGGGCAAGCCCTCAACGCCATGATCGCCAGCGTCGCCCCGGGATTTCCCAACCTCCTCGGGGGCGCCGGCTTCGCCGGGATGAGCGTGTCCATGTGGATCACCTTCCTGGCGTTCTGGGGCCTGAACATCTGGATCATCTATCATGGAATGGAAGCAATCCGCCGCTTCGAATGGTGGGCGGGGCCGCTGGTGCTCCTCCTGGCGATCGGGCTGCTCACCTGGGCCATCTCCGCCGCCCACGGCCTGGGTCCCATCCTGAGCCAGCCCAGCAAGCCCGGGGCCGGCGCGGTCTTCATCCCCTCGCTCGTGGGCGTGATCGCCTTCTGGGCGACGCTCTCCCTGAACATCCCCGACTTCACGCGCTTCGCCCGCAGCCAGCGCGACCAGTGGGTGGGGCAGACCGTGGCGCTGCCCACGACCATGGCGGTCTTCGCCGGTTTCGGGGTCCTCATCACCTCGGCGTCCATGGTGGTCTACCACAAGGCCATCTGGAATCCGGTGGTCCTCATGGGCCAGTTCCACAACACCTTCGTCGAGTTCATCGGGCTGGGCGCCATCGTGCTGGCGACCCTCTCGGTGAACGTGGCCGCCAACGTCGTCTCGCCCTCGTACGACATCTCGAACCTCTTCCCCCGCCGGCTCAGGTTCGAGCACGGGGGCCTCATCACGGGCATCGCCGCCATCCTCATGGTGCCGTGGAAGCTCATGTCCGACCCGCACATCTACATCTTCGACTGGCTCGGGATCTACGGCGGGGCGCTCGGGCCCATCGCCGCCATCCTCATCGCCGACTACTGGGTGTTCCGCCGGCGCACCCTGGCCCTCAGGGACCTCTATGAGGTGCAGGGCCGCTACCGCTACACGGGAGGTTTCAACTGGAACGCCATCGTGGCCCTGGCGGCGGGCATCTTCGTGGCCCTCATCGGCGACGTGGTCCCGGCGCTGGCGGGGCTCGCCACCTACAGCTGGTTCGTGGGCTTCGCCGTCTCCTTCGGAGTCTACCTCGGACTCATGTACAGCCGCTCCGGCGCCACGACCCTGGTGCCCGAGGTCTCGACCTGATCGCTGCTGTGGACGGAGCGAGGCCGGCGGCACTGCCGCCGGCCTCGCTCGTCCGTCCCCGCCGCAACGCGACCGCGGACGGCTCGCCGGTCGGGGGCAGCCGCTGGCGCCCAGCGCCACCGCGAGCCCGGCCCGCGCCGTGTCCGAGCCCTGGGGCCGGCCGCGAGCGCGCGGTGCGCGCCCGTCCTTTCCCGCGCGTCGACGGCGGTGCCCGGGTCCGGGTCCGCGGCAGGCATTGCGGCGTGGGCCCCGTATCTTCCATGCGGGCGGGTCGCCTCGTGGCGGCCGGCCCGGGAGGCGTCGCCAGATTTGTGACCGGAAAGGAAGGAACCGTGCTGCTGACCATGTGCAGGGTTCGCGCCCACCTCGTCGTGCGCACCCGGTTTCCGGGAACGGGCTTGGAGCGGGCGTGGCGTTGAGCGAGGAGCGGGTGCGCCGGATCGATCACGACGGCTACTGCGAGGTGCTGTTCGACCGTCCCGAAGCCCAGAACGCCGTCACCGCGGCCATGTGGGAGCGGCTCACCGCCATCCTGAGCCCCCTGGTGGAGGATCCTCCGGGGCTTGTCCTCCTGCGGGGGTCCCACTGGAATCCCTTCACCGCGGGTTCCGACGTCAAGGAGTGGACCACCCTGCCCCTGACGGCGGTGGACCATTCGTTCGGGGCCATGGAGCACGCGATCGCCCAGCTCACCGCCGTCGCCTGTCCCGTGCTGGCCGCGGTGGACGGCTACGCCCTAGGAGGCGGGTTCGAGCTTTGCCTGGCGGCGGACCTGAGGATCGGCACCGAGCGCGCCCGTTTCGGCATGCCCATCGCGCGCTTCGGCATCATGCTCTCGCCGGCCATCGCCCGGCGCCTCGTGGACGTGCTGGGCCCGGCCCGCAGCCTCGACCTCCTGTACACCGGCCGCCTCCTCGACGGCCGGGAGGCTCTGGACGTGGGGATCCTCAACTATCTCGCCCCGCCTGAAGAGCTGCAGTCGCGGACCGAGGAGCTCATCCGCCGGATCCTCGACCAGTCCCCGGCGTCCCTGCGGGCCGCCAAGCGGTCGGTGAGCCTGTGCCTGCCCAGCACCCCTCCGCCCCGGGCGGGGGAGCTGCCGTATTTCGTCGAACCCGGGGAGTTCCAGGCGCGGGTGGCCAGGTTTCTGCACCGCGAGCGCCCGGAGGGCGGGGCGCGAGAGGACATCTAGCGGCGGGCGGAGAATGCATCCCTTCCGGTGAACATCGCCGGAACGGTGCGGGGCAACCCGGTACCGAACGGGCGATGCTCGCCTCATTTCCGGAATATCAATGCAGAAGAGGTGACCCAGCGTGGGGCGAGTGGTGCGGGTGGGACTCATCCAGGCCCGGCACGAGGTTCCCGGGGAGGAGCCGGTCAAGGTCCACAAGGAGCGGGCGATCGAGAAGCATCTGCGGCTGATCGACGAGGCCCACGAACGCGGAGCCCAGGTGGTGTGCCTGCAGGAGGTGTTCTACGGCCCGTACTTCTGCGCCGAGCAGAAGCCCAAGTGGTACGAGGCCACCGAACCCATCCCCGACGGGCCCACCATCCGGCTCATGCAGGAGAAGGCCCGCGCCACGGGCATGGTCATGATCGTACCCATCTACGAGATGGACGGGACCGGAGTCTACTACAACACCGCCGCGGTGATCGACGCGGACGGCCGGTACGTGGGCAAGTACCGCAAGTCCCACATCCCCCAGGTCCAGGCTGGCCCCGACCCTGAGACGGGGTTCTGGGAGAAGTACTACTTCCGTCCCGGCAACCTGGGCTACCCGGTGTTCACCACCGCCGTGGGGAAGATCGGCGTGTACATCTGCTACGACCGGCACTTTCCCGAGGGCGCCCGGGCGCTGGGGCTCGGGGGCGCGGAGATCGTCTTCAACCCCTCGGCCACGGTGGCGGGGCTGTCCAAGTACCTGTGGAAGCTGGAGCAGCCCGCCCACGCGGTGGCCAATGGGTATTTCGTGGGGGCCATCAACCGGGTGGGGATGGAGTCGCCGTGGAACATGGGCGACTTCTACGGCGAGAGCTACCTCTGCGACCCCCGGGGTCAGATGGTGGCCGTGGGCAGCCCCGACCGGGACGAGGTGGTCATCGGGGACGCCAACCTCGACCTCATCCGCGAGGTGCGCGAGACGTGGCAGTTCTTCCGCGACCGGCGTCCCGAAACGTACCAGGCTCTGACGGCCCTGTAGGAGGCATTCGATGAACAGCGCAGCGACCGACGCCCAGGACGTGCGCCGGCGGCACCGAGAGTACCTGGTGCCAGCGGTGTCCACCTACTACGCGGAGAGCGTCGTGGTGAAGGAGGCCCGGGGACTGAGGGTCACCGACCTCGACGGCCGCACCTACCTCGACTTCTTCGGGGGCATCCTCACGGTCTCGGTGGGCCACGCCCATCCCCGGGTCGCCGACGCCATCGCGGAGCAGGCACGCACCTTCATGCACACCTCGACCCTGTATCCCAACGCGCCCATCGTGGATCTGGCGGAGCGGCTGGCGCGCATCACCCCGGGCGCCCTGCGCCAGAGCTTCTTCACCACCAGCGGCACCGAGGCGGACGAGACGGCGCTGCTCATGGCGAAGCTCTACACGGGCCGCAGCGAGGTCGTGGCCCTGCGCCACAGCTACTCCGGCCGCTCCACCCTGGCGATGAGCCTCACCGGGCAGGCGCCCTGGCGCCTGGGCCCCACCGAGGTCCCGGGGATCCGCCACGCCCACGCCCCCTACTGCTACCGCTGCCCCTTCGGGAAGGTGGCGGGCAAGTGCAACTACGAGTGCGCCCGCGACATCGAGGAACTCATCGCCACCACCACCCACGGGGAGATCGCGGCGTTCATCGCCGAGCCGATCATGGGGGTGGGCGGGTTCATCACGCCCCCGCCCCAGTACTTCGAGATCGCGGTGGAGATCGTGCGCCGGCACGGGGGCGTGTTCATCGCCGACGAGGTCCAGACCGGCTTCGGCCGTACCGGCAAGCCCTTCGGCATCGAGAACTACGGGGTGGAGCCCGAACTGATGACCTTTGCCAAGGGCCTGGCCAACGGCGCGCCCATCGGCGCCACCATCGCCGTCCCCGAGGTGGGCGCCGCGATGAAGGGCGCCAGCATCTCCACCTTCGGGGGCAACCCCATGTCCATGCGCGCGGCGCTGGCCACCCTGGACGTCATGGAGGAGGAGAATCTCACCGACAACGCCGCCCGGGAGGGCCAGCGGCTGCGGGCGGGGCTCGAGGAGCTGCAGCGCCGGTTCCCGGTGTTGGGGGACGTGCGCGGGATGGGACTGATGCAGGCCCTGGAGTTCGTGCGCGCCGAGAAGGCGCCGGCTCCGGACCTGGTGCTGGAGTTCTTCGAGGCCACCAAGGAGCGCGGCCTCCTTCTGGGCAAGGGGGGCCTGTACGGCAACGTGGTGCGCATCGCCCCGCCCATGACGGTCTCGCCCGCCGAGACCGACGAGGCGCTGCTCATCATCGCCGAGGCGCTGGAGGCGCTGTACCGGCAGCACCCGGAGCTGGCCGCCTGACATCATCTCCACGGGGGGGATCGCAATGGCGCAGACGTACGGCAACTTCATCGGCGGCCGCTGGCTCGCTCCCGACGCCGACGAGGGGTTCGAGGACCGTTCCCCCAGCGACCTGAGGGTGGTGCTGGGACGGTTTCCCCGCTCGGGGGCGGCCGAGGTGGACAAGGCCATCCAGGCCGCGGAGCGGGCGCTCCCCGGGTGGGCGAGGACGCCCGGGCCCAGCCGGGGCCGCGTGCTGCTCAGGGCGCATCAGATCTTCACCTCCCGCAAGGCGGAGCTTGCCGAGCTCATGGCCCGCGAGGAGGGCAAGATCCAGCGGGAGGCCCTGGGCGAGATCCAGAAGGGGCTGAACCTCCTCGAGTACTACGCGGGCGAAGGCCTGCGCATGGAGGGGGTCACGGCGCCGTCGGAGCTGCCGAGCAACCTGCTGCTGACCCTTCGCCAGCCGCTGGGGGTGGTGGCCGTCATCACCCCGTGGAACTTTCCCTTTGCCATCCCCATCTGGAAGCTTGCGCCGGCGCTGGTGACCGGCAACACCGTGGTCATGAAGCCGGCGTCGGCGACGCCGCTCATGGCGGTGCGCATCGCCGAGGTCTTCCAGGAGGCGGGGCTCCCGGACGGCGTGCTGAACCTCGTCTTCGGCGGGGGCGGCGCGGTGGGGGATCCCCTCGTGGACGATCCGCGGGTGCGGGCGGTCTCCTTCACCGGTTCCAACGCCGTCGGCCAGCGCCTGGCGACCCGGGCGGCCGGCCGACTGGCCAAGGTGACCCTGGAACTGGGCGGCAAGAACGCGGTCGTGGTGATGGACGACGCGGACCTGGAACTGGCGGCGGCCGGGGTCGCCGACGGGGCCTTCGGGTCCACGGGCCAGCGCTGCACGGCGACCTCGCGGCTTTTGGTCCACGAGCGCGTGGAGCCCAAGGTCACCGAGCTCGTGGCCCAGGCGGCGCGGTCGCTGCGCGTGGGGCCGAGCCTCGACCCCGAGACCACCCTGGGACCGGTGGTGGACGAGACCCAGCTGGAGCAGAACCTCGCGGCGGTGGCCACCGCCATCCGGGAGGGCGCCGAGCCCGTGCTCGAGGGCCGGCGTGTCACCGAGGGCGAGCACGCCCACGGGCTGTTCATGACGCCCGCGATCTTCCGGCGCGTCGACCCCGGCTCGACGCTGGCCCAGGAAGAGGTGTTCGGCCCCGTCCTGGCGGTCACCACCTTCTCGGACCTGGACGAGGCGGTCGCCCTGACCAACCGGGTGCGGTTCGGCCTGACGGCTTCCATTTACACCCGCAACATCAACCGCGCCCTGCGCTTCGTCGAGGACGCCCAGGTGGGGATGGTGCACATCAACTCCCCCACCGTGGGCGGGGAGGCGGCGGTGCCGTTCGGCGGCGTCAAGGCCTCGGGTGCCGGCTTCCGGGAGATGGCCAAGGAGGGCGCGCTCTTTTTCACCGAGATCAAGACGGTGTTCATCGACTACACGGGCAGCCGTCGTTCCGGAAACCTGTACTGACAACGGCGAGGAGGTTGGTGCCATGGCGGATCTGAAGGCGCGCACCACCGAGGAGGTGGTGGGGCCGCTGGATCCCGACGAGGCCGTCCAGGAGGCGAACCGGTGCCTGTACTGTTACGACGCTCCGTGCATCCAGGGCTGCCCGACCCACATCGACATCCCGGTGTTCATCCGCGGCATCGCCACGGGCCACCTCAAGGGCGCCGCCCGCACGATCCTCGACGCCAACATCCTGGGCGCGACCTGTGCCCGGGTCTGCCCCACCGAGGCGCTGTGCGAGGGCGCCTGCGTCGTGGGCAAGCACCAGCGCCCGGTGAGCATCGGCCGCCTCCAGCGCCACGCCACCGACTGGCTCGCCCAGCGAGGTGAGCAGCTCTTCACGCCCGGGTCCCCCACCGGCCGGCGGGTGGCCATCGTGGGCGCGGGGCCGGCGGGGCTCGGGTGCGCGTTCGAGCTGCGGCGGGCGGGCCACGCGGTGGTGATGTTCGAGTCGCGGCCCGAGGCGGGAGGCCTGGACACCTACGGCATCGTCTCCTATCGGCTTCCCGTCGCGGTGTCGCGCTGGGAGGTGGAGCAGGTGCGGGCCATGGGGGCCGAGATCCGCACCGGCGTCACCGTGGGCCGGGACGTGGCCTTCGCGGACCTCGTGCGCGACTACGACGCCGTGTTCCTGGCGGTGGGGCTTCGTCCGGGACCGAAGCTGGGCATCCCCGGCGAGGATCTTGCGGGCGTGTACGACGCGCTGGATCTCATCGAGCGGCACAAGCGCGACCAGTACGAGGGCGTCGAGCTGGGCGACCGGGTGGCGGTGATCGGGGCGGGCAACACGGCGGTGGACGCCGCCACCCTGGCGGTCCGGATGGGAGCGGCGGAGGTGATGATCCTCTACCGCCGGTCGGAGGCGGAGATGACCGCCTACCGGTACGAGTACGAGTTCGCCAAGGAGGAAGGGGTCCACTACCACTTCCTCACCGCCCCCACCCGCATCCTGGGGGAGGGGCGGGTCACCGGGATCGAGTGCGTGCGCCAGACGCTGGGCGAACCCGACGAGCGGGGCCGGCGCACGAGCGCTCCCGTGCCGGGGAGCGAGCACGTGTTCCAGGTGACCTCGGTCATCCGCGCCATCGG
Organism: Bacillota bacterium; assembly: GCA_021797925.1. Taxonomy (GTDB): domain Bacteria; phylum Bacillota; class Sulfobacillia; order JAJZYS01; family JAJZYS01; genus JAJZYS01. Next base: position 7,498 of record JAJZYS010000002.1, read on the forward strand.
CCAGGCGCACCCGGGCCAGCTGTGGGAATCGTGGGGCCTGGAGCACCGGGGAGGGCGGCTCGTGGTGGACCCCGCCACGATGCGCACCTCGCATCCGCGGGTGTTTGCCGGTGGGGACGCGTCGGGCCTGACCCGGGACGTGACCGTGGTGGACGCGGTGGAGCAGGGAAAGCGCGCGGCCCACGCCATGGCCGCCGCGCTGGGAGAAGGGGAGGTGGCGTAGATGGCGGACATCTCCATCAACTTTGCCGGGATCACCAGTCCCAATCCGTTCTGGCTGGCGTCCGGGCCGCTCTCCAACACCGGCTACCAGGTCCACCGCGCCTTCGAGGCCGGGTGGGGCGGCGCGGTGTGGAAGACCGTGGGCGAGCCCATCATCAACACCACGTCCCGGCTCGGCGGGATGGACTACGGCAGCCGCCGGCTCGTGGGCCTGAACAACATCGAGCTCATCTCCGACCGACCCATCGAGGACAACCTGCGGGAGATCCGCGAGGTCAAGCGCGCGTGGCCGGACCGGGCGGTCATCGTCTCCCTCATGGTGGACTCGGACCCGGACATCTGGCACGACATCGTGCGGCGGGTGGTGGACACGGGCGCGGACGGGATCGAGATGAACTTCGGCTGCCCCCACGGCATGTCGGAGCGGGGCATGGGCTCCGCCGTGGGCCAGGTGCCCGAGTACACCGAGCGCATCACCTCCTGGGCGGTGGAGGCGAGCGAGATCCCGGTGATCGTCAAGCTCACCCCCAACGTCACCGACGTGCGCTTCCCCGGGCGGGCCGCGGTGCGGGGCGGAGCCCACGGGCTTAGCCTCATCAACACCATCAACTCGCTCATGGGGCTCGACGTCGACACGCTGCTGCCCATCCCCCACGTGGGCAACCAGGGCGCCCACGGCGGGTACTGCGGCCCGGCGGTCAAGCCCATCGCGCTGCACATGATCTCCTCCCTGGCCCGCGAGGCGGACATCCGCGTCCCCATCAGCGGGATCGGCGGGGTCGAGACCTGGCGCGACGCGGTGGAGTTCATCGCGCTCGGCTCCACCTCCGTCCAGGTGTGCACGGCGGCGATGCACTACGGCTTCAGGATGGTCCGCGACCTCACGGCCGGCCTTTCGGACTACCTCGACGAGCACGGCATTCCCTCGGTCATGGACCTTGTGGGCAGGGCCGTCCCCGCGGTCACCGACTGGGGGAACCTGGACCTCAATTACCGGGTCGTGGCCCGCATCGACGCCGAGAAGTGCATCGGGTGCAACCTCTGCCACATCGCCTGCGAGGACGGGGCGCACCAGTGCATCGACCGGATCCCGGGCCAGAGCGTCCCCAAGGTCGACGAGGACGAGTGCGTGGGCTGCAACCTGTGCGCCCTCGTGTGCCCCGTGGACGGGTGCATCACCATGACGGAGGTTCCCACGGGCAAGCCGCCTCAGAGCTGGAACGAGCGCCAGAAGCTCATGGCGGGAGCGTGACCTCGCCCCCGCCGGCCCACCCGCTTTCCGGCACGAGAACCTCAACGAGGAGGGCGATCCGATGCGCACCCTGATCCGCGGCGGCCAGATCGTGACGGCCACCGACCGCTACGCCGGCGACATCCTCATCGAGGACGGCGTCATCCGCACCATCGGCCAGTCCCTCGACGCCACCGCCGACCACCACATCGACGCCAAGGGCCGCCTGATCCTCCCCGGCGGGGTCGACGTGCACACGCACCTCGACATGCCCTTCGGCGGCAGCAACTCCAGCGACGACTTCGAGACCGGCACGGTGGCGGCAGCCTTCGGCGGGACCACGAGCATCGTCGACTTCGCCATCCAGTACCGGGGGGAGTCCCTCACCGAGGCGCTGGACCACTGGCACCGCCGGGCCGAGGGCAAGGCGGTGATCGACTACGGCTTCCACATGATCATGTCGGACGTCAACCCCCAGAGCCTGGCCGACATGGACCGGATGGTCAACGAGGGCGTCACCTCCTTCAAGCTCTTCATGGCCTATCCCGGCGTCTTCATGCTCGACGACGCGTCGATCTTCCGGGCGATGCTGCGCACGGGGGAGAACGGCGGCCTCATCGCCATGCACGCCGAGAACGGCGGGGTGATCGACGTCCTGGTCCAGCGGGCGCTGGCCCAGGGGCACACCGCCCCCCGCTACCACGCCCTCACCCGGCCGTCCCTGGCCGAGGGGGAGGCCACCCACCGGGCCATCGCCCTGGCGCAGATGGCCCACGTCCCGGTGTACATCGTGCACCTGACGGCGAAGGAGGCGCTCGACGCGGTCCGTCAGGCGCGCGACCTGGGCGTCGCCGCGTACGCCGAGACCTGTCCCCAGTACCTCTTCCTCTCCTACGACAACTACGAGGAGCCGGGCTTCGAGGGCGCCAAGTACGTCATGTCCCCGCCCCTCAGGCCCAAGGACCACCAGGACGAGCTGTGGAAGGGACTCGGGAGCGGAGATCTGCAGGTGGTGTCCACGGACCACTGCCCCTTCTGCATGAAGGAGCAGAAGGAGCTGGGCCGCGACGACTTCTCCAAGATCCCCAACGGCGCCCCGGGGATCGAGACGCGGATGACGCTGGTGTACGACGGCGGCGTCCGGGCGGGACGGATCGACCTCAACCGGTTCGTGGAGATCACCTCCACCGGGCCCGCCAAGCTCTTCGGGCTCTTTCCCCGCAAGGGGACCATCGCACCGGGGTCGGACGCCGACCTGGTGATCTGGAATCCCGACGCCAGCGCGGTCCTGTCCCAGAAGACCCTGCACATGAACGTGGACTACAACCCCTACGAGGGACGCCGGGTGCAGGGGGTCCCCGAGATCGTGCTCTCCCGCGGCGAGGTCATCGTCCAGGACGGGGCGCTCCACGCCCGGCCCGGCCGGGGACGGTTCCTGCGCCGCGGCCCCTCGGGCCCGAGGATCATGTAGCCGCCCGGCTCCCGCTGCCGTCCGGCCCCACCCTCCGCCAGCGGTCGTTGGGCGGGGGTGGGGCCGGAATCTCCTGGTGACGCGGGCGGCAGGCGGGCGGGACGTGACGCCCGGGAGCTTGGCCCGCGCGCGGCCGAGGTGAGGGGGCCCTGGCGGGACCGGTCTTCTGGCTCGACCCGCGGGCGCAGGCGGTGAGAGGAGGATCACCTCCCGGCCGGACGCCGGCCGCGCACTCCCTGTCGTCCCGTCACCCGGCGCCCTCGCGCACCAGGCGGCAGCACCGCAGGCCAGGGTCGCCGCCGGCCGGCCTTAGAGGCACGTGGAGCTCGCGCCGCCCGGCGGCCGCAACGCCAGCGCCGTCGCCACAACATGCCCCGCGGATCACGGGCGGTCCATGCCGGTGGCGCGGGTTGACCTGCGGCGGGTCCCGAGGCGCGCGGGCGGAGTCGACACCGGATCCTTGCGGGGCGGCGATCGCTCGGTTACAATAGCGACCCTGGGGGTCGGGGCCGTTCGAAAGAAGGATCCTGTGACAGAACAAACGGATAAAGAGCGCATGGTGCACCAGGTGTTCGACACCATCGCGCGGGTGTACGACCCCATGAACCTGGTGCTGACCATGGGCCTGTGGCGAGTCTGGCAGCGGCGCTTTGCCCGCGTGCTGGCCGTGAAAAGCGGGCAGCGGGCGCTGGACGTGGCCTGTGGCACGGGCGATCTCACGCGGATGTTGGCGGAGCGCGTCGGCCCGACGGGCCACGTGGTCGGAATCGACCTCTCGGAGCGCATGCTGGAGGTGGCGCGCGGCAAGCTGGCCGGGGCGGGACTGGGAAACGTGACCTTTCAGCCGGGCAACGCCCTGGCCCTGCCCTTCGCCGACGCGAGCTTCGACGTGTGCACCATCGGGTTCGCTCTGCGCAACGTCACCGACATCCCCGCCACGATCCGGGAGATGGCCCGCGTGACCCGGCCCGGCGGCCGCGTCCTCTCCCTGGAACTCTCCCACACCGAGGTGCCAATCTTCCGGTCCCTCTTCGCGCTGTACTTCTACCACCTCGTGCCGTGGATGGGACGGCTCGTCCGCCACGGCAAGGATCCCTACGCGTGGCTGGCGCTCTCGCTGCGCAGTTTCCCCCCCCGGCGCGAGCTCGAGGCGATCATGCGGGAGGCGGGCCTCGTGAACGTCTCCAGCATCCCCCTCACGCTGGGAGTGTGCGCCATTCACCAGGGCGAGGTGCCCCGATGAGGCGGGGTGCGGGCAGGAGCCGCGGCGGCGGGCCGCGAAATCCTCCTTGTGGAGCGGCGGCGCCCCCTCGCTCGGGGGCGCCGCCGGAGCGACCGGGCCCGCCGGGAGGGCGCCGGGTGCAAGGATGCGGCGCGCGAGTGCAATGCTTTGACGGTGGGCGTGGTGCATGGACGACAAGCTGAAAGCGACCGATCCTCGGGTCCGGCGGGGCCGGCGCGGCGGCCGGCCCTGGCCGCACCGCAACTCCGCCGACCGCATCCAGCTGCGCCAGCGGCTGCTGGAGCGCATGCCGGCGTGGGACCCCGGGGACCGTTTCCTGTTCGAGCCGCCGGCCGGCGACACCGAGCCGTACCAGCAGGCGGTGGAGCTGTTCACGGGCTTCACCGTGCTGCCCGTGTCCATGGTGGGCCCGGTGCGCGTGCACCTGGGAGCGTACGAGCTGGAGCCCGTCCGGGGCGAGCTGCAAGAGCGCTCGCGGAGCCTGGACGAGGTGATCGTCCCCCTGGGGCACACCGAGGGGGGCCTGGCGGCGTCGCTGCACCGGGGGGCCGTGGCCACCGCCAACGACGGCGGCATCACCACGCACGTCCTGAGCGACCGCATGACCCGCGACTGCTGCTTCGTCTTCGGTTCCAGCGAAGAGGCCCTGCGGTTCAGCCGCTGGGTCGAGGCCGAGGCGCCCCAGATGCGCGCGTGGCTCGAGGACCCCGACAACCCCCTGCGCCGCCTGTCGGTGCAGGGAGTGGGGCGGCTGAGCCGCCACGCGCGGCTGTGGGAGGTGGACACCCACGTCATCGGCGGGATGTGCCACGTCCTCTACCGGTTCACCACCGGCGACGCCTGCGGTCCCAACATGATCACCCGCAACAGCTACGCGCTGAACCAGGAGTACATCCTGCCGCGCTACGACGGCGAGAAGCCCCAGCACATCTTCCTCGAGGCCAACATGGGCGGGGACAAGAAGCCCAGCCACTCGTACTTCGAACGCGGCGGCCACGGCAAGGAGGTCATGGCCGAGGCCCGGCTCAGCCGGGGGACCCTCACCCGGGTCCTGCACACCTCGGCGCGGGATCTTCTGGCCCTGGCGCACGCCGGCGTCCACGGGGCGCTGGCGAGCGGCATGGACTCCTTCAGCTTCACCCCCGCCAGCGCGGTGGCCGCCATCTTTGCCACCACCGGCCAGGATCTCGGGATGGTGGGCACCTCCAGCATGGCCCACGGGATCATCCAGCCGGCGCCCGAGGACGGCGTCAGCTTCTCCCTGCGCCTGCCCAACCTGGAAGTCGGCACCATCGGCGGCGGCACGGGGCTTCCCTATGCGGCCGCCCACCTCAGGATCATGGGCTGCCGGGGCGAGGGCAGCGTCTACCGCCTCGCCCAGATCGTGGCGGCCGCGGCGCTGTGCCTGGAGATCTCCGCCTCGGCCGCCATGGCCACCGACGGCAGCGCCCGTTTCTACCAGGCGCACCTCGAGCGGGGCGGACTGCGGGGCGAGCGTCCCGGCGAGGTCGACTAGCGCGTCACCACCAGTTGCCGTTGCCCCCGCCGAACAGCCCGCCCAAAAGGTCCCCGGCCAGGTTGGCCATCATGTCCGCGGCGAACAGCTGGCCGAAGCCGATGCCGCCGTATGCGCCAGGCTGGTTCCAGCTGCGGGCCGACCACGCGGGCGGGGCCGCCTGCGCGGTGGCGTCCTCCTCCTCGTCGTTCTCCGTCTCCGGAGCCTTCGCCGCGCAGCCGGGGACCTCGAGTTCCTGGGCAGCATAGAGATAGGGGCGCAGCACCCCGTCGTAGTAGTAGGATTCCGCCTGTTCGTGGGTGTCCGGGTCCACCCGCTGGCCCTCCTGGATGGCGCCGATGACGAGGTCTGCGGCGTCGCGCTGGGTGCGGGCCTCCTGCATCCTCAGGAGCGGCCCTTTGATCGCGTCGGTCCCGTCCTTGAGCTTGAGCTTGAGCGCCTCGATGCGCGTGCCGATGATGGACTCCACCTTGCTCGCGGCCCGCTTCATCGCGAGCAGGTGCTCCACCGGACAGCGCCCGGGCACCTCGAAGCGGGGGCCCGGCAGCACCGGCAGCTCGAGGCTGGCGCCGTTCTGGAACTCCAGTTCCTGGCGCACCGCCGTCACCACGGCCGGCACGCGCTGGTAGAAGCTCTGAGCCTGGAGGAAGGTCACGTGGGGCACGTGGTTGGGGTGGTTCTCGTCCACGAACCCGTCCAGGACGAAGCTGTCGGCGAAGGCCACCAGCACCTGGGCCCCCGCCAGGAAGGCCCGGGCCCGGGCGAGGCGCGCGCGGACGGCCTCGGGGTCCATGCCCTGGCTGCGCAGGTCTCCCTCGCGGCTGTCCACCTCCTCTCCCAGGCTGTAGACGACCCCTCCGATCCGGCGCAGACCCGCGAGCTTCTGGACGACGGGGTCCTCGTGGTGCAGGTTCAGCCCGCGCGCCAGCTCGTGGTGCAAGAGATCCCGAAATCCCATGACGGCTCACTCCGTTCTGAAAAGACTGACCGCTGGTGCTCTGCCCCGGTGAGGGCGCAAGGCCGCCGCCTCGCGCTGTTGCCGGGGACCCTGGGCGAGCGTGGCTCAAGCGGGGACGCCCCGCGCCGAGACCCCCGGGGCACGCGGTGCCTCGCGGTCCGCCCTCAGCCCAGGCGGGCCCCGCCCGGGCGCGGCTCTGTGGGATGCGATCGTTGCGAAGCCGGTCCACGTCCCCCCAAGGCTGACCCTACAGAAAACGTGAGGGGAGGTCAAGCTTTGCTCGCGCTGCCGTCGGCGGTGTCGACCGCAGGTGGGCCGCTGGCGCGGGGGGCGCGCCACGCGACCGGCGGGCGCGCTTGCGCACCCCCTCGCAGCGGGCCGTTGGCGCCTGGTGCGAGCGCCGCCTTTACGCTCCGGTGCCCGATGACGGATAATGACGGGCAGGCACCGGCGGCACCGGCGCCATGAGATCCTCGTGGACGGGCCGCATCCTCCTGGCGCTGGCGGGCAGCCGTCGCCTCGAGGCCTTCGTCCGGCGCCACGGGAAGCGGCTCGGGGTGGACCGGTTCGTCGCGGGCGCGGACCTCGAGGCCGCCCTCGCGGTGGTGCGCGAACTCGAAGCCCGAGGCTTCGGGACGACCGTGGACCGGGTGGGCGAGGGGGCCCGGGAGGAGGCGGCCGCCGATGACGCCGCCGCCGCGTACCTGGAGCTGCTCGACGGCATCGGCCGAGTGGGTTCGAGGGCGCACGTGTCCGTCAAGCTCACGGCCCTGGGCCTCGACCTCGACCGCGAGGCCTGCCGGGGGCGGGTGGAAGCGATCGCGGGGCGGGCGAAGGCGGCTGGAAGCCTCGTGCGCGTCGACATGGAGGACTCGGCTCACCTCGAGGCCACCCTGGAGCTCCTCGGAGAGGTGCGCCGCACCCATCCCGAGGTGGGAGTCGTCGTCCAGGCGTACCTGCGCCGCTCCCGCGAGGACCTCCTGGGGCTCATCGCCCAGGGCGTGCGGATCCGGCTGGTGAAGGGCGCGTACCGGGAGCCCCCCGACATCGCGTACCAGCGTCGGGACGCGGTGGACCGCGCATACCTCGACCTGGCCCGCCTGGCGCTTGCAGCCGGGGCGCAGGTGGCGTTCGCGACCCATGACACGGCCCTCATCGCCGCCATCCAGCGGGAGGCGGCGGCGATGGGGCGCCAGAGGGAGCAGGTGGAGTTTCAGATGCTCTACGGCGTGAGGCCCGCTCTGCAGCGCGAGGTCCGCGACGCGGGCTACCCGCTCAGGGTCTACGTCCCCTACGGACGGGACTTCTACCCCTACTTCATGCGCCGCGTCGCCGAGCGGCCGGCGAACCTGGCCTTCGCGCTGCGCCAGCTGCGGGATCGGGCGCGATGACCGCGCTCAGCCTGCGCCGGCCCCGGCACGGCGACGTGCCCGAGGTGACCGCGCTCGTGCACCGAGCGCTGGCCACCTTTCCGCCGGGGTGGGGTCCCGCGTGCGCCACGGAGGCGACGGTGGAGCGGCGGCTCATGATGGACGAGGCGCGTCTGGCGCGCGACGAGCTGGGCCGGGCGGTGGGGTGCGTGGTGGTGACGTCCGATCCCGACGGGGCGGGCCGCATCGACTGGCTGGTCGTGGACCCCGCCGCCCGGGGCCAGGGCATCGGCGGCCGGCTCCTGGGGGTGGGCGAGCGGCTCGCGGCGCGGCAGGGGCACCGCAGCGTCCGGGTGACGCTCCCGCCGCTGGGCGCATCCATGGCTGGGCTGCTTCTGGGGTCGGGCTTCGTCCCCGACGGGCGGGGGGAGCTCGACTTCGTCAAGTCCACCGATCCGGGGGAGTGGCGCGTGCCCCGCCCGCGGGTGCGCATCGCCGTCGGGTCCATGAATCCCACCAAGATCACGGCGGTGGCGCGCGCCGCCTTCCGGGTGGGACTGTGGAACGCGGTGCAGGGCGTGCACGTCGACAGCGGCGTCCGGGCCATGCCCATCGGCCACGCGGAGCTGCGCGCCGGCGCCGCCAACCGGGCCCGGGCCGCGCTGAGCCGCCTGCCGCGGGCCCGGTTCGGCGTCGGCATCGAGGGCGGGGTCGTCTGGGGAGAGGGCGGCGAGGCTTGGCTCACCAATGCGGTGGTGGTGCGCGCCCGCGACGGGACCGAGACCGAGGGGGGTGGCGGGCGGCTCAAGCTGCCGGCGCGGCTGGCCGAGGCCGTGGCCGAAGGCGCCGAGCTCGGCCCGGTCATGGACGAGCTCACCGGGGAGGACAACACCAAGCAGCGCGAGGGCGCCGTGGGTCACCTGACCCGCGGGCGCCTGGACCGCACCGAGGCCGAGACCTGGTCCGTCCTCACGGCGCTTCCGGAGCTACTGTCGCGGGCGCTGTACCGCTCGGGCGACCCCGGGTAGGGTCCGAGGCGTCAGACGCGCTGGAGCAGGCGGCCGATGACCGGATAGCGGCAACGCACCCCCTTCAGGGCGGTCACCGAGGCCCACATCGCCACGGCGGTGGTCACCACGACCATGAGGCCCAGAATCGACGCCGAGCCCAGGAAGCGTTCCAGGCCCACGAGACCCGTGGCCAGGGAGCCCGCGAGGGCGAGGGAGCTCAGGTACAGCACGCAGAACACCGCCAGCTGGTAGGCGAGCGCCTGCTTGGCGTGGTCCGCGACAAAGGCCGAGTGGTCCCGCTGCCACAGCAGCACCACCAGGGTGCCCACCATCCCCACCCAGGAGAAGAGAATGCCCAGGTGCACCACCGCGGCCCAGCCCCGCTCCCAGCGCTCAACGCCCACCGCGCCCGCTCCCTTCCCACCGTGTGGTCCCCGGTGAGAGATATGCGGCCGGGCGGCGGCGATGCCCCGCAACCGCCCCGTTGCCACCAGGGGAGCGCATCGGGTACGCTGTCCTCGGCCGGGGCGGCGGCCGTCGCCCCGACCCCGAAGCGGAAGGGACCGACGACACGTGGCTGAGACACCTGTGCGTCCGTTTCGACCGTCGGATCCCGTGCTCGCCGGGCGCAACCACCGGATCCTCTGGGCGGTGGGCATCGTCCTGGCGCTGATCTTCTTCGGCTTCCTCGGCTACCTGGTGCTCTTCCGGCGGCCGCCGTTCGAGGCGCTCTACCTGTCCATCGCCACCATGACCACGCTGGGCGACGGCCGCGCCGCCCCGGTGGGGCCCGTTCAGGACCTTTTCGTGGCGGCCCTGAACCTCCTGGGTGTCAGCGCCGGCCTCTACAGCCTGGGCATCGTGGTCACCACCGTCATCGAGGGGGACCTGCGCAACCTCTGGGGGGAGCGGCGGTTGGAGAAGGATCTCAAGCGGATCCGCGACCACGTGGTGGTGTGCGGCGCGGGTCGGGTCGGCCTCAGGGCCGCTCAGGAACTCGAGGCCGCCGGCCGGGCGGTGGTGCTCGTGGAGGAGCGTCCCTCCCACGTCCTCACCCTGCGCCAGCGGGGCATGCGGGTCGTCGAGGGCGACGCCACCCGGGAGGAGACCCTCCGGGCCGCCAATGTCGGGTCGGCCGTGGGCCTGGTGGCGGCCCTGCCCAACGACGCCTTGAACCTGGTGATCGTGCTGGCCGCACGGGAGCTGGCCCCGAACCTTGTCATCGTGGCCCGCGCCGAGGACGAGGGAGCGGAGCACCGCCTGCTTCGCGCCGGGGCCCAGCGGGTGGTCATGCCCACCGCCCTGGGAGGGCGGCGGCTGGCCAGGGTATTTCTGAAACCCAATTCCATGGACTTCTTCGACTCGGTGCTGGCCAACGAGAACGACCTGGAGCTCGAGGAGGTCACGGTGACCGCCACCGGCCAGCTCCAGGGGGCCCAGCTGCGGGAGTTCCGCGACCGGACGGGGTCGCACGCCACCGTCATCGGCATCCGCCGCGCGACCGGCTACCTCCCCAGTCCGCCGGCCGACTACCGGCTGGTGCCCGGTGACCTGCTCCTCGTCCTGGGCGCCGTCGAGGATCTCAGACGGGTGGCGAGCGCCAACGCCGAGCGCGCCGGCGCGCCGGGCTCATGAGGGCCTGGGTCCCGCGCTCGCGCCGGGATTTTTCCGCAAGAAGTGCGCCAGGGGCTCCACCACGATCCGGTCGGCGCTGGTGTGGGCCACCTCGGGCCCGTTGCCGCCCTTGCTGCCGGGATTGAGCGCGATCAGGTCGGCGATGCGCACCTGGATGGGGCTGAACTCCTGCGCGTAGACGACGGCCTCGAGGTCCCCCTGGGCGCCGGCGTGGGCCACCCCGCGCAGGGCGCCCAGGATGATCACGTTGCCCACCGCGCGCACCTCGGCGCCGGCGTTCACGTCGCCCAGGAGCAGCAGGTCCCCGGGCTCGTCCATGGATTGGCCCGCCCTCAGGGTGCGGCGAACCAGCGAGGGCGCGGGCCGCGGCTCCGGGGCGCGGGGCCGGCGCGGCTCCTCGCGGCCGATGATGCCCCGGATCCTGACGTCGTGGCGGGACGTCAGGTCCAAGAGCCCCTGCACCAGGGAGGGGGTCAGGGGCCGGTCCTGCAGTTCCACGGTCAACGCCGCCCCGCTGACCAGGCGCGCGGCGTCCTGCATGGTGGCCTCCAGCGCGCGCAGCAGCAGCGGTTCCTCCATCGACGGGTCGAGGACCACCCGGATGCCCTGCCCCGTCCCCTTGAGCGTCACCGGCCGTACCGACATGTCCCGCGATCCCCTCCCGGCGCGACGATCCATCCCGCCCGTGTTCATCCGTGGGATGTCGATATTCGCGAAATTTCTCCGGTCCCCTGCCCGGGCGGCGGGAGTTGTGTCGATCGAGGCCGAACCTACTCCCGAGGCGGTCAGCTTGTCCGTGATCAGCGTGATGCCCATGGGCGGGGGCGACGCCGTCCCCCTGCCCGGTGCCGTGGGCAGCCTCCTGCCCGCGGTGGTCCTGCGCACCGACGGCGGGGTCATGGACCTCCTGGTGGCGGGGCACGTGGTGCGGGCCACCGCGATGCAGGGCCTGGTCGTGGGGAGCCGCCTGCTCCTGCGCATGCGCTCGGAGGTCCCGCTGCGTCTGGTGCTCGAGACCCCGCCCGAAGCGCCCGCCGGCCCCCAGGACCCCCTCGCGGCCTACCTGGCGCAGCGCGGGGCGTCCCCCACACCGGCGCAGCTGATGGCGGTGGAGCGGCTCCTGCCCGAACTGCAGGACCCCGAGCTCCTGCGGGTGCTCCCGTGGGCCGTGGCCCGTTCCCTGCCCCTGACTCCGGGTGCGCTGGCCGAGCTGGCGACGGTGCTGCCGGCCCCGGAGCTGCCGGCCGCGTTTGCCCGGTTGCGCCGGGCGCTGGGACGCAATCCCGTGCCCCTGCGCCCGGCCCGGGGACAGGGCTGGGGCGCCCTCCCCGTGGAGGCCGGCTCGACGGAGATGCTGGCGGCCCTGCGCCTCGCGGCGGCCCACCCTGGCACCGGCCACGCCCTGGCGGTCCTCTTCATGGCCCGATGGCTTTCGCCCCCCGGCTCGTGGGGCGCGTGGTGGCCCGTGGCCACCGGTCCGCGCCCCGGCCACGCCGAGGTGCGGTGGCGGCGCTCAGGCGGCCAGGGGACGGGGCGTTTCGCGGTCGAGGTCCGGGTGCGCACCGAACGGCTCGGCGAGGTGGGTGCCCGGGTGAGCGCCCCGCCGCTGGCCGTGGACCTGCACGTGGAGCGCCCGGCGGTGGCCCGCTTCCTCGCGGCCCGCGCGGGGGCGCTGCGTCACACCCTGGCGGGCCCCGGCGGAGTCGAACCTCCGGTCCGGATCCAGGTGGGCCCCGTCCCCGGCCCCGATGGGGACGGAGGCTGGGAGCGATGGGCCTGAAACGCCCGGCGGCGGCCGTGGCCGTGCGTTACCGCAGCGCCGAGGCGGACGCGCCCCGGGTCCTGGCGTCGGGCCGGGGGGAGGTGGCCCAGCGCATCGTGGAGCTGGCGCAGGCGGCGGGGGTGCCCGTCTGGCGCGACGGGGAGCTGGCCAAGGCGCTCCTGCGGGTGGAGGTGGGGGAGGAGATCCCGCCGGCGCTGTACGCGGCGGTCGCCCACGTGCTGGCCTTCCTGCTGCGCGCCGACCGCGAGCTGGCCGGCGGGGACCTCGGGGAATAGGAGCCTTTCCCGGGCATGGCGCATGCGCTATGCTCGTGTCGCGGGGATACCCCGAGGAGAGGGACGATGGCGCGTTGAGCGGTTACCTCGAAGTGATCACCGGCGGCATGTTTTCGGGCAAGACGGAGGAACTCCTCAGGCGTGTGCGCCGGGTCGTGATCGCCCGCAAGCGGGCGATCGTGGTCAAGCCGTCCGTCGACGACCGCTACGATCCCGAGGCGGTGGCGAGCCACGACGGGCGCACCGCCCGCAGCTTCGCGGTGCACCCCCAGGATCCCGGCCTCATCGCCCATCTGGCGGAGCAGGAGACCGCCGACGTGGTGGCCGTGGACGAGGCGCAGTTCTTCGAGCCCGCGGTCGTCGACGTGGTGGAGGACCTCGTGGCCCAGGGCCGGCGGGTGGTGGTGGCCGGGCTGGACCTTGACTTCGCCGCCCGGCCGTTCGGGTCGATGCCGTGGCTCATGGCCATGGCCGACGAGGTCCTCAAGCTCAAGGCCATCTGCGCCGTCTGCGGCGAGCCGGCCACGTACAACCAGCGGCTGGTGAACGGGCAGCCGGTGGGCCCGGACGCCCCGCTCATCCAGATCGGAGGCCTCGAGGCCTACCAGGCCCGCTGCCGCCGCTGCTACGTGCCCGTGACGCGCCCCCGCACGGGCGCGCCGCGGAGCGGGTAGGGATGGCGGGCCGGCTCCTCACCCTCTGGGTGTTCCTCCTGGCCGCCTACGGCACCGTCCGGTACGCCATGGCGCTGGGTGGCCTGCTCGTGGGGCGGGGCGCGCACCTGCCCTGGCCGTGGCCGTGGGTGGTGGTGCTCACCGTGGTCACCTTCGTCTTGGGCGTCGAGAGCCCGGAGGTCCGCGGCGTCCCCGCCCGGAGCCGGGCGGCCTGGCGGTTTCTCGCCTGGGGCCACGTGGTGGCCCCAGGCGTGCTGATCCTCGCTCCGCTCCTGGGCAGAGACGGGCCGGTCCTGCTGTGGGTGGCGCTGGTCGGCTTCGGGGAGGCGGCCCTGGGCCGGTGGATCTGGCCGTCGGTGCGCGGGGTGATCCGCCGCCTCGACCCCGGGGGAGTGCGGGTGGGCCGCCGCAAGGATATCGCGCGCCTGCCGGTGGAGATCGGAGCGCAGGAGCGGTTTCTCCACGTGCACGTGCTGGGCCCGACCGGATCGGGCAAGACGAGTTCGGTGCTCTTGCCGCTCCTGGCCCAAGACCTGGATCGCCCCCGCATCGGCGTGACCGTGATCGACCCCAAGGGCGACCTGTACCGGGGAGCGCTGGCGCTCTGCCAGCGGTCGGGGCGGACTCCCCTGCGCTTTTCCCCCCTCGAGGGCGAGAGCCTCACCTTGAACCCGCTCGCGGGCGAGCGCGAGGCGGTGGCCGAGGGGCTGGCGTACGCGCTGGGGCGTTCCTTCACGGGCGGGCATCCCTTTTACGACACCCTGGCCCAGGGGGTCGTGCGGGCCTCGGTGCTGGCGCTGAAGGAGGTCAGGGGCGAGGCGACCGACCTCGAGGAGCTGGCCCGGTTTTTGGGCGACGACGACTTCCGGGCCGAGATCCTCCACCGCAGCGAGGACGCGGTGGTGCGCGGGTACTTTCGCGACCAGGTGCAGCGCTGGAGCGCGCAGGAGCGCACGCGCAACCTGGCGGGGATCCAGAGCCAGCTGCTGGGGCTTTTGGCCAACCCCGACCTGCGCCGTTGCCTCACCGGCCCCGGCACCCTGGACCTCGACCGGGCGCTCGCGACGGCCCAGGTGGTGCTGTGCCACCTCCCGGTGGAGAGCCTCGGGGCGGGCGCGCACGCGGCGGGCGCGTTCTTCCTGATGCAGTGGCAGCTGGCGGTATTCCGCCGGGGCGCGTCCCGGGCGCCCCAGTTCCTGTACGCCGACGAGTTCCAGGGGTACGCCACCCCCGGCTTCGGGGAGTTCCTGGCGCAGGGGCGGTCGTTTCAGGCGGGCGCGGTGCTGAGCCACCAGCACCTGGGTCAGCTGGACGGCGAACTCATGCAGGCCGTCCTGGCCAACGCCCGCAACCGCGTGCTCCTGGGCGGGCTGTCGGGTGCGGACATCGCCAGGCTCGAAGACACCCTGGGCACCGAGCCCGCGTGGCGGGAGGTCCTCGACGCCCGGGGCGCCGTCAGGTCCCGCACCCGGGTCGAACGCCCGCGGATCCTGCCCACCGAGCTGCGGGAGCTGCCCCGGGGCGAGGCGGTATGCCAGCTCGTGGAGAATGGCCGGCTCACGCCCCCCCGGCGGGTCCGCCTGCCGCTCGTCGAGACGTGAGGCGCGTCGCCGACGAGGACCTGGCGCGGCTCACCGACCGGGACCGGGAAGTGCTGGTGCTGCTGTACCGGTTCCACTGGCTGGCGGCCTCCCAGCTGTCGGATCCCTGGTTCCCCTCCGTCGTCGCCGCCCGTCACCGCCTGGGGGTCCTGGCGCAGCTGGGGCTGACCCGCTGGGTCCGGGTCCAGGACGCCGGCGGCGCCGGGCGCTGTCTCTGGGGGCTCACGCCCGAAGGCGCCCGGGCGGCGCGCCTGTTGGCGGGCGAGGCCGTCCGGCCCCGGCGAGTCGAGTCGCGCACCGAGGCGCTGCTCAACTGGCGTCATCATCTGGAGCTCGGCCAACTGTTCGTCGACCTCACCCGCCGCCTGGGGTCGGGCGCCTTCCGGTGGGAGGCGGACCGCGAGGTCTGCCTGCGCTTTCCCTCCGTCCTCTCAGGGCCGGGGCCGACGGTCATCTGGCCCGACGCCCGGGTCACCCTGGACGGGGGCGCGGTGGCGCTCGTGGAGTACGACCGCGGCACCATGGCCCGGAGGGCGATGGTGGAGAAGTTCCGCCGCTACGCCGAGTACTTCCGAGAGCGCCGCGCCGGCGAGAAGCTCCTCGTGATCGCCCTGGACGCCGCGCGCCGGCGGGACCTCGAGGGGATCCTGGGGGCGGAGCGCTGTCCGGGCACGGTGGGCGCCCGGGACGAGATCCTGGCGCAACTCCTCGCGGCAGGGCCGGCGGACGGCGGCGGGACGTGACGCGGACGAGGAGCCATCCGGCGTTCTTTGCAAGCTCTAATCCGGTTCTGCTAAGCTCGACGCTGATTGCAACTTCACGGCCGACGCCGAAAAGCGCCCGTCATGCGGAGGCCTGAGCGGATGCGAACCTGGATCACCGTCGCCGTCGCGGTCGTGCTCTTCATCGGCGGATTCGGTCTGTCCGTGCTCTTCGGCGGCTCGGCGCCGGTCGACGCCACCATCCACGACCGCTCGGCGCCCCGGGGCGCGTTCAGCGTGCTGCTCCTGGGTATCGACGCCCGTCCCGGCCAGATCACGGGCCGCACCGACACCATGGTCGTGGCCACCGTCAATCCCCGGCTCCGGCGCATCACGCTGCTCTCGGTGCCCCGGGACACCCGGGTCCACATGACGGGCTACGGGGTCCAGAAGATCAACGCCGCCAACGAGTTCGGGGGCCCGGCGTTCGCCGTGCACGAGGTGAACCGGCTGCTGGGCTCGGCCATCCACTACTATGTGCTGACCAACTTCCGCGGCTTCAAGGAGATTGTGGACACCCTGGGCGGCGTGACCATCGACGTCCCTGAACCCATGCACTACCGCGGAGGGCCCAACACCTATATCAACCTGTCCGCGGGGGTGCAGCACCTCGACGGCACCCAGGCCCTCGAGTTCGTCCGGTACCGGGAGTTTCCCCTGGGCGACATCCAGCGCACCCTGGACCAGCAGGCCCTGCTCAAGGCCATCCTCAAGAAGGCGCTGCGGCCCTCCACCATTCCCCGTCTCCCGTCGCTCATCCCCCAGTTCCGAGCCGCGGTCCAGACCAACATGAGCAGCGCCCAGCTGTTGGGGTTTCTCGAGGAGGCCCGGGTCCTGGAGCGGGGGCACCTGCTCTCGGAGACCCTGCCCGGCGCCTTCCTGAACCTTCCGGGCGCGAGCTACTGGAAGGTGATCCCCGCCGACGCCCACCGCGCGTACGAGGCGCTCCTGCGCGGCAAGCGGGCGCCGAGCCTGTTCGACCCGGCGGCGGTGGCCTTGGCCCATGCGGAGATGGCGGCGGTGAGCCCCTCCGCGAGCACGACCCCCCAGAACTCCCAAGCCGCGTCGACGGGCGGAACGGGTCAGCGGACCGGGGCGAGCGTCGCCACGACGACGCCCAGCGTGCGGGTGGGCGCGACGAGCGTCGTCCCTGTCATCCAGGCCAAGCCGCCGCACCGGATCCGGTCGTTGACCGTGGAGGGCACCAGCACCACCTCGGCCACCTACGGGTCGGGATCGGGCGCCACCGGGGGGCCGTGATCGTCCCGGGGTGAAGGTGCGGGACCCGGCGTGCCAGGGGACGGGGCGACGTGTCCGTGTGAGGGCAGCTCACACGGCGGCTTGACCCCGCGCCGCCAGATTGGATAGAGTGTGGCTGCGAGTGGCCGACCCGGTGGCCGTCGCCGGGGACACCCAGCCTTAGCATCGTTGCAGCGGTCGGTCCGCGCCGCCGCCGGGCGAGCGCGGCCCACCGACACATACGGGTGGGGAGCAAATGAGCGAAGCGCGAGGGAAGAAGCACACCATGGCATTTGACCAGTCCCGGTGGCCGGAGTACTACCGGCAGATGTACCGGATCCGGCGGTTCGAGGAGATGGCGGCCCAGGCGTACCAGGACACGCTGGTTCGAGGTTCCCTGCACCTGACGATCGGGGAGGAGGCCATCGCGGTCGGCGCCACCGCCGCGCTCAGGCCCGACGACCTTGTCACCACAACCTACCGCGGTCACGGCCACACCCTGGCCCGCGGTTCGCCCCCGGGACCGCTGTTCGCGGAGCTCTTCGGCCGGCGCACCGGGGTGTGCAAGGGCAAGGGCGGCTCCATGCACTTCATCGACGTGGCCCACGGCGTCATCGCCGCCACCGCCATCGTCGCCGCGCAGGTGCCCATGGCGGTGGGAGCGGCTCTGGCGGTGGAGCGCCAGGGGACCGACCGGGTGGTGCTCACCTACTTTGGCGACGGGGCCATCAACCAAGGCGCGTTCCACGAGGCCGCCAACCTGGCGTCGATCTGGAAGGCGCCGGTGATCCTCGTGTGCGAGAACAACGGGTTCTCGGAGATGAGTCCCACCTCCCCCATGCTCTCGGTGGCCCACCCCGTGGATCGGGCCGCGTGCTACGGCATGCCCGGGGAGCGGGTGGACGGCAACGACGTGGAGGCGGTGTACACCGCGGTGGCGCGGGCGGTGAAGCGCGCGCGCGCGGGCCGGGGGCCGAGCTTCATCGAGGCCGAGACCTACCGGTTCGTGGGGCACATGTTCGGCGATCCCGAGGACTACCGCTCGCCCGAGGAAGTCGAGGAGCGGCGCAAGCACGACCCGCTGGTCCGGGCCCGGGCGATCCTGGTGGAGCGCAAGGTGGACCCGGCCCCCATCGAGGCCGAGGTGGAGTCGGAGCTGGAGCAGGCCTATGCTTTCGCCGAGTCGAGTCCGTGGCCCGACGCGGCGGAGGTGGAGGAGGATGTCTATGCCGACTGAACTGGCCACGCGGACCCTGACGACGGCGGCTGCCATCAACGAGGCGCTGGCGGGGGAGATGGAGCGCGACCCCAGCGTGATCGTCCTCGGGGAGGACGTGGGGCACCACGGCGGGATGTTTGCGGTGACGCGGGGACTTTTGGACCGATTCGGCGCCCGCCGGGTCATCGACACCCCGATCTCGGAAACCGGTTTCATCGGCGCCGCCATCGGCGCGGCCATCATGGGCATGCGGCCCGTGGCGGAGATCATGTACGTGGACTTCACCGGCGTATGCCTCGACCAGATCATCAATCACGCGGCCAAGATGCGGTACATGTCCGGCGGGCAGCTCAAGGTGCCGCTCGTCATCCGGACCAATCAGGGCGCGGGCAAGGGGACCGCGTCCCAGCACTCGCAGACCCTGGAGACCATCTTCGCCCACATCCCCGGACTCAAGGTGGTCCTGCCCGCCACTCCGGCCGACGCCAAGGGGCTCTTGACCACGGCGATCCGCGACGACAACCCGGTGATCTTCCTGGAGCACAAGGCGCTGTACGCCGTGCGGGGCGAGGTGCCCGAGGGGGAGTACACGATCCCCTTCGGCAAGGCGCGCATCGCCCGGGAGGGGACGGACGTCACCGTGGTGGCCCTGGCGCGCATGAACCTCTACGCGGAGCAGGCTGCCCAGGTCCTCGCCGGGGAGGGCATCTCGGTGGAGATCGTGGATCCCCGGACCCTGACGCCGTTTGACACCGAGACGGTGTGCGCCTCGGTGGCCCGCACCCACCGCCTGCTGGTGGTGGAGGAAGCGGTGGCCTGGTCCTCGGTGGGCGGGGCCATCGTGCAGCGGGTGGTCGACGAGGCCTTCGACGAGCTGGACGCGCCTCCGCGCCTCATCGGCGCCCGCTTCACCCCGGTGCCCTACGCCGAGAGCCTCGAGGGCGAGGCGCTGCCGGGGCCCGAGACGATCGCCGACGCCGTCCGGGCGCTCGTGGGGCGAGAGCGCCCCCAGGGGGAGTAGCATGGCGGCGTCGGTGCGCATGCCCCGGCTCGGGGCCAACATGGAGGAAGGCACCGTCCTGCGGTGGCGCAAATCGGTGGGGGACAGCGTGGCCAAGGGGGAACCGCTCCTCGAGGTGGAGACTGACAAGGTCAACGCCGAGGTGGAGGCGCCCCGGGCCGGGGTGCTGCTCTCCATCGAGGTGGCCGAGGGCGTCACGGTGCCGGTGGGGGCGCCCATCGCCACCATCGGCGAGGCGGGCGAGGTGGCGGCGACGCCGCCCGCCGCTGCCCCGGCGGGGACGCCGGCCCCGCCGGCGCCGGCTCCTGTGCCGGCCTCGACCGGCTCCGCGGCCGCTTCCGCGGCCCCGGCGGAGCGGGAGCGGCTGAGGGTCTCGCCCGCCGCGCGCAAGCTCGCGGCCGAGCTGGGTGTGGATCTCGCTGGGGGGGGGGGCACCGGTCCCCTGGGACGCATCGTGCGCGCCGACATCCTGCGCGCCCACGAGCATCCCCCGGCGCCGCCGTCGCCGGCGGCGACCCTCGTGCGCGGGAGCGCCTCGCGCATCCGGTACGTGACCGCCCAGCGGATGCTCGCGAGCCTGCAGGGCAGCGCGCAGCTCACGCTCACCATGACAGCCGACGTCACCCGCGCGGACGAGGTGCGCCGGGAGCTCACGGCCGCCCTGGGCGAGAGCGGCCCACCGGTGACGATGACCGCCGTGGTGATGAAGGCGGTGGCCCAGGCGCTCGCGGAGACGCCGGTGATGCGCCAGGCGTGGGACGACACCGGCCTGCATCCCGTGGAAGGCATTCACGTGGGCATGGCGGTGGCCATCGACGAGGGACTCGTGGTGCCGGTGATGCGCGACGTGGACCGCCAGAGCCTTATCGCCGTGTCCCGGTGGATCCGGGACGTGGCGCAGCGGGCCCGGCAGGGGAAGCTTGCCCTGGACGAGCTCCAGGGCGGGACCTTCTCGGTCACGAACCTCG
Source organism: Bacillota bacterium (assembly GCA_021797925.1). Taxonomy (GTDB): domain Bacteria; phylum Bacillota; class Sulfobacillia; order JAJZYS01; family JAJZYS01; genus JAJZYS01. The sequence continues at coordinate 27,695 of JAJZYS010000002.1, forward strand.
GGGCCAGCGGGGTCGAGTACTTCACCCCGATCCTCAACCCGCCGGAACCGGGCATCCTGGGGCTGGGCCGCGCGGAGCGGCGCCCGGTGGTGGTGGGGGACGAGATCGCCATCCGCCTGGTGCTGCCCATGTCGCTGACGTGGGATCACCGGGTGGTCGACGGCGCGCCGGCGGCGGTGTTCTGCTCGCGCATCAAGGAACTCCTCGAGTCCCCGCTCCTCCTTCTCGCCAGTTCCTGACGGCGGGTGGGTCGCCGTGCGGCTCCGGGTGAAAGTTCACCCGGAGCCGCGGCGTCATCCGTCGGCACGGGGGAGACGGGCGAGCGGCGGCGAAGCTGATCCGAGGTCCAATCTTTCCCGAAGGAGACACGGCCATGACAGGTTCCGCCTCGCCCGACGCCGCGTTCATCGCCCTGGTGCGCAACCGGCTCCAGCGCGACCGGGTCACCCTGGCCCGCACCCTCTCGGTGCTCACGCCCCAGGACCTTGCCTGGCGGCCCAACGACGCCTCCAACAGCGCCGCGAACCTCGTCCTGCACATCTGCGGCGCCATGGAGCAGCGCTTCTCCTCCCTGGCCGGGCGGCCGGACAGCCGCGACCGCGACGCCGAGTTTGAGGACCGGGGCGAGCACACGGCCGAGGAGCTCGTGGCCCTCGTGGATCGCGCGGTGGCGGGCGCCGACGCCGTGCTGGAGGACCTGGATCCCCAACGGCTCGAGGACACCTGGGACGTGCGCGGTCAGCAGGTCCCCCTGCGCTCGGTGCTCTTTGACGCGATGTGCCACTTCGACCAGCATATCGGACAGATCATCTACATCGGCAAGGCCCGCAGGGGGATGGAGTTTCCCGAGCTCACGGTGCCGCGCCGCAAGGGCGGCTGAGGGGGCGCCGCGCCGGGCGGCGGCCGTGTCCCCAGGCTGCTTCCCGGTCGGCCGTGTCTGAATCCAGTCAGAATCTTTTGACCTTGCTGGCAGGTGTCCGGACGGGTCGCGTCGAAGCCCCGGCCACCGCTGGTCAGCAGCCCACGCGGGAAAGAGCGGACCGCCGGGGTGAAAGGTCCGTCGCGCCCATTGCGCCGCGAGCGCTTCACACGCGCCCCCTGGTTCTCGGTGCTGACCGGCGGGTCTGTGTGCCGGCGGCGACCCCTGGCGCGCTCAGGCAGGCGGCCCCCGCCCGACCCCGCCGGCGGCGGTGGTCCCGGGCGGCAAGACGGCCCGGGGTTGCTAGCATCCGGCGGCGGTGGTATGGTGGCGCCGGAGGAGGCGGACGACATGCCCAACAAGCAGGCCGCCCATCGCAAACGCTATGCCCTGTGGGTGGACCGGGACCTGCACCGCCGGTGGATGGACGCCACCCGCCGCACCGCCACCACCGCGAACAAGCGGATGGAGGCGTTCATGGCCCGCGAGACCGAACGGCTGGAGCGGGGCCAGGACGAGGAGGACGACCCGTGAGCGCGGCGCTGACCTCCTGGTTCGCGTGGATCGTGAGCGAGGTGAGCGTGCACAACCCGGGGCTTGCGCCCGCGGCCTGGGCGGGAGTCCTCGCCGTCGGCGGATTCCTGGCGGCGGCGCTGCTCGGGCGCGTGCTGGCGGCGCTCCTTCGGGTCGGGATCATCGTGCCGGGTGTCCTGGTGGCGGCCAGCGTGCTGAGGGGAGGCCCGGCGCTGTGAGCCCTGGCACGGCGTGCCCGCGGGCGGCCGTGGGCTCCGGCGGGACGGGTCCGAGGCTTCTCGGGGCGCGGGGGTGGGTTGGGTGAGCTTCAACTCCAAGTGGGGGAAGAACTCCGGCCCGAGAGGGCGCCGCAGCGGCCTTGGCGGCAAGGTGCGGTCCAGGGGCCGGCCCGCGTATCTCAAGCCGCTGCGCGCCCCGGCGCAGCCCCCGCACGAGCCCGGGCCCGCCCCCCAAGGCCGGCGCCCGAGCCTTCTCACGTGGGTGCTGGTGATCCTGGGATCGATGGCGGCGGTGGTCGTCGCGGAGGTGCTCATCTGGTTCCTGGCGCCCGTGAGCGCGCGGGGGCTCAGCCCTTTCGGGCAGGTCCTGCTCCGGGGCGAACGACGGCCCGCCGTGGTGGTGACCCGTCACCCGAAGGGCGGGCACCCGGGTCCGACCCCCGTGCCCCGGCCGGCGGTCACGTCCCGGCTGACGCCCGCCAGCAGGGCGGCGATCTGCCGGGCCATGGGGGTGTCGGGCGGCGTCGACCACTGTCCATAGCGGCAGGCCCTTGTGGATACGCGGACCCGTGGTCGCCTCCACGGCGAGCGTCTCGGCGTGGGGAGGGGGAGCGGCCGGAAATGACGCCGACGGGCCCGGCTGCCGCGCCGCGTCCAACCCCGGTCTCGGGACCCGGTGGCGGTGCGCCGTTCCCGGTGCGGCGCGACGAGCGCGGGCGGCGCCGGACTACGCGCCTTCGACCAGGTCCTTCGCGGGCCGGGGCCACCAGAGCTCGATGAAGGAGCCGTTGCCGATGCTGCGGCGCTCGGCCGCAGGCCACAGGCTGTTGATGGCCCCACCGTGGGTCACGATGATGACCGTGCTGTCGCGGTGGCGGTGCGCGAGATCGTCCAGCGCCGCCTCCATCCGCGCGCGGACGCGCTCCCAGGCCTCCGCCCCCGACCGGGGGTCACCGAACTCGGCCCAGCCGTCGCGCACCTCGACCCCCAGGCGTCCCGCCAGCTCCAGCAGCGGCCGTCCTTCCAGGTCGCCCATGTCGCGCTCGCGCAGGCGGGCGTCGAAGAGCAGGGGCAGCCCGGTCACGTCCGCGACCACCAGCGCCGTCTCGCGGGCGCGGCACAGGTCGCTCGCGTAGATGGCTGACGCGCGCTCGTGGCGCAGCTGGAACCCCGCGTGGTAGGCCTGCCAGCGGCCGAGGGGGGTGAGCGGTACGTCGGCGTGTCCCTGGATCCGCCGCTCGCGGTTCCAGACGGTCTCTCCGTGGCGCAAGAGGATGGCGCGCATGGCCGGTTCGCTCCCTTCGACGTGAAAGGTGGCGGATTCGCACCCACCGCCCGCGATTCCTTCCCCGTGCCCGCAATGCCCGGGCCGGGCGGTGCGCAGGGAATCGCGCCGCCCGGGTCGAAGGCTCCGGACAAGGCCCGGCGGCACCTGTCCGCTCCGCGAGGAGGTCTCCATGCTGAAGGCGCTCGTTCTGGCGGGTGGCCGGGGAACCCGGCTTCGCCCCCTGACCCATTCCATGGCCAAGCAGCTGGTGCCGGTGGCGAACCGGCCCATCATCCATTACGCGCTGCGGCAGATCGCCGAGGCGGGCATCCGCGAGGTCGTGGTCACCCTGGCCCCGGAGACCGCGGGGGAACTCCGGGACAGCATCGGCGACGGGAGCGGGTTCGGCCTCGAGGTGACCTACGTGGTCCAGGACGCGCCCCGGGGACTCGCGGACGCGGTGCGGGTGGCCGAACCCCTCATCGGGCCGTCGCCCTTTCTCATGTTCCTCGGGGACAACCTCATCCAGGGCGGGGTTCGCGAGTGGGTGGAAGCCTTCGGCCGCAGCGACGCCGACGTGGAGCTGCTTCTCAAGGAGGTCGAGGACCCGCGGGCCTTCGGGGTGGCGGTGCTGGACGCGGCGGGCCGGGTGACGCGGCTGGTGGAGAAGCCCGCCGACCCGCCGTCGCATCTGGCGCTCGTGGGGGTGTACCTCTTCCGTTCCACCATCTTCGGGGTGCTCCCGGGGCTTGTGCCCTCGGCGCGCGGAGAGCTCGAGATCACCGACGCCATCGACGCCGTGCGCCTTCGCGGCGGGAGCGTCCGGGCCCGGATCCTGCCGGGGTGGTGGCTCGACACCGGGAAGAAGGACGACATCCTCGAGGCGAACCGCCTCGTGCTCGACGAGTACACCCGGCGGGACATCCAGGGCGAGGTGGACGCGGAGTCGACGGTCACCGGCCGCGTGACGCTGGCCCCGGGGGCCCGGGTCACCCGCAGCGTCATCCGCGGTCCGGTGAGCATCGCGGGCGGCTGCACCATCACCGACGCGTTCATCGGCCCCTTCACCGCCATCGGCGAGGGGTGCACCGTGGAGAACGCCTCGCTGGAGCACTCGGTGGTCCTGGGCGCCTCGCGGGTGAGCGGCGGAGTCCGGCTCGAGGACAGCTTGGTGGGGCGATCGGCCGTGGTGGGACGGGTGGCCCGCGACCACGGCGCCAGCCGGCTGTTCGTGGGCGACGACGCCGAGGTGTGGCTGAGGGCGTAGAGGAGGCGGGCACATGGAAGGGGTCGTGCTCAAGGCGCTGGTGCGCCACGGCGACGACCGGGGCTTTTTCCAGGAGATCCTGCGGGAGGACGAGGGGCTCCTGCGCCGGTTCGGGCAGGCGTCGCTCTCGAAGACCTACCCCGGTGTCATCAAGGCGTTCCACTACCACAAGCGCCAGGACGACCTGTGGTTCTTTCCCGTCGGGCACGCGCAGGTGGTGCTCCACGACCTCAGGTCCGACTCGCCCAGCCGCGGCGAGACCCAGGTGTTCTACATGGGTGAGGACCTGCCGTCGCTGCTGTTGATCCCGGCGGGGGTGGCCCATGGCTACCGGGTCCTGGGACCGACGCCGCTCATGATCGTGTACTTCACCACCGAGGCCTATGTCCGCGAGGATCCCGACGAGTACCGCATCCCCTGGGACGACCCGGCCATCGGTTTCGACTGGAGCACCCGGAACCGATGATCCCCGGGCGTGTGATCGTCACCGGCGGAGCCGGGTTCATCGGTTCGGAGGTGGTGCGCCAGGCGCTCGAGCGCTGGCCCGACACCCAGGTGGTCACCGTGGACGCGCTCACCTACGCGGGGCACCGCTCGAACCTGGAGGGGGCCGACGGCAACCCCCGCCACCGGTTCGTCGAGGCGGACATCCGCGACGCGGTGGCGATGGACGCCCTCGTGGGCGAGGTGAAGCCCGACGCGCTGGTCCACCTGGCCGCGGAGTCGCACGTGGACCGCAGCATCGAGGCGTCCACGGTGTTCCTCGAGACCAACGTGGTGGGCACCGGCGTGCTCCTCGAGGCGGCGCGCCGGCACGGCGTGCGCCGCTTCCTCCACGTCTCCACCGACGAGGTGTACGGCGACGTGCCCGAACCCCATCTGTCGCGGCCCGAAGACCCCTTGCTGCCGCGCAGTCCCTACGCCGCATCCAAGGCCGCCTCGGACCTTCTGGCCCGCTCCCATTTCACCACCCACGGCCTGGGGGTGGTCATCACCCGGGGGTGCAACACCTACGGCCCGTACCAGTTCCCCGAGAAGCTCCTGCCGCTGGCCATCACCAACCTGCTCCTGGGGGAGCCGGTGCCGGTGTACGGCGACGGGCGCCAGGTGCGCGAGTGGATCCACGTGACCGACCACGCCCGGGGCATTCTCATGGCCGTGGAGTCGGGGGTGGACGGGGAGATCTATCCCATGGCGAGCGGCGAGCGGCTCGCCAACGAGGACATCCTGATGAAGGTCCTCGCGCTCATGGGCCGCGACGCCTCGGTGCTGCGGCGGGTCGCCGACCGCCCCGGCCACGACCGCCGTTACGCCATGGACCCCGAGCCCTCCCGCGCGGCCCTGGGCTTCACCCCCGTGCTGTCCCTTCAAGCCGGGCTCGAGGCGACCGTCGCGTGGTACCGCGACCACCGCGCGTGGTGGGAGGAACGGCGCTCGGGATCCTACGCCGACTACTACCGGCGGCAGGTCGCCCAGCGGGCGGGGTGGCAGGGGTGAGGGTGCTGGTCACGGGGGGCAGCGGCCAGCTGGGCCGCGCCCTGGTGGCGAAGCTCGCGGCCCAGGGCCACGACGTGCTGGCGCCGCCCCGCTCCCGGTTCGACCTCCTGGCGGTCGAGTCCGCGCTGCCCTCCCTCCCGTGGATTCCCGACGCGCTGGTGAACGCGGCCGCCATGACCGACGTGGACGGCTGCGAACTCGACCCGGACACGGCCGAGGCCGTCAACGCCCGCTCCCCGGGCATCCTGGCGCAGTTCTGCCGCGCGCACCGGGTGCGGTTCATCCACATCTCCACCGACTATGTCTTCGACGGCGCCCGTGCGGGCGGGTACGTGGAGACGGACGTGACCGCCCCCCTGCAGGTGTACGGCCGCACCAAGCGCCTGGGGGAGGCGGCGGCGCTCTCGGCCCTGCCCGAGACGCTGGTGGTGCGCACCGCCTGGCTGTTCGGGGGCGGGGGATCGAGCGATCTGCGCGAGCGCATGCGGGCCATGTTCCGCAGCTGGGAGGAGCGGCGCGCGCGCGAGGGCGCGAGCGCGGCCCTTCGCTTCGCCACGGACCAGCGTTCGAGCCCCACCCACGTGGGGGATCTGGCCGCCGGGCTGACGGAGCTCCTGGACACGGGCGCCCACGGCGTGATGCACCTCGTGAACCCCGGGTCCACGAGCCGCTTCGAGCTGGCGCAGGCGCTCTCGCCCCCGCCGGGGAGCCTCGAGCCCGGACGGGCGGACGATTTCCCCCGTCCCGCCCGCCGACCCGCCCAGAGCGCGCTCAGAACCGTCCGGCCCGACACGCCCCGGCTGCGCCCGGGGCTCGTGGCGTGGTGCGAGCCATGAGCGACGCGGCCGGCAACGGGGAGGGCCGCCTCTTCGATATCGACGACCGGCGCGACCTCCTGGCGCGGCCCGACGTGTCCATCGTGATCCTGGTGCGCAACAACCTCGCCCACACCCGCGCCTGCATCGAGAGCGTGCGGGCGAACACCCGGGGGTACGAGTGCGTCGTGGTGGACAACGGCTCCACGGACGCCACCCCGGCGTACCTGAAGGCGCTCGTGGCCGAGGAACCCCACCGCTTTGTCGTGGCCCGCTCGGAGACCAACCTGGGCTTCGCCGCCGGGGTGAACCTGGGGATCCTGCTCTCGGCCGGGGAGCGCGTCTGCCTCCTCAACAACGACACCCGGGTGCCCGAGGGCTGGCTGTGGCGCCTGCGCGCCTTCCTGGACGCCGACCCCGCCCTCGGCGCGGTGGGACCCATGACCAACGCGGCCGGGGGCACCATCCAGGAGGTCAAGGTGCCCGAAGCGCTGCCCGACCACCTGGACGCCGCCGACCGGCAGTGGTTTGCCCGGCATCTGGGGCCCGTGCGCCGGGTTCACCGGCTCGTGGGCTTCTGCCTGCTGCTCTCCCGCCGCGCCGTGGACGCGGTGGGCGGCCTGGACGTGCGCTTCGGGCTGGGCAACTTCGAGGACGACGACCTGGGTCTGAGGATCCAGCTGGCGGGCCTCGCCCTGGGCATGGTGGAGAGCGTGCTGGTGTACCACCGGGGCAGCGCCACCTTCGCCAGCGAGCGCATCGACTACCGCTCCTCGCTCATGGACGCCTGGCGCGTCTTCAAGGACAAGTGGGACCTTTCGCCCGACCTGGCGTACGGGTCGCTGCCCATCGGCCAGATCCTCGCGGAGCACGGTCCCGCGGACGCGTACCTGCCGCCGGTGTGGGAGTTCAGCGCCGACACCCTGGCGCGGGTCGCGGAGACGTACCTGCACCGCGGCCAAGAGCAGGAGGCGCTGCGGGTGGTGACGTTCGGCCGCGCGCATTTTCCCGAGGCGTTCGCCCGGCTGGACGCGGGTGCGCAGTGACGGTCGGCGAGCGCGCCCGTCCCCTGTTGCGGCTGGCGCGGGGCCCGGCGGTTCGCCCAAGGCCTCGACGCTGAGGATCGCGTCGAGGCCGATGATGCCGCCGTCCCCAGGTGGACCCATCGGATCCGGGCGCCGGGGAGGTTTTCGGCCGCGCGGCGCCGCTGGCGCGCGTTGGCGGCGGGGCGCTGGCGAAACGCGCACGCACGCCGCCGTGGGCAGCCGGCGGACGACTCGGCGGCGGGCGCGCTCCGGCGGCTGTACCGCCCCCCCCCCGGCTGGGCGTCTGGCGCC
>JAJZYS010000124.1 GCA_021797925.1 Bacillota bacterium
CGGCTCGAGCGGGCGCGACCCTGCCCGTCCCTCTCCGGGGTGGCCCCTTGCGCGTCAGCGACGGCAGGCGAAGACGCCCACCGCCTTGGGGTCGCGCCAGACGCCGCCGAGTTCCTGCAGTCGACGCCTCGCCTGTGCCGTGAGCCAGCTCCGGATCTCTGCGTAGCGCTCGGGCTGAGCCCTCACGTCGGCGGGTGCGAATCCGCTGGCGATGTACGCGGCGATGGGTTCGGGTTCGGAAAACACCAGCGCGTTCTCGAGGGTGCAGGCCCTGACGACGGCAAAGACCGAACCCAGGATCCCGGGTGCGTCCTCGGCGGAGAAGGACGACGGCTCGCGGGGCGCAAGGCCGAACCGCGCGGCCATCTCCTGGCGCAGCTCCTTGATCCGGGGGAGGGAGCGCTCGGAGTTGGTCACCGCCAGGAACCGCTCGCCCACCCGCGCGCACGCGCCGAGGGCCCGGGGCAGATCGGGCACGTGGTAGAGCATGTGGCGGGCTGTGACCCACGTGAACTCGCCCTCGCCGAACGCCAGCGACTGGACGTCCCCCTGCACCCAGGTCACGTCCGGCCAGGCCCGTTCGGCCTCCGCCAGCATGGCCGGCGACGTGTCCAGACCCACGAGCCGGCCCCGGTGGCCGCGGTCGCGGAGGTACCCGAGGAATCCGCCGGGACCTGTGCCCACGTCGAGCACCGACGCCTCGTCGGCGAGTTGCATGATCCCGGCGCACGCGGCGTCCAGGTCGATCGGTCGTTCCTCGTAGCGGCGGTGGGTCATGATGCGCACCTTGAGCGGGTCGGCGGACGCGTACTGGCGGGATGCGTCCCTGGGGGTGCCCACGACCGTCGCTCCTTTCCCTGGACAAGCGGGCGCCGGCATGGGCGCTTAGGCGACCCGGTAGCGTGCGAAGGCTTCGGGCCGGACGGCCGTGGACGCGCCGGGCGTCTCGGAGAGGTGGAAGACGCCCCGCTCGATGCGCAGCGGCTCGACGAACACGTCCTGGAGCCAGAGGATGCACTCGATCATGGCGGCGGCGGGGCTCGCGGCCGCCAGGTGCGGGTGGACCCGCATCATGTCGGCATGGTGCGGCACCACGTTCACGTTGAACGCATGGGCCAGCGCGGCCACGTCCATCCAGGGGGTGACGCCCCCGATGCGGGTGCAGTCCACCTGGACGTACTGGACAGCGTTCGCGAGGATGAAGTCGCGAAATGCCACGGGCGCGTAGATGTGCTCGCCCAGGGCCAGGGGGATGCGGGTGCTCTGCTGCAGGAGCGCGTGGGAACGCACGTCGTCGGGGGCCAGGGGCTCCTCGAGCCACGTGATCTCGTACGGTTCCAGGCGCGGCGCCACCTTGCGGGCCGTGCCCAGATCCCAGATCTGGTTGGCGTCGACCATGAGGTCGAACCCGTAGCCCAGGGTGCGCCGCACCGCGCGGACCCGTTGCACGTCGGCGCGGGGGTCAGGGCTGCCGACCTTCATCTTCACCGCGTCCCAGCCCGCCTCGAGCAGGGCGCCCAGCTGGCGGATCAGTTCGTCGACGCTGAGGTTGAGCCAGCCGCCGTCGGTGTTGTAGCTCTTCACCCGGTCTTTGTGCCCGCCCAGCAGGCGCCACAGGGGCAGGCCCAGGGCCCGGGCCTTGAGGTCCCACAGGGCGATGTCCACGGCCGACTGGGCCATGGCGGTGATCCCGGCCCGGCCGACCCAGTGGATCGAGGACCAGTAGCACGCGTCCCACAGGGCCCGGGTCCGCATGGGGTCCTGCCCCAGGAGCACCGGGGCGTAGGCGTCGCGGATCACGGCGTGGATCTCGGCGTCGCCGCCCAGCTGGGTGCTGGTGTAGCCCACGCCCTCGACACCCTCGTCGGTCCGGATCACGCAGCCGGGCAGCCCCCACACGTCCACCCGGTTCACCGAGTCCTCGATGTGCTTGCCGATGGGCACGTGCAGGATGAACGGCTCCACGGCGGTGATCTTCACGCGCCCGCCCTCCCTACACCGCGGTCATGCCGCCGTCGACCACGAGGCACGCGCCGTGGGCGAAGGCGGCGGCGTCCGACGCCAGGAACCGGACCGCGGCGGCGATCTCCCGGGGCGTGCCCATGCGGCCGATGAGCTGGCGCGCCTCCATGCGCTGGCGCTCCGCGGCGGGATCGGGTTGGTTCGCGAGGATCCGCTCGATCCAGGGGCTGTCCACGGTCCCCGGCAGGACGCAGCAGGCGCGGATGCCCTCCGCCGCGTAGTCGGCCACGATGGAGCGCATAAGGCCCACCACGCCGGCCTTGGAGGCGCAGTAGGCGGCGCGGTTGCGGATCCCCACCTGGCCCGCGACCGACGCGATGGCCACGATGGTGCCCCCGCCCGACCGGCGCATGACCGGGATGGCGGCGCGGCAGCAGAGAAAGGTTCCGGTCAGGTTGACCCCCAGCACCCGCTGCCAGTCCTCGAGCGACGTCCCCTCGACGGTGGCGGCGATCCCGATCCCGGCGTTGCAGACGAGAAGGTCCACGCCTCCGAGCTGCCGGACACACTCCGCCACGAGCCGGGCCACCGACGCCTCCTGGGCCACATCCACCTCCATGGCCAGCGCTCGACCCGCGCCGGAGCGGATCGCTCCGGCGACCCGCTCGGCGGCGTGCGCGTCGAGATCGGCCACGACCACCTGCGCGCCGTCGTCGGCCAGGGTGTGGGCGATGGCCTCGCCGATCCCCGACCCTGCTCCCGTGACGATGGCGCGCCGGTTGGCGAGCGGTAACCCTGGGTCCTCACCCATCGTCGTCGCCTCCTTCTCGCACCTGTGGGAGAACCGTCTGGCCCCGGATGGCCGCGACGACCTGGGAGCGGTCCACGCCGGGCCGAAAGAGCGCGGAGGTGCCCAGGACGACGTGGCTCACCCCGTACGAGCGCACCTGCGCGATGACGCTCGGCGCCATGTGCCCGTCCGCCTCGACGGCGAGCCGGGGTGCCGCGAGGCGGGCGCGGGCGGTGAGCGTGCGCACCCGGTCCATGGCCCCGGCGGCGAGGTCCTGGCCCGCGAAGCCCGGCTGGACCGTGAGGATGGTCAGCCGCTCCACCTGCCTCAGGAACGGATCCACGCGCGCGGCGTCCGTGGCCGGGGCAAGGGCCACGCCGGCGTCGATCCCGCCGCCGTGGATCCGCTCGATGATCCCGCGCGGATCCTCCGCGCCCTCCAGCTGGACGGTGATGAGCGCCGGCCCGATCTTCACGAGAGGGCCCACCAGCTCCTCGACCGTGACCCCGGCCACGTGCACCTCCACCGGCAGGGTGCTCTCCGCCACCATGGCCGCCAGCGTCTCGTAGCCGATGCCCATGTTGGGGACGAGGTGGCCGTCGATGACGTCCACGTGGACGGCGTCGAGCCCGGCCTGGGCGAGGGACCGAAGTTCGGTCCGAAGGTCCAGGAGGTCGCCGCACAGGATGGAAGCCGACAGGCGGATCGTCATGTGCGTGGCATCCCTCCGCGGGAACCTTCGCCCTGGAGCTGGGCCCTCCCTGCCGCCCCGCCGGCGGGCGTCGCGCTCGATGCTCGCCGCCGCCGGCCTGCGTCAGGGGACGCGCCCGCCCGAGGCGCCCGCACGACGGCAGGGACCCCTTCCAGGTTGTCCCGCGCCCACACGACCGCCGGGGGCCCCGGACCGCCGCCGGGCACCTTGCTTGCCACCGGCCCCCCGCCGCGAACCGCGGGAGCGAGCCGGCGAGCGGACGCCGGTCCGATCGGGCGGATCAGGCGCGCGGGTCAAGCTGGACCTTGATGCGCTGGCCCTGTCCGAAGCCGGCGATCACCTCGGGATAGGCCCCGAGCGGGAGCGGCGGAGCCAGCAGGGGCTTGAGGTCCAGGCTCGGGGCCAGGCGCACCGCGGCCCCGTACGTCTGGTTGATGGCCATGGACCCCACGATGGTCAGGTCCCGGTTGTAGATCTCGAACGGGCTCACCTCGACCCGCTCGCCGGAGGGGGTCACGCCGAAGATGAGGACCGTGCCGCCCCGCCGGGCCAGAGGCAGCATCGACTGGATCACCGCGCTGCGCCCCGTCGCGTCCGCCACGACGTGGGCTCCCCCGGGGAAGAGGTCCGCGAGGGCCGCCACGGCGCCGCTCCCCGCCAGGACGACGTCCCGGGCGCCGAGCCGCTTGGCGGCCTCCAGGCGCCGGGGATTGACGTCCACGACCGCGGCCCGGGCCACTCCGGCCCGGCGCAGCACGCTGAGCAGCAACAGCCCCATGGTGCCCGCGCCGAAGATGACGGCGGTGTCTCCCACCTCTGGCTTCGTGCGGCGCATGGCCCACAGCACGCAGGCCAGGGGCTCGATCAGGGCGCCTTCGGCGTCGGTGAGCTCGGCGGGCAGCGGATAGCAGTTTCGCGCCGGCACCGCCACGAGCTCGGCGAACGCTCCGCTCACGGTGTCGCCGATGGCGCCCCAGCGCTCGCAGAGGTTGGGGTGGCCCTCCTGGCAGAAGCCGCACTGCCCGCAGGGGAGCGTGGGATCCACGCCCACGCGTACCCCGACCTCGAGGCTCCCCGCGCCAGGTCCCCGCTCCACCACCTCCCCGCAGAACTCGTGGCCGGGGATCAGCGGGTAGGGAGCGGGCGGGAACTCGCCGTGGGCGATGTGCACGTCGGTTCCGCACACGCCGCAGCAGCGCACGCGCACGAGCACCTCGCCCGGCCCGGGTCGCGGGTCGTCGACCTCTTCGACCCCGAAGGAACCGGGTTCCCTGACGACCACGGCACGCATCGCCATCCCTCCTTAGTCGGGGAAGCGGACCCCGTGCTTGAGCCCGCCCGGGTGGACGCTTCCCGCCAGATACGCCGGGAGTTCCTCGAGTTCCAGGTCGTCGCCGAGGATCGTGTCCGGGTCGACGATGCGCCGGGCGAGGCTCTCGAGCGCCCGGGCGAAGGTCTGGGGGTTGGTGAAGGCCCCCACCAGGCGGATCTCCCGGCGAAAGAGGTCGTAGGGGGACAGGGGCACCCGGACCGAGGGGTCCATGACCCCGAACTGCAGGACGCTGCCTCCGTCGTCCACGAGGGAGAGGGCCTGCTCCAGGGCACGCGGCGCTCCCGATGCCTCCACCACGACCTCGCGGGGTCCCGCGCTGGCGGGGTCCAGATCCGACGGCGCCAGGACCTCCTCGAGCAGGGCCTCGGCGCGCCGGCGGCGGGCCGCGTCGGGATCGACGCCGAGGATCCGGGAGACGCCCCGCGCCCGGAGCAGTTGCACGATCATGAGCCCGATCGCCCCGAGCCCCAGGACCACCGCATGGTCCCCCAGCCGCGGCGACAGGACGTCCACACCGTGGATGCAGCACGAGAGGGGCTCCGCCAGCGACGCCTCGGCGGGCGTGAGCCCGGCGGGAAGGGCGTACACCGACTCCGCCGGCGCGACGGTGAAGGGGGCGAAGCCGCCGTCGCGGGTCACCCCCAGGGACTCGAGCCGTGTGCACAGATGCGTGCGCCCCCCACGGCACGCCCGGCAGCGGTGGCAGGGGCGGTTGGGATCCAGGGCCACCGTGTCGCCGGGAGCGAGACCGTCGACGCCTCGTCCCAGGGCGTCGACGATCCCGGCGCTCTCGTGGCCCAGGATCACGCCGGCCCGGGCGGGGAACCCTCCTTCGAGGATGTGGCGGTCGGTTCCGCACACGCCCGCCCGCACGATGCGCACCCTCACCTCCCCGGGCCCGGGCTCGGGCGCCTGGCGCTCCTCGATCTGCAGCGGCAGCCCCGGACGGTACACGGCCGCCTTCACGAGGGGACACCTTCCCTCGCCCGGTCCTTTGCCCCCATGGCCTCGATGCGTTCCAGCACCACCGGACGGACGCGGCCTGCGGCAGCCTTGAGGCGCTCGCGGATCGTCGGGTGTTCCGTGGAAAACCCCTCCAGGAACGCCGCCCGCACCGCCGTGCCCACGTTCACCTTGGCGATACCCTGCCGGGTCGCGGCCCGCAGCACCGCGGCGTCGACGCCGCTGGCGCCGTGGAGCACCAGCGGGACGCCGGCCGCCTGGCGCAGGGGCGCGAGCGCCTCCAGGCGGACCCCTCCCTCGCCCGGGCTCTGGCCGTGGCGGGTTCCCACGGCCACCGCCAGGATGTCGACCCCGGTGGCGCGCACAAAACCTCTGGCCTCGTCGGGCGAGGTGAGCCGGCTCCAGGCCGGCGGTTCCCCCTGGCGGCCCACGTGGCCCACCTCGCCCTCGACGAGCCGCCGGTGGCGGTGGGCGAGCTCGGCCATGGCGCGGGTGCGCGCGATGTTCTCTTCGAGGGGGTGCATCGACCCGTCAAACATGACCATGTCCGCTCCGAGGTCAAGGGCCAGCTCCACGTCCGCCTCGGCGGTGGCGTGGTCCAGGTGCAGATACGCGGGAACCCGGGCCCGACGGCACAGGTCGAGAAGGTGGGCGAGGTGCCACTGCCAGCCCAGCGCGGCGAAGGTGGCCGGCGTCACCTGCAAGAGCAGTGGAGACCGGGCTCCTTCCGCCACCTCGATGACCGTGTGGGCCAGCTCGCAGCCCTCCACGTTGACGGCTGGAACGGCCCAGCCCTCGCGGTCGGCCTGGGCCAGGATCTCGCCCAGCTGCGGGCGGCTCACGCCGCCGGCCCCTTGACGAGGATCTTCATGGCCGCACCGGGATCGGTGGCGAGGCGCTCGAAGGCCGCCGGCGCCGCCTCGAGCTCCACCACGTCGGTCACGAAGCCTTCCGTGCGGACGCTGCCCCGGGCGAGGTAGGCGATGGCCGCTTCGAAGTCCCGGCGCTGGTACATGAGCGTGCCCACCAGCTCCAGCTCCCAGTCCTGGATGGCGGCGATGTCCACGGGAACCGGATCCTCGGGGACGCCGACGATCACGATGCGGCTGCCCTTGCGGGCGCAGCGGATGGCGTCGGCCACGCTGCGGGCGATCCCCACGCAGTCGAAGATCACCTGGGGCCCGTCCGGGCCGAGCGCCTCGCGCACCGCGGCGCGCATATCCCCCCGGGTCGGGTCGATGGCGGCGTCGGCCCCGAAGGCGAGCGCCGCCTGGCGGCGCTCGGCCCGGGGATCGCTGACCGCGACCCGTGTGGCGCCCACCGCCCGGGCGGTCTGGGTGACCATCACCCCGATGGGGCCGGCGCCCACGACGAGCACCGGTCCCCGGATGTCGGTGACCCGCCCCATGGCGTGCACCGCCACGGCGACGGGCTCCACGGTCGCGCCCTCGCGCAGCCCGAGGCCGTCGGGCAGGGGGATGAGATTGCGAGCGGGCACCTCGAGCTGTTCCGCCATGGAGCCCTGCCAGCCCACGCAGCCGACGACCCGCAGGGAATCGCAGATGTGGCCGCGGCCTTCCCGGCACCGGGGGCACTCGCCGCAGGGCAGACCGGGCTCCACCACCACGCGGCGGCCCACGAGGGCCGTGTCCGCGCCGGGGCCGACGGACCGCACGATCCCCACCATCTCGTGCCCCAGGACGATGGGGGGATGCACATTGGGATGCTTGCCCCGGTAGGCGTGCAGGTCCGAGCCGCAGATGCCCGTGTACGCGATGTCGAGGACGGCGTTGCCCGCCCCGGCCTCAGGGGCGGGGACGGTCTGCATCTCGAAGCGGAACGGAGCGACGAGCTCGAGCTGGCGCATGTTTCTCCTCCTCGTTGCTGGGGCGTCAGGCCGGGGCAAGCTG
>JAJZYS010000125.1 GCA_021797925.1 Bacillota bacterium
AGGCGCCCCGTCCGGCCGCCGCCCGCGGTGGGATTGACGATCACAAGGGCGCCGTTCATCCCCTCACGCTCCTTCAGGGCAACCCGGGTCCGGCCTCTTCGAGGGCGCGACGCTCCTCCTCGGAGAGGTGGTAGGTGCAGTTGCCGCCCGTGACCGGCTTGAGGTACACGCGGGATTCGTCGCGTCCGTACAGGCTCGTCAGGATGAACCCGTTGGCGTCGTCGTCGAGGACCGCCAGCGAGAAGCTGAGATCGCTGCCGGTGTCGGGGAACGCGTTGTAGCGGACGGCGCCCACCCGGCGGAGGGTGCCGCGCACCGCGGCCTGCATCGCGGCCACGGCGCTGTCGGCCCGGGCCACGTCCCGGGCGAGCGCCTGGATCTGATCCGCCTGGTGGGCGAGCACCGACTCCACGTTCTCGAGACCCGGCCCCCGCAGCAGCCGGTCCAGG
The DNA here is from genome assembly GCA_021797925.1 of Bacillota bacterium. Taxonomy (GTDB): domain Bacteria; phylum Bacillota; class Sulfobacillia; order JAJZYS01; family JAJZYS01; genus JAJZYS01. Next base: position 450 of record JAJZYS010000125.1, read on the forward strand.
CGGCGCTCGTTCCGGGCGGCGCACCCTCGCGCCCTGAGGGCGACGAACAGGCTGACGAGCAGGACGGCCCCGCCGGCGATGCCGCCCCAGGCGGGGACGGTGAGCGGGGTGGAGAGATCGATCAATCGAAGTTCCTCCTCCTGGGGCCCCCGGGTCGGATCACGGCCCCCAGCCCAGTGCCAGGCGGAGCGCGACCGCTGCGGGCGCGAGGATCAGCGCGGGCAGTAGATTCACCACCTGGATGGACGTTACCTCCAGCAGGTTGAGGCCGATGGCGATGACCATGAGCCCGCCGACCCCGGACAGCTCGCCCTGGAGCGGTGCCGAGAGCACCGGGGCGAGCAGGCGGGCGGCGAGGGTGATCCCCCCCTGGTAGGCGAGCACCGGCAGCGCGGAGAGCGCGACGGTCCACCCGAAGGTGGAGGCGAGGACGAGAGCGGTCGTCCCGTCGAGGGCCGACTTCGCCAGCAGGATGCTGGGGTCGCCGCGCAGCCCGTCGGCGATGCTGCCCAGGATCGCCATGGGGCCGGTGAGGAAGATGAGGGTGGCGAGCAGCGGACCGGTGGCTTCTGCGCCCGCGCCGGCCCCGGCACGCCCGCGGCCCACCCGGTCGAGGCGGAGCCCGGCGCCCAAGGCCCCACCCGCCGCGAGGGCCACCACGGCCACCAGGGTGTCCGGGGTCTCGAGGCTCAGGCGCAGGCCGACGAGGAGCACCGCCAGGGCCAGCGCCTGGGTCACGGCCCGCCGGATGCCCGGGGGGATCTCCCGGACGAACCAGGCGCCCAGGGCGCTCCCGAGGAGGATCGCCCCCGCATTCACCAGGGTGCCCACAGGACCTCCCGTGTTTCACGTGAAACATGCCGCCGCGCCGCCCCTGGCACCGTCACGCCGGATCGTCCCATGTGCCGATGCGGCCCAGGATCTCCACGAGCTCCGCGCGCGATCCGAACGGAATCTCGATGGTGCCCTTCTCCCCCCGAGAGCGGATCTGCACCTGCACGCCCAGCGCGCCCACGAGGCGCTCGCGCCACGCCGCGATCTCCGGCGAGGGCGCCTCGGGATCACGGCGGGCGCGGGTCCGCCGGGCCATCGCCTCGATCTGGCGCACCGTGAGGCCCGAGTCCGCCGCCTGGTGCGCCACCCTGAGCCGCTGCCCCTCGGGCAGCGCCAGCAGCGCCCGCGCGGTACCCGCCTGCAGCCGCCCCGCCCGGACCAGGTCCTGGATCTCCGGGGCGAGCCCCAGCAGGCGGATCGCGTTGGCGATCCGCGGCCGCGAGCAACCCACCCGCTCCGCGATCGCCTCCTGGGACCACCCCGCCGCCGCGAGCTCGCGAAAGGCCTCGGCCTCCTCCATGGGATTGAGGTCCTCCCGCTGGAGGTTCTCGACGAGCGCCAGCTCCAGAAGCTCACCATCCGCCACCTCGCGCACCACGGCCGGGACGGTCTCGAGACCGGCCAGCTGCGCCGCGCGCCATCTCCGCTCCCCGGCCACGAGCTCATACCCGCCGCCCGCCGGACGCACCACGACCGGCTCCAGCACCCCCGACTGGCGGATCGACGCCGCCAGCTCCGCGAGGCCCGTCTCGGAGACCTGCCCCCGCGGCTGCTGGGGGTTGGGCCGGATCGCGTGCACCGACACCGCGGTCAGCCGCGGCGCCGACATCCCGGCCCCCTCCGGGATCAGGGCGTCCAGCCCCCGCCCGAGACCGCGCTTAGCCACGCTCATCCACCTCCTGGGCAAGCTCCCGGTACACCTCGGCCGCCCGGGTGCCCGGCGCGTAGGCCGAGATGGGCTGCCCATGACTGGGCGCCTCGCTGAGGCGAACCGTCCGCGGGATCACCGTCCGGAACACGCTGCTCCGGAAGTGCCGCTTCACCTCGTCCGCCACCTGGATGGACAGGTTGGTGCGCCCGTCGAACATGGTCAGAAGCACTCCGTACAGCGTCAGCCGGGGGTTCAGGGACGACTGAACCCGCCGCATGGTCTCCATGAGGCGGCCGATCCCCTCGAGCGCGTAGTACTCGCACTGCAGCGGGACCAGGAGCCGGTCCGCGGCGGTGAGCGCGTTGATGGTCAGCAGGCCCAGCGACGGCGGGCAGTCCAGGTAGATCTCGTCAAAGTCGCCGCGCACCTCGCCCAGCGCCCGCTCCAGGCGCCGCTCCCGCTCCTCGGCGTTGACCAGCTCCACCTCGGCGCCCGCGAGGTCCACCGACGCCGGCAGCAGCTCGAGCCCCGCCACCGCCGTGGGCACGATCGCGCTCCGCGCGGGCGCCCCCTGGACCATGACGTCGTACAGGGTGGCCGAACCCTCCTCCAGCCGCACGCCCAGCCCCGAGGTCGCGTTGGCCTGGGGATCCACGTCCACCACCAGCACACGCCTGCCCGCCAGGGCGCGGAACGCGCCCAGGTTGAGGACGGTCGTGGTCTTCCCCACGCCGCCCTTCTGGTTGGCCACCGCCACGACGCTCCCGCCGGGCGCCGGTCGTGGCCGTGCCCGGTCTGCGCGCCAGTTCCACATGCCTCTGGTTTCGCCCACGGCCCGCGCATCCCTGCCCGCGCCAAGACGGCCGCTAGTACTGCGTGACCCCCTGGCGCAGGATGACCACCTGCACGCGGCGGTTCTGGTAGCGGTTGGCCGGCGTGGTGTTGGGCACGAAGGGATGGTACTGTCCAAACCCCTGGGAACTGAGGTGCGTCGGCGGCACCTTGCCCACCCGGTCCAGGTACTCGAGCACGTGGTTCGCCCGGGCCGAGGACAGTTCCCAGTTGCTCGGGTAGCGGGCGGTGTGAATGGGGACGTTGTCGGTGAACCCCTGCACCTCGATCTGGTTGGGCAGACTCCTGAGCACCCCCGCCAGCGACAGCAGCACCGCCAGCCCCTGCCGGCGGATCCTGGCCGAACCGGTGCGAAACAACAGGTTCTGCATGAGGGAGATGACCACGCCGGAGTAATCGGTGCTGACCTTGACCTCGTTCTGCACGTGCGCCTGTGCCACCATCGCCTGGATCTGGCGCATGAGCTGACGCATGCTCTGCACCGTCTTCACGGGCGGGATCAGGTTCGTGGGCGGCTGGTTCGAGAGTTTCACCACCGCCGGACGGCCGTTGAAGGCGATCTTCAGCGCCCGCGACAGCTCCGCGTACTTGGCGGTGTTCACCCGGGAGATGGCGTACAGGATGACGAAGAACGCCATCAGGAGCGTGATCAGGTCGGAATAGGTGAGCAGCCACCGCATCATGCCCGCGCCTTCGGGCGCCCCCTCCGTCTCGCTCTGGCGCGAGCGGCGCGATCGCTTCACGGGGCCGGGGCCTCGGCCGTCTTGGTGTCGGCGGTGCCCTCCGCGTCACCTGCGCCCGCCGCCCGCGGCGGCAGAAACGCCCGCAGTTTCTCCTCCATGGCCCGCGGGTTGTCTCCCGACTGGATCGAGAGCACCCCCTCGATCATGAGCTCGCGCACCAGGGTCTCCTCCTGGGACCGCACCTTGAGCTTGCCGCCCAGCGGGAGCCAGACCACGTTGGCGCTGAAGATCCCGTAGAAGGTGGCGATGAACGCGGTGGCGATGGCGGGACCCAGGCTGGAAGCGCTGGTGAGGTTCGACAGCACGTGGACCAGGCCCATCACCGTGCCGATGATGCCCATGGTGGGCGCGTACCCGCCCGCGGTCTCGAGCATGCTGGCCCCCCGCCGGTGGCGGGCCTCGGAGGACTGCAGCTCGGTCTCCATGAGCAGCCGGACGAACTCGGGGTCGACCCCGTCCACCACGGCCTGCAGCCCGCTGCGCAGGAAGGGGTCCGTCACCTCCTGGACCCGGGCGTCCAGGGCCAGCAGTCCGTCCCTGCGCGCCGACACCGAGAATCCCACCAGGAGACGGATGAGGGCGTTCACGTCCTCTTCTCCGGATCGGAAGGCGACACGGATGACGTCCTTGAGGTTCTTGAAGTCGGCCATCCGGTAGGAGGCCATGGTGGCGCCGATGGTGCCACCCACCACCAGCACGAAGGCCGACACGTTGATCAGCGCCGCCGGGCTGCTGCCGTCGAGAATCACGGCGACCAGCAACGCCCCGACGGCGATGCCGATGCCACCGATCGAAGAGCGATCCATCGTTGATCCACCTCGGCCTGTCAGGAGGGAACCTCGTCCTGTGAGAGGTGGATTCGACGGTTTCGACAAAAATCCTCTTTATTCGTCACCGGTCGTCGGCGCCAGGGGCTGGCGCCGCATCACCCCGTAGTTGCGGGGAAAGACCCCGGGCGTGTGCCGCCGCTTCTCGACCCGGACCCAGCCCCGATGACGGTCCGGCAGCGCCACCGGCACCCACACGGGCTCCCCGCCCAGCCGCCGGGCGGCGGACGTGCAGCGGGGCAGCGCCGCCGCCATGCGCGGCCCCCCGCAGAGGAGCGCCACGCCGCCCACGGCGACCATCGGGAGCGTGAGTTCGAGCAGCACCGGCAGGGGCGCGAGCGCCCGCGCCACGAGCACCGGGAACGCCTCGCGCCCCCGCCCGCGGGCCACCTCTTCGGCGCGCGCCTGCACCACCCGGCACTGCGTCGCGAGCCCCAGCTGCGCCACGGCTCCCGCGAGAAACTGGGCGCGGCGCCCGTTCGACTCCAGCAGGGTGACGCGGAGCCCGGGCCGCGCGATGGCCAGGGCCAGCCCGGGGTAGCCCGCCCCCGAGCCCACGTCCACGAGCTGACCGGAGTCGGGAAACCGGGGGTCGCTCAGCAGGGCCAGCGAGTCCAGGACGTGGTCCACCCACGCGTCCTCCGGGGCGACGCGCGTGAGGTTCATGCGCTCGCCCGCCTCGCGCACCAGGTCCCAGTGCAGCGAGAGCCGCTCCGCCACCGGCGACGTCACCGGGACGCCCAGCGCCCGCGCCGCCGCCACCAACCGATCGAGATGCTCCAGCAAGGGTCACTCGCTCCGGGGTGCGATCACCACGTGCCGGTTGGGCTCCTCGCCCTCGCTGTGGGTGCTCAGCTCGGGGTCGTTCTGGAAGAGCAGGTGCACCACCTTGCGCTCGTGGGCGTTCATGGTCTTGAGGACGGCGGCCTGGCCCGTGGCCCGGACCTGCTCCGCGAGGCTGCGGGCCTGCGCGCGCACCGCCTCGTCGCGCCGGGCCCGCGCGCCGTTGAGGTCCAGCACGATCCGCTGACCCAGCGCCTGGCACGTGCCGTCCTTCACCGCGCGCTGGACCATGGCGTTGAGGAGCACCTGCAGCGCGTCCAGGCCGTCGCGATGGCGGCCGGCCAGCCCGTCGGCCCCCTCCGCGTACGCCTTGAGCAGCACGTGCTCCTCGTCGCCCGCGGGTGCCCACTCCACCCGCTGCAGCGTGAACCCGGCCAGCCGGATGACCTCGGTCAGCAGCGAGGCCGCCACCTCGGTGGCCTCGGGGAGCTTCTCCCACACGCGCACGCGAAACGGGCGGCTGCCGAGGCCCAGAAATCCCGGGCGTCCGGCCTCCAGCTGCTCCCATTCCACCCGGTCCCGGGGAAGATCGAGCCGGACCAGCGCCCGTTCGATGGCCTCCTCGGCCGAGCGGCCTTCCGACTCCACCTCCCGGCGGTTCACGGCTTGGGTCCCACGGGGGCCGTCTGCATGGGCCCCCGGGCGATCATCACGTATTGCTGGGCGACGGCGAAGAGGTTCGACACCACCCAGTACAGGTCGAGTCCCGCGGGCAACCGCAGGCTGATGTAAAAGATGAATGCCGGCATCAGGATCAGGATGATCATCTGCTGGCTGCGGTCGGTGCCGGGCGGGGATGTGATCCAGCTCTGCCAGAACGTGGAGACCCCCGCCAGGATCGGGAGGATCAGCAGATGGTCCGGCGAGCGCAGGGTGCTCATCCAGAGGAACGATGAGTGGATTCCGTAATTGTACGTGCGCAACGCGTCATACAGCGCATAGAGAAATGGCAGTTGCACCAGCGTGGGCAGGCATCCGGCCGCCGGATTCACCCCGTATTCCTTGTACAGTTGCATCTGACTCTGATTGAGCTTCTGGGGATCGCCCTTGTATTTTTCCTGCAGTTTCTTGATCTCGGGCTGCAGCTGCTGCATCTTGCGCATCGACTGCATCTGCTTGGCGTACAGGGGCATGATCACGATCCGGACGGCGATGGTCAGCAGAACCACCGCCAGCCCGTAGTTGTGCGCGAACCCGTAGAAAAACGTGAGCACCGCAGCCATGGCGCTGACGAGATATCCGAACCAGGCGAACAATCCACCGCCTCCTCCGTCGCCTCAGGGAACCGGATCGAAGCCTCCCGCGTGGAAGGGGTGGCAGCGCAGGATGCGGCGCACCGCGAGCCACAGGCCCACAACCAGGCCGTGGCGCTCCAGCGCCTGCACGGCGTATGCGGAACACGTGGGCTCGAACCGGCACGAGCGCGGCAGCCGCACGCTGACATAGCGTTGGTACAGCCGGATCGCCCCGACCAGCACGCTCTTCATGGCGCCCTGCGGATGAGCCCAGCGCGCCGCAACAGGTCCTCCACCGCCCAGGTCGCCTCCTTGAGTCCGGCGCCCACCAGCCCGCGCCGGGCCACCCAGACCATGTCCACCGGAGCGTCCCACCGCTCGGCCGTCAGGCGATGAGCCTCGCGAAGCAGCCGTTTGGCCCGGTTGCGGACCACCGCGCCTCCGAGCCGGCGGCCGGCCGTGTAGCCGGCGCGCGGACATCCCTCGGGCCTTGCAAGCACGTAAAGGACCGCTCTCGCGTTCGCGTAGGAGCGACCCTGCTGGTACACCCGTTGAAACGCCCGCCGGGACGACAGGCGCTCCCCTCGGCACAAGGCTACGCCGAGAGCCGCTTGCGACCCTTGAGTCGACGCAACTTGAGCACCCGCCGGCCGCCGGACGACCTCATCCGCTGAAAAAACCCGTGGACGCGCTTGCGCCGACGGTTACTGGGCTGGAAGGTGCGCTTCACGCGATACCATCCTTTCGAAGCGGTACAAATCCTCGTCAGTATAAACGCAGCGCTCTGACAGCGTCAACTGGACCCACAGGGGCGTCAGGGTTCCCCTCTGAGGATGCCCCGTTGCCACCGCCTCCATTCACGGCCCGCGGCGCGCTGAGCGCCGTCGCATCCTGACCGGGGCTCGCCGTCTACCACGAATCAGTTCAATTTCGCTAAAAAACTCATC
>JAJZYS010000003.1 GCA_021797925.1 Bacillota bacterium
CACCTGCGGCGACGGCCTCGTCGACGAGACCAACGTCCTGCCCCGCGTGGTCGGCGGCCGGCGCCTGGCCCGCGGCGTGATCACGGCCGTCCGCGTCTCGACCGACGGCGGATGCGTCTTCATCGGCGACAACGCGGGATGGGTGGACGTGCTCGCGGCGGCCACGGGCCGCACCGTGGCACGCCGCCACCTGGGCGGCGTGCTCGACGTGGAGCCCATGACCATCGTCGACGGCACCCTGTACGTGGCCGCGTTCACCGGGGATCCGCTGGTGCTGGCGGACCCGGGCTTCGCGCCGGTGACGCCGGAAAACACCGGCAACGTCTTCGCGATGCCCGTATCGTCGCTCGTGCCGCGCTGAACGTGCTCGGACCGAGGGCGAGGCGTTGCCCCACGCGCGGGTCGGGCGAAGACGACGGCGGCCTGTCCTCGGCCGCGGCGGGGACGTGGTTCCCCGCGCCGCGGGTCCCTCGTCAGTGGCCCTGGCGCGCCCGCCGCATGATGACGACCAGGGCGGCGAGGGCGGCCGTCACCATCGCCATGGGCACCAGCGCCGCGTAGGGCGTGACGGAGGGCGCCTGCTGCTGGTCGGCGGCGAGCGCCGACTCCATGGTCAGCGGCCGCCGGACCGTCTGGCCCCGGCGGTCCTCGACCACCAGGATCCCCGTCTCCGCGCCGCCGATGATCCGGATGGAGGCGGGCCGCCCCACCCTCAGCACCCGGGTGTGCGCCCCGGTCACGGGAAGCTCGATCCGCCGGCCGTCGGGGGCGATCCAGTAGGCGTCAAAGGGCGGAGTGCCGCCCCGGATGACCACCCGCTCGCTCTGCCCGGGATCGAGCACCGGCGACCAGTGCTGAAGGAGCATCGTGCTGGCCGCCCGCGCCGCCGGGGCGGCCAGGGCCAGGGTCGTGGCGACCACAAGCGCCCACCACCGTCTGCGCACCAGGTGTCCCTCCCGATCCATCCGCCGGGATCATACCAGGATCGGGCCGGGGTCACAAATGCGCCCCGGTGCCCGCGCGGCTTCGTCCCTGATGCAGGATCCGCCCAGACCCCCGTGCGTGCCGTTCGCCAGACCGCCGAGGCCGTGTCCGGGTCATCGTTGTCCCCCGCATCCCCCCTGTGGTAGCATGAGTCGACTGGAGGCCACGGCGTGCGCATCGCGGTGATCGACGGACCCAACCTGAACCTTCTGGGCGAGCGCGAGCCCCAGATCTACGGCGCCGTCACCCTGGAGGAGATCCGCCGCTCGCTGGAGGAGACGGCTCGGGGGCTCGGGGTGGAACTGGAGTTTCACCAGTCCAACCACGAGGGCGACCTGGTGGACGCGCTGCACGCGGTGCGCCAGCGGGCCCAGGCGGTGATCCTCAACGCCGGGGCGCTGACCCACTACGGGCTGAGCCTGCGCGACGCCATCAGCGCGGTGCGGCTGCCGGTGATCGAGGTGCACCTGTCCAATCCCGACGCCAGGGAGCCGTTCCGGCGCACCTCGGTCATCGCGCCGGTGGTGCGGGGCCGCATCGCCGGTTTCGGGGCCCACTCCTATGAGCTGGCCCTCCTGGCGGCGGTGAGGCTGGTCGACCCCGGGGCCGGGCGGCGATGAGGGAGCGGCTGGATGCGGTCCGGGCAAGGATGGCGGACCGCGGCATCGACGGACTCCTGGTGACGGGCGAGGAGAACGTGCACTACCTGACCGGCGTGCCCGACTGCGAGGGCTGGGCGCTGGTGGGGGAGCGAACCCTGCACCTCGTCGTGGACGGACGCTACATCGAGGCCGCCCGTCGCGACCTGGACCCGGCGCTGGGACAGGTGCTCGAGTGGAGCCGGCCCTTCGAGGAGCACCTGGGCGCCCTCCTCGCGCGGATCGGCGTCACCCGGCTGGGGTTCGAGGCGGACAAGGTGAGCGTGGCGCTCGCCGGGCGACTTGCCGCCGCGCTGGGCGGCGTGGCGCTGGTGCAGACGAACGGCGTCGTCGAGGACCTGCGCCTTGTCAAGTCCGAGGATGAGATCGCCGCGATCCGCCGGGCGGCGAGCATCGCGGATGAGAGCCTGCGGGAGCTTCTGCCCCGGATCCGGCCCGGGGCGAGCGAGGTCGACCTGGCCATGGAGCTGGAGTGGATCATGCGCCGCCGGGGGGCGGAGCGGGCCGCGTTCGCGTTCATCGTCGCGTCGGGCCCACGGGCGGCGCTGCCACACGGGCGCGCCTCGGGGCGCCGGCTGGAGCGGGGCGACGCCGTGACCTTCGACATCGGGGCGGTGGTGGGCGGGTACGCTTCCGACATGACCCGCACCTTCCTCCTCGATCCCGTGGACGCGACCATGGCGCAGGTGTGGGAGATCGTGGCCCGCGCGCAGCGCGAGGCGGTCGCGGCCGTCCGGCCGGGCGTCACCGGCCGGGACGTGGACCGGGTGGCTCGCGACATCATCGCGGCCGCGGGGTACGGCCCGAGGTTTCTTCACGGAACCGGTCACGGGGTGGGGCTTGAGATCCACGAGGGGCCGCAGGTCGCCGTGAAGGGGGAGACCGTGCTCAGGCCCGGGATGGTGGTGACCGTGGAACCGGGGATCTACATCGAGGGGCTGGGCGGGGTGCGCATCGAGGACACCGTGGCGGTGCGGCCCGACGGACCCGAGGTGCTGACCCGCTTTCCCATTCAAGCGCGCCTCGAGGCCCTCGAGTCTTGAGCCAGCGGGGGGATCGCAGTTGATATCGACCAATGACTTTCGCAACGGCGCCACCTTCGAGCTGGACGGGGACGTCTATCAGGTGGTGGAGTTCCAGCATGTCAAGCCCGGCAAGGGTTCGGCCTTCGTTCGCGCCAAGATCCGCAACCTGCGGACCGGGGCCCAGCTGGAGCGCACGTTCAACGCCGGCGAGAAGCTGCCGGTGGCCCGGGTGGACAAGCGGGAGATGCAGTACCTCTATCAATCCGAGGGAAGCTACAGCTTCATGGACACCGAGACGTACGACCAGGTGACCCTGCCCAGGGAGACCCTGGGCGATGCGCTCAACTTCCTCAAGGAGAACATGAACATCCATATCCTGCGCTTCGGCGACGCCGTCATCGGCGTGGAGCTGCCCAACTCCGTGGAGCTCGAGGTGGTGGAGACCGACCCCGGCCTCAAGGGCGACACGGCGGCCGGCGGGACCAAGCCCGCCCGGCTCGAGACGGGATACGTGGTCCGGGTGCCGCTGTTCATCAACCCCGGCGACCGCCTCGTCATCGACACCCGGTCCGGTCAGTACCTCAGCCGGGCCTGACGCCGGACCGGCCGACACCCGCCCTTCCCGGGGCGGGTGTCGGCGTCCCGGGACCGGGCGCGCCCCTCCCGTGATCCAAGGCATAGCCCCCCCGCCGGGCCCATAGGCTGACGGGGGAGGGGACACGCCGTGAGCCTGGTGTCGGTGCGGCCCCGCGGAATCGAGCCGTGGGACGAGGTGGTCTCCAGGCTGCCGCCGGCGCTCAGGGGACGCCTCGACGGGGTGCCCGCGGCCGTGCGCCGCACGGCCGAGGAGATCCGCCTGAGGCCCCGGGTGCCCGTCGAGGTGGTGGGCGAGGGTGGAGGCGGCTTTGTCGACCCCCAGGGGCGGCTGACCCCCGAGCCCCGCGACGGCGAGCTCGAGCCCGCGCTGATCCACGCCACGCTGGAGCGACTCCTCGAGTGGTCGGTATACCGGGCGGGGGAGGAGCTCCGGCTCGGCTACCTGACGCTGGAGGGCGGGCACCGGGTGGGCCTGGGGGGCCGCACGGTGCTGCGCCGGGGCCGGGTGCACGCGCTGCGGCCGGTGACGTGCCTGGCCATCCGCATCGCGCGGGAAGTGACGGGCGGCGCCCAGGAGCTGCTCCGTTCCCTGACCGCCGGGGGCGTGATGCACTCCACGCTCGTCGTGTCGCCGCCCCGGGCGGGCAAGACCACGCTGCTGCGGGGTCTTGCCCGGCTCATCTCCGCCGGCGGCCCCGGCCTCCCCGGGCGCAGGGTGGTGGTGATCGACGAGCGCTCCGAGCTGGGCGGGGCACGGGACGGGGTGGCCCAGCGGGACCTGGGACCGCGCACGGACCTCCTGGACGGCTGTCCCAAGGCCGAGGGGATCCTCATGGCCATCCGCTCCCTCTCGCCCGACCTCGTGGTGACCGACGAGCTGGGGCGGGACGCGGACGTGGACGCGATCCGGGAAGCGGTGCACGCGGGAGTGGCGGTGCTCGCCAGCGCCCACGCCCGCGACGCCGCCGACGCAAAGGCGCGCCCCAGCCTGTCTCCCCTTTTCGACGGGCGCTCGTTCACGCGGGTGGTGACCCTGTCGCGGCGCAGGGGGCCCGGCACCGTCGAGGCGGTGCAGGAGCTGGGGATGCAAGCTTGCTCTTCCTGAAGCTCCTGGGGGCGGCCCTGACCCTCGCGGGCACCGCCAGGCTGGGACGGCTCTTGGGCGGTCGGTACGCCAGCCGCACCCGGGAGATCGGCCGCTGGCGGACCGCCCTCTCCATCCTGGCGACGGAGCTTGGGTTCGGCGCCCTGGTGCTGACCCAGGCCCTGGAGCGGATGGCCCTTGCCGTCGGAGGCCATCCGGGAGGGGTGGCGCGCAGGGCCGTGGCGCTCCTTCACGAGGGGGAATCCTCCGCGGCGGCCGCCTGGCGGCAGGCGGTGACGGAGGCCTCGCCGCGGTGCAGCCTCACCCCCGAGGACGAGGCGACCCTCCTGGACCTGGGGGTGTACCTGGGCGCCACCGACCAGGAAGACCAGCTGCGCCACCTGAAGCTGGCCGAGGAGCGCATGGTGGGCAGCGAGCGGGTGGCCAGGGGCGAGCAGGCGCAGCGGGAACGGCTCCTGGGGACCCTGGGCTGGATCACGGGCGTCCTCATCGTGCTGATGCTGCTCTGAGAGGGAGGGCTCCGCGAATGCCCAGCGTCGATCTCATCTTCAAGATCGCAGGCGTGGGGATCGCGGTCGCCGTGATCCACCTGGTGCTCAGCAAGGCCGGCAAGGAGGAGTACGGCTTCTTCGCCACGCTGGCCGGGGTGGCGATCGTCTTCCTGGTGGTCGTCCAGCTCCTGAGCCGGCTGTTCGACGCGGTGAAGACCTTGTTCAACCTATGACCCTGGGCATCGCCGGCCTCGTGGGAGCGACGCTGGTGATGGTGGTGCTCCTGGCCGTCGTCCGCCAGGCCCGGGCGGAGATGGGAATCCAGCTGGGGATCGCGGCCGCCGCCACCATCTTCCTCATCCTCCTGCCCCAGATCGCCCTCGCGGTGCGGCTGCTGGAGACGGTGGCGCTCAAGGCGCACATCGAGCTGCGGTTCCTGGACGTGGTGCTGAGGGTCATCGGCATCGCCTACCTGGCGGAGTTCGGGGCCCAGGTGGCCCGCGACGCCGGGGAGGGCGCCCTGGCGCAGAAGCTGGAGCTGGGCGGCAAGGTCCTCATCCTGGTGCTGGCGATCCCCGTGGTGAACGCCCTGCTCAGCCTGGTGCTCGGACTCATGCGCCCGGGGGCGCTGTGAAGGGAGGTGGCGTGTGATCGCCCGCCTTGTGCTGATGGGGATCATCCTGGGCGCCATCCTCCTCGCCGCGCCGGCGCTGGCCGGCGCGAGCCCCGACACGCCCCTGACCCTGGCCGAGCACCGCTTGGCGGAGCTGCCCACCGGGCACGTGGACGCGTACCTGCGGGAGATCAACCAGGCCAGCGCGGGATACCTGCCGGGACTGAGCTTCGGCCAGGCCCTGGCCACGCTGGGGCGCGGCGGGTTCGCCCCCGGGTCGATCCTCAAGGGGCTCTTCAACTACCTCTTTCGCGAGGTCGTCGACGACATGTCGCTCCTGGGCAAGATCCTCGTCCTCACCGTCGGCTGCGCGGTCCTTATGCAGCTGGGTCGCGCCTTCCAGGGCGAGGACGTGGCGCGCCTCGCCCAGTCGGTGGCGTACATCGCGCTCCTGGGGCTCGCGTTCGCGTCCTTCGCCGTGGCGGTCCGCCTCGCCCACACCACGGTGTCGGACCTCACGGGCCTCATGACGGCGGAGCTGCCGCTGCTGACGACGCTGCTCGTGGGATCGGGCGCCATCGCCACCGCGGCGCTCTTGCATCCGCTGCTCGTCGTGGCGGTGAACGGGATCACCTGGGCCGTGGCGGACCTCGTGCTCCCGCTCATCTTCCTGGCCGTGATCGCCGACATCGTGGGCCAGCTCACCGGATACCGGCTGGACCAGCTGGCGTCGCTGCTCCGGCAGGTGGGCCTGTGGTCCATGGGGCTCGGGCTGACGGTGTTCCTGGGGCTCGCCGCGATCTACGGCGCCGTGGGGCCCGTGGCCGACGGACTGACGCTGCGCACCTCCAAGTTCATGGCCGCCACCTTCGTGCCGGTGGTGGGCAAGATGTTCTCCGACGCGGCGGAGATCGTCTTCGGCTCCTCGCTGCTGCTGAAGCAGGCGGTGGGCGTCGTGGGCGTGCTGGCGGTGCTCTTCCTGGTGCTCATGCCGCTCATGAAGATCCTGGCGCTGGCGTTCATCTACCGTCTGGCCGGGGCCGTGGCGGCCCCGGTGGGCGCGGGGACGGTGGCGGACTCGCTGGGCAGCATGGGCTCCGCGCTGACGCTGGTGGCCGTGGCGCTGGGGGCGGCGGGTCTCATGTTCTTCATCAGCGTCACCATCCTCTTCTCCGCCGGCAATCCCGGTCTCATGGCGCTGCCGTGAGCGGGCTCGAGCAGTGGATGGGCCGGCTCGTGGCCATCGCGCTGGTGGGATGGCTGGTGGAGATGATCGTCCCGCTCTCCACCATGCGCGGGTACGTGCGCCTGGTGGTGGGGCTGGCGCTGATGGTCGCGGTGGTGAGCCCCCTGGTGAGCCTTGTGGGCCGAGGCGCGACCATGAGCTTTCCTGCCCTGACCACCGGCGGCTCCGCTGACGCGAGCCTGGCGGGCCGCCGGCTGCTGCGGCGCGACCGCCAGTGGGTGTGGACCGCGGTGCTCGCCAGCGTGGAGCTCTCGGCCCGGGACGCGGCGCTGTCGGTTCCGGGCGTCGAGGACGCCCGGGTGTCGGCCCGCATCGACGAGCAGGTGGCCACGCCGGACTACGGGGTTCCCACCCGGGTGGTGGTGCGCATCCGGGGCGCCGGTGACGATCTGCCGGCCCGGGTGCAGGCGGCGGTGGCGGAGGACCTGGGCGTGGACCGCGGCGAGGTCACCGTCGCCGGGGAGAGGGGAGGCGGGTCGTGAAGAGCGCGTTTCTCAAGGGGATCGACCCGGGTCGGGCCCGGATCTGGATCATCGTGGCCGTGGGCGGGCTCGTGCTCCTCGTCGCGGGCCAGAGCCTGGGAGGCACCGGCGGGTCGACCCCGCCGGCCGGCGCCGCGGCGACCCCCGCCCGGACGCGGACGGCGGCTCAAGACCCCGTCCTGGCGCTTGAGGCCCAGATGGACCTCAGCGCCCGGGCGGCCCTCGAGGGCATCGCCGGCGCCGGCCACGTGGCGGTCGACATCACGCTGGAGCGGACCGACAAGCTGGAGGTGGCAGATAACGTGACGACGAGTCGATCGAGCGGGGGATCGGGCCAGAGCGCCAGCACCCAGACCCAGGAGACGCTCACGGCGGTCACGGGCCAGAGCGGGCAGCCGCTGGTGACCGATCAGAGCGCTCCCCCCATCGCCGGGGTGCTGGTGGTGGCCAGCGGCGCCCGCGTTCCCCAGGTGCGCGAGGCCCTGACCCAGGCCACCGAGACGCTGTTCGGCCTGCCCGCGTACCGGGTGCTGGTGCTGGAGGGCGCCCGATGAGCCGGGCGAGCCGGCTCTTGCGCCTGGGCGTCTTTGTCGGGCTGCTGGCGGTGGGGGTGCGGTTCCTGGTCCACGGGGCTCCCCGGTATACCCGGGCGGTCCTGGAGCACCCCGCCGTCCGGCCGCCCGCGGCGGAGCTGTCGCGGCCGGCGCCGGCCACCCTGTACGTCCCGTGGTCCATCCGCCGCGACCGGGCCCAGAGCCGCGAGGTGGCCCACTACGCCGCGCTGGCCGAGGACGCCTCGCTGCCCATGACCATCCGGGTCAAGGCCGCCGACGCCGCCCAGGCGATCACCCGCGACGAGGTGCTGGAGAACCGCGCGGAGGCCGCCCTCGCCGGCGTGGGACTGCCCATGAGCGGGGTCATGGTGGCCGGAAACACGGTGGAGGTGCTCGTGGACGAACCGCTGAACCTGACCCGGGTGGAGGGCATCGCCCGGGTGGTGGAGGACGCCACGGGCCAGCCGGCTCAGAATCTCCTGATCCGGGACTGGGGCCGGCGCCGAGGCTGAGTGGAATCGGCCCAGGCAGGAAATCATCGCTCCTGGGCGGAAACGTGGGGAAGCTTGGGCCGGGGAGGTTTGGGTCGCTGTTGCGCAAGGTACTGATCGCCAACCGGGGGGAGATCGCGGTCCGCGTCATCCGGGCGTGCCGGGAGCTGGGCCTGCGGACGGTGGCCGTCTATTCCGAGGCGGACCGGTCGTCGCTGCACGTCGCCATGGCGGACGAGGCGGTCCTCGTCGGGCCGGCGCCGGCCCGCCAGAGCTACCTGAGCATCCCCAACCTGATGCGGGCGGTGAGCGAGAGCGGAGCCGACGCGGTGCACCCGGGCTACGGGTTTCTCGCGGAGAACCGCGACTTCGCCCAGGTGTGCGAGCTGTGGGGGGTCAAGTTCATCGGGCCCCGCCCCGAGGCCATCGGGCGCATGGGCGGCAAGGCGGTGGCCCGCCAGACCGCCCAGGCGGCGGGTGTGCCCGTGGTGCCGGGGACGGACCCCGTGGCCGGGGCGCAGGCCGTCGCGGCGGCCCAGGAGCTCGGGTACCCGCTCATGGTCAAGGCCTCGGCCGGCGGGGGCGGTCGCGGCATCCGGGTGGTGGAGGGGCCCCACGAGCTCGAGGCGGCGCTGGAGCGGGCCTCGAGCGAGGCTCAGGCCGCCTTCGGCTCCTCGGAGCTGTACCTGGAGCGCCTCATCGTCCACCCCCGCCACGTGGAGATCCAGGTCATCGCCGACGAGCACGGCCACGTGGTGACGCTCGGCGAGCGCGAGTCCTCCCTGCAGCGCCGGCGGCAGAAGGTGCTCGAGGAGGCCCCCGCGGTGGGGGTCACCCCGGCGCTGCGGCAGGAGATGAGCGACGCGGCGGCCCGGGTGGCCCGGGCGGTGGACTATGTGAGCGCCGGGACCGTGGAGTTCCTCCTGGACGCCGAGGGGCGGTTCTACTTCATCGAGATGAACACCCGCATCCAGGTGGAGCACGCGTGCACGGAGCTGGTGACCGGGGTGGACATCGTCAAGGAGCAGATCCGGGTGGCCCAGGGGGAGCCCCTGAGCTTCGGCCAGGAGGACGTGCAGCTGCGGGGCTGGGCCATCGAGTGCCGCATCAACGCGGAGAACCCCGCCCGCGACTTCGCCCCCTCCCCGGGCGTCATCACCGAGTACCGTCCCCCCGGTGGACCGGGGATCCGGGTGGACGCCGGGGTCGCGGCGGGCTCGGTGATCCCGCCCTTTTACGACTCCATGGTCGCCAAGCTGCTCAGCTGGGGCCGCGACCGCCCCGAGGCCATCGCGCGCATGCGGCGGGCGCTGGACGAGTTCCGCATCGAGGGCATCCACACCACGATCCCGCTGCACCAGCGCATCCTCGAGGACCCGCGCTTTC
Organism: Bacillota bacterium; assembly: GCA_021797925.1. GTDB lineage: Bacteria > Bacillota > Sulfobacillia > JAJZYS01 > JAJZYS01 > JAJZYS01. Next base: position 9,634 of record JAJZYS010000003.1, read on the forward strand.
TGGCGGGGCAGGTGCACACCTCCCTGCTCGAGGCGTCGATGATGCCCGGTCCGACCCGCGTCACGTGACGGCGGACCGCCCGGTCCCCGCGAGCGGCCCCGGCGGCTCGGGGCGCCGGCCGCGGCGAGGTTCGGGGTTCTGCTATACTGGAAGGGGAGAGCACGAAAGGAAGTGTCACGATGGCGGATGAGGAGCGGCACGAGTCGGAGATTGCGACGCAGGCGGGGCAGTCGGTGAAGATTGCCGACGATGTCGTGGCCATCATCGCGGGCATCGCCGCCAACGAGGTGCCCGGGGTCGCGTCCATGTCCGGCAATCTCGTGGGCGGCATCGGGGAGATGCTGGGTCGCAAGAACCCCCAGAAGGGCATCCGGGTCACCGTGAGCGGCAACGACTGCACCGTGGACGTGTACCTCACCGTCGCCTTCGGGACTCGGATTCCGGATGTGGCCCAGAAGGTCCAGGAGAGCGTGAAGCGGGCGGTCGAGAACATGACCGGTCTCAAGGTGCTCGAGGTCAACGTCCACATCCAGGGCGTCACGTTTGACGAGGGCGCGGGCAAGGCCGCGGACGCCGAGACCACGCCGGCCAGGGGCCGGTAGCTTGCAGTCCGTCGACCGCTTCCTGGGTGTCGTGGGGGGGCTGGGTCTGGCGGCGGCGTCCTTCGTCCTCGGCGCGGGCGCCCTCGAGCCGGGTCGGCACCCGTGGCACATCCCCGGGCTGTCGCTGAGCGTCGGGCGCGACCGGTGGGAAGTGGCCGTCGTGGCCGCCGTGTTCTTCCTGGTGGGCGTCCGGGCCGTGGTGGTCGCCCTCGCCGGCGAGGGCGACGGCACGCTGGTCGTGGTCAGCGAGGAGGACGGGGAGGTCCGGGTGGCGCCCTCGGCCGTGGAGGCCCTGTGCCGGCGGGTGGCCAGGGCCCAGGCGGGGGTGCGGGAGGTCGGGGTGAAGGTGGTTCCCACCGCGGAGGGACTCGAGGTGCGCCTTCGGATCGGCGTGTCGCCGGACGTGGCGGTGCCGCAGCTGAGCCAGGATCTCCGCGAGGCGATCCAGGACCAGGTGCGGACCGTGGTGGGCATCTCGGTCCAGCGGGTCCGGATCCGGGTGGATGCCATTGGGATCGAGACCAAGGGAAAGTCGCTTGGCTAGATGGGGAAGGCTCCTGCGCCGGGAGTTTCTGCGCCGGCCCGCCCGCTACGTGGGGGCGGCCGTGGGGCTGGCGCTGGGGATCCTGGTGCTGTGGATCGGGCTGTGGGCGGCGCTGTTTCTGGCCGCGATGACAGCCGGGGGGTTCTACGTGGGCCGGCGCGCCGAGGGCGACGGCCGCGACCCGCGGGAGTGGATCGAGCGGTTCTTGCCGCGCCGCAATCTCTGACCGAAGGGAGTCGTCGAGACGGCACGTCGCCACGGGCGCATCCTGGCGCTGGAATCCCTCTTTGCCATGGACCTGGGGCAGGCTTCGCTGGACGAGGCGCTGGCCGACCGCCTGCGCGGTGAGCCCGAGGACGTGGCCGCGTTCACCCGCGAGGTCGTCACGGGAACGGCCGAGCACCGCGAGGAGATCGACGCCCGGCTCGCGGCCCTGAGCCCGGCGTGGAAACTGGGACGCATGGCCAGCGTGGACCGCAACGTGCTGCGCATGGCGGCGTACGAACTCATGTTCACCCCCCAGACCCCCACCGAGGTGGTCATCGACGAGGCGGTGGAACTGGCGAAGACGTACTCTACCGCCGAGTCGGGACGGTTCGTCAACGGCATCCTCGCCAGCCTCGCGCGGGAGGTACGTCCCTGAGCGCCCGGGTCCTGGAGGGTCGCGCGCTGGCGGCCGAGATCCTCGAGAACGTGCGCGGGGGCGTGGCGGAGCTTCAGGCGCGATCCGGCCGCGCGCCCCGGCTCATGGTGCTCGAGGCCGGGGGCGATGACGCCGGCGCCGCGTACCGCCAGGCCCTGCGCGCCGCCGCCCGGGTGGGCGTCGAGGTCGAGGTCCGCCGGCTTCCTCCGGACGACGCCGCCTCGGCCCTGGAGGCGGTGCGCGACGCCGGCCAGGACCCGGCGGTGGACGCCATGGTCGTCATCGCGCCGCTGCCCCGGGGCTGGGACGAGGGCGCGTTCGCGCTCGCCGTGAACCCCGACAAGGACGTGGACGGCGTGCACCCTTTGAACGCGGGGCTCGGGGCAGCGGCCCGAAGGTGCCTTCAGCCCTCGACCCCCGCGGCGGCGATCCGGCTGCTTGAGGCCCACGGCGTGGAGCTCGCCGGCAGCCGGGCGGTGGTGGTGGGGCGCTCGGCCGTGGTGGGCCGGCCGCTGGCGCGCATGCTCCTCGACCGCGACGCCACGGTGACCGTGTGCCACTCGCGGACGCGGGACCTGGGCGCGGAGACCCGACGGGCCGAGCTGCTCCTGGTGGCTGCGGGCCGGCCCGGGCTCATCGTGCCGGACATGGTGCGACCGGGGGCGACGGTGGTGGACATCGGCACCAACGTGGACGCGGCGGGAAACCTCGTGGGCGACGTGGCCCCCGGGGTCGGCGCGGTGGCCGGGGCGCTCACGCCGGTGCCCGGCGGGGTGGGTCCGGTGACCACCGCGATCCTCATGGAGCACGTGTGGGAGGCGGCCCTGTGGCATCTTCGGTCCTGACGGTGTCGGGCCTGACCCGCTACCTGAAGGCTTCCCTGGAGTCCGACCCCGTGCTCTCCTCGGTGACGGTGGAGGGCGAGATCGTGAACTTCCACCGTCACACCTCGGGGCACCTGTACTTCTCCCTGACCGACTCCGTCGCGACGATCCGGGCGGTGATGTTCCGGGCCCGGGCAGCCACCCTGCGGATCCTTCCCGCCAGCGGTCAGAAGGTGCTGTGCACGGGGTATGTGAGCCTCTACGAGCAGGGCGGCCAGCTCGAGCTGTACGTGGAGCGCATGGAGCCGGCGGGCGTGGGAGCCAAGCTCCTCGAGCTTGAGGCCCTGCGCGAGCGGCTCAAGGCGGAGGGCCTCTTCGACGAGCGGCGAAAGCGCCCCCTGCCCCGCCTGCCCCGGCGGGTGGGAGTCATCACCTCGCCCACCGGCGCCGCGATCCACGACATCCTCAAGGTGCTGCGCCGCCGCTACCCAGGGATCTCGGTGCTCGTCCGCGGCGTCCTGGTGCAGGGGGCCGGCGCGCCCAGGGGCATCGTCGAGGCGCTCGACCTCATGGGCCAGCGGGCGGACGTGGACGTGATCATCCTGGGCCGGGGCGGCGGGGCCAGCGAGGACCTGGACGCCTTCAACGACGAGGCCGTGGTCCGCGCGGTCGCCCATTGCCCGCATCCGGTCATCGCGGCGGTGGGCCATGAGAGCGACGTGACCCTCACGGACTTCGCGGCGGACCATAGGGCTCCGACGCCGTCCGCGGCCGCGGAGCTGGCCGTCCCCGAGCGCGAGCAGCTTCACAACCGGGTCCACGAGCTCGACGTCAGGCTCCGGCGCTCGCTGCTCGTGCGCCGCCGCCGGGCGAGAGAGGAGCTCTGGCGCCTTGTGACCCGGGGCGCGCTGGCGCACCCCCGGCGGCTCGTGGCGCCGCGGCGCGAGCGGCTGGACCGCCTGTGGGAGCGGCTCGTCGCCGCCGTGCTCCGGGAGAAGGAGCGCGAGGACTGGCGCGCGTCGTCCCTGGCGCGCCGCCTCGAGGCCCTGGACCCGGACCGGGTGCTCGCCCGGGGCTACGCCATCGTGGAGGACACCCACGGCCGCGCGGTGGGACGCGCCGCGCAGGCCAGACGCCTGGAACGCCTGGAGCTGCGGTTTGTGGACGGACGGGTCCGCGCACGCGTGGAGGGGGATGAGCCGTGACGTACGAGGAAGCCATCGCGCGGCTTGAGGCGCTGGTGCAGGAGCTCGAGGGCGGAGAGCTGCCCCTGGCGGGCGCGCTGGAGCGTTTCGAGGAGGGCATGGCGCTCGTCAAGCGGTGCCAGGCCCTTCTGGACGAGGCGGAGGGCAAGATCGAGGCGCTGATGGGCGAAGGGGAGTCCTTGCGCACCGAGCCGTTCGAGCCGCCGGCCCGCGGCTGATGGAGCTTGCGGACCTGCGCCGGGCCGTGGAGGCGGGACTCGACGCGCTGCTGCCCCCCGCGCACGAGCGGCCTCGACGCCTGCACGCCGCCATGCGCTACGCCGTGCTCGAGGGCGGCGGCAAGCGGCTGCGCCCGCTCCTGATGCTCGCCGCCGCCCACGCGGTCGGCGGCGCGTGGGAGCCCCTCGTTCCCGCCGCCGCCGGCGTCGAGTGCATCCACGCGTATTCGCTGGTGCACGACGACCTGCCCGCGCTGGACGACGACGATCTGCGGCGGGGCCGGCCCTCGCTGCACCGTGCGTTCGACGAGGCCACGGCGCTATTGGCCGGCGACGCCCTCCTGCCCCTGGGGTTCGGGTCGCTTGCCCAGGTCGCGGTCGTGCCCGAGCGGTGCCGGCTGGCGCTCGCGATCCTGGCGGCGGCCACGGGGTCGACGGCCCTCGTGGGCGGGCAGGCGGAGGACCTCATGGCGGAGGGCCAGCCGCCTTCTCTGGAGCGAGTGGAGTGGATCCACGCCCGCAAGACATCCGCGCTCATCGAGGCAGCGCTCGAGATGGGGGCGGTGCTGGTGGGGGCCGAGGCGAGGCAGCGAGCCGCGCTGCGTCGCTTCGGCCGCGCCTACGGGCTCGCCTTCCAGATCCTCGACGACCTCCTGGACTTGACCGGCGGCGCGGGCAAGGAGGCCGGTGGAGACCACGCCCGGGGCAAGCAGACCTACCCGGCCGTGCTCGGGCGCGAGGGCGCCGTCGCGGCGGGACGAGCGGCGATCGACGAGGCGAGGGCGGCGCTCGTGGAACTCGGGGGGGACACGCGGTTGCTCGAGGCGCTGGTCCGAGAGGGGCCGCTCCGCTCGGACCTGTTCTGACGGCCCCCGCCACCGGACGCAGGCGCGCGTGCTGGCAGCGCGTGCCCCTGGAGGACCGGCCGCGGGCTACCTGGGCGCCCCGAGGAGGCCCAGGGCGAGCAGGGCCCAGCCGGCCAGGAAGAAGACGCCTCCCACGGGGGTGACCGCTCCGAGGGACCTGCGCCCGGTGAGGGCCAGGGCGTAAAGGCTCCCGGAGAAGAGGACGATGCCCCCGAGGAAGGCTCCCCCGCCCCACAGGGCGACGGGGGAGGCGAGTCGGGCCTCGACGAGGCCTCCGGCGACGAGCGCCGCCAGGCTGTGCGTCATCTGGTACTGCACGCCGGTCTGAAACCACCCCATCCGGTCGGCCCCCAGCCGGCCGGCCAAGGCGTGGGCGCCGAAGGCGCCCAGCGCCACCGCCAGCAGACCGCTCAGGGCGCCCAGGAAAAGCGTCATCGGTCATCACCTCCTGCCGCCGGGTCTTCGGCACGGCGGCGTCGCCGCCTGCACCGGCCGAGCCGGTGGCGCACAGCTGGGAGGCGTCGGGCGGCCCGTGATGTGGGCGCCTGCGGCCAAAGGGGCGTGCTCGCCGGGAGGACCGTGGGGCCAGGCCGCACTCCGCCTTACCGGGCACGGGGACTTCGGGTCCGCGGACTCGGCGCGGCGGCCCTCGCGTGCCGCGGGGCCGGGTGTCAAGGGTTCGGCTCTTCGACCCGATGACGCCGGGGTCCGTCGAGCCCGGTGCCCGAGGCTCAGGGCGCCCCAGGCTCGCCGGCCGGTCCGAGGCGAGGGGCTGCGGGCGCGATCGTCACGCGGGCCGCCGGCGGTGCACCAGCCGTCCCACCCCGGACCAGATCTCCCACACGACCGGGTATCCGAGGAACCATAGCGGCGCGCCGACGCCAAGCGCCGTGCCGCGGCGATGGTGATGCCGAAGGCGGCAGGCTCCAGGACTCCCCGCACGGCGGGCCCAGCGAAACGGGCGGGACCCGCCGCCACGCGCGCTCGACGCCATGAACACCGCCGGGAGAAAGACGCTCGCGAATCCCTGGGTGACGGTGCCCAAGAGGTGCACGGCGCTCAGGGTCGCGGCGGTGATGGTGACGAGCCGCTGTGGACAGATGGGCCCGCCGCCACCAGTTCCCCCGCGGCCAGAAGCGCCAGGCCGATCACGGTGGCCGCGCCCGGCGCGGCCACCCGCGCGGCGGGCTACACCTTGCCGATCAGGCGCAGGTAGCGAGCGATCACCACGGCGGCCTGCGCCCGGGTGGTGGTGCCCTGGGGGAGGAAGTCCCCGTCGGGGAACCCGTGGACGAGCCCCGCGCTCAGGGCCTTTCCCACGCCGACCGCGGCCCAGCGGGGCACCTTGCCCCCGTCGCGGAAGACGGCGAGGCGAGCCGCCGGCGTCCGCGCGAGCGCCGGCAGCCGCGACAGCATGACGGCCATCTCCAGCCGGGTGATCGGCGCCTCGGGGTCGAAGCGGGTGGCGCTCACACCGCCGACGATCCCGGCCTCGTAGGCCGCGCGGACGTAAGGCGCGTACCACGCCGATGGGGCCACGTCGACGAACGGGAGGCGTCCCTTGGAAAGTGGCGCGAGACCGTCGGCGAGCGCCAGCATCTTGGTGAACTGGGCCCGGGTGACGCTCCGGTCGGGAGCGAACCGGCCGGCGGCCACGCCGTCGACGATTCGAGCCCCCAGGAGTTCGTCCACGGCGGTGCGGGCCCATGGCGTCTTCACCAGGTCCGAGAACCGCTCCCGATTGATCAGGAGCGCGTACGTGCTCAGGTGCGCCAGCGTCACCGTGACCGTGGCGCGGTCGGGGTCGACGACGCCGCCGACCCACGTCCACGCGCGGGTCTTGGGATCGTAGAAGTAGACCCCCAGCCGGCCCGGACTGAGTCCGGAGAGCGCCTTCGCGTCGAAGTGCAGGACCAGGCGGACGGGCTCGTGGGGCTCGGCACCGCCCGAGGTGGTGATCACAAGGCCGGTCAGGGCCGCAAAGCCCGAGGGCGGCTCGGGCACCCGCCCTGGTTGCTCCTGCCGCACCGACACCTTTACGTCCGCCGAGAACGCGCCCCGGGGGACCTCGAGCTGGACCTGGCCGCCCAGCAGCGCGATCGTGCCCCCCCGGGGGCCGACGGTGCCGGTGCCGACGGACCCTGAGGGCGCCGAGCCGAAGCCGACGGAAAGCGGGATCAGGATGTCCGGGCCGGTGGTGGAGGCGGGCGGCGTGAGGGGCGAGGCGGGGACCTGGGGCGCCACGAACGTCACCTGAGCGGTGTTCCCGGCCGCGATGCCGGCCACCTTGGCCGTCACCGTGGCCGTGCCCGCGGTGGCGGAGCCGAGGCGGTCGGCGGCCACCCCCTCGGAGTCGGTGGGGACGGCGCCGGTCGTCGACAGCTGTCCCAGGGTGGTCGTGAAGGTCACGGGCACCCCAGGGAGCGCCTCGCCGGTGGCGCCGTAGACCGTGGCCGTGACCGTGGCGGCGGCCACGCCGTTGGCGGTCACCGTCGCCGGGGAGACGCTCACCTGTTCCCGATCGGGAACGGTGGGCGACGGCGCCACGGTGATGGCGAGGCCGGCGGTGGCCACCTGGGTCGGAGCGGAGCTGTCGGCGACCTGGACCGTGAAGCTCGCGCTCCCGGCGGCGGTCGGCGTCCCCTGGATCGTCCCCGTGGCGGGATCGAGGGTCAATCCCGCCGGGAGGCTGCCGGCGATCACCGACCAGGTGTAGGGCGTGCTGCCGCCGTTGGCGGAAAGCGCCGCCGAGTACGCCGCGCCCACCGTGGCGCCGGGGAGGATCCGGGTGGCCACGGCCAGGGGGGAGGCGGCCGCCACGGTGAGGTTCACCTGGCAGACGCTGCCGGGGGCGAACGTGAGCGCGGCCCCCGGGCTCAGGCTGCAGCCGCTCCCGCCGACGACGGTGGCCGTCGCCGCGAGAGCGTTCACCTCCAGCGTGATGGGCGCTCCCGCGACCGCGCCGTCACCCTGGACGGACAGCTTGGGGTCGAGCCCGCCGGGGCCGCCGTACGCGCCCGAGGCGGAGATGGCCAGCTCTCCCGCGGGCTGACCGCCGAGCACGGCGGTCACGTCCCCTTGGGTGACGGGCAGGTCGTGGGTCGTGGTCACCTCGCCCCACAGCGCCATGGGCAGGACGGGCGAGGACGCCGCGGCCGCCGGCAGGGCGCTGGCGATGACGATCGCCAGCGCGCCGAACCAGGCCAGGGGGCTGCGCACCGCGGCGACCGCGCGCGCGCTTCGGGTCATCGGCTGTCACCCGACGTGCCCCCGGTGGGGATGTCCCCGATCAGGGAGGCGCCGCCGCCGGTGGCGTAGACCCAGTACGCGTAGCCGTCGGCGACCGTGTCCGTGGTGTCCGACAGCGGGCTGGCCGACACCTTCAGGGTGCCGTTGGGATCCACGAGGCGGGCGATGAGGCCGTTCGTACCGGCGAGAAAGCGCGCGTACGTCTGCTGGCCCGAGAGCGACGAGGGACCCACCAGGTTCCAGCCGGGGGAGAGCGCGAGGTTCGGGGGCGGATTGAGCCTGGAGGTGGCGGAGAAGGAAAGGTTCACCGTGCCCGGACCCGCGAGATCCAGCTCGAAGCCCTGCATGGGCTCGGAGAGGAGCTGCGCCTCGTTCTGGCTCGTCACCTGGATCCACTGGCCGCCCTGGTACGCGTACGCCGCGAGGAGGGACGCGCCCGCGTCCGAGAGCGCGGCGGCCAGGTCGGTGCTGGCGGGCACGAAGGGCAGCGACACGGTGTTCCAGCCGGGGTCGAGGATGCGGCGCAGGGAGGTGGCCGCCGAGGTGACCGGCACGGAGGACGCGCCGGTGGCGGGCGCGTACTGGAACTGGATGCCGGCGCCGCCGACCGCCTCCACAGCCGCGTTGAGCACCGCCACGCTCACGGTTCCCGTCCCGGGCGGGGTCGTCACGGTCAGGGTGTGATCGTCGACGACCTTGAGGTCCTGGCCCGGCGTCGCTCCGAAGAGGACTTGGACGGCGCCGGCGAAGCCGCTGCCCGTGAGGGTGACCTGGGTGCCCCCCGCGGCGGGCCCGGCCGTCGTGGAGATGGCGTCGATCACGGGCACCGGTTCAAAGGCCACCTGGGTCACGCCGGTGAGCCCGACGGCGCCGTCGCTGTACACCGACGCGGTCACGGTCGCGGTCCCCGGCGACGGCGCCGTGAGCGTGGCCGCCACGCTGCCGTCGCCGGCCGTGGTCAGGTCGGTGTACGTGGAGCCCGTCACCGTGAACGAACCGAAGGAGGTCGTCAGCACCACGGGCACGCCCGCCGCGGGCTCGCCGTCGGAGTCCTGGACCACCGCGCTCACACGGGCCGATCCGGTGCCCACGGCCACGTCGGGCGGCTGCGCGCCGACGCTGACGGCCCCGAGACCGCCGCTGCCATGGCCCGTCCGATAGAGGAACTGGTCCTGGCTCGAGGTGGCGCTGAAGCCGCCCGAGTATCCCACCTGAACGTTCACGGTTCCCGCCGCGTCGCCCAGCACGCCCAGGCCGGAGGGCGCCACCGCCTCGATGGTCGTGGGATCGACCACCGTGACGTCCTTCGCCGTGGCGCACGGGCCGCCCGACAGCGCGCAGAACTCGACGGGGGGCGGGGTGAGCAGGTACAGCTTCTGGCCCGCGGGGCAGGCCGCGGAGCACGGGATCGGCGTCTGGGCGTCCTGGAAGTTGGAGCCGGTGATGGTCACCTGCACCCCGCCGGTGATGGGCCCCGACGCGGGGGAGACCCCGGTGACCGTGGGCGGTCCCGTGGGAGGCGAGGCCACTTCGGGACGGCAGTTGCCCGCCGCCGACCCGGTGACGTCGTTGAATACGGTGACCGGCGAGACCGCGCTCCAGCCGCTCTGGGCGTAGACGCTCACGTAGACGGTCTCGGGACTGGAGACCGGCGGCGCGCACGCCAGGATCTCGTGGTCGTTGACCACCCGGAAACTCGTGGCGGGGGCGAAGGGCGGAAGGGAGTTAGCCGCGCCGGCGAGCGCCTGCGCGTACAGGGCGGGGTTGTCCGCGGGATCGGGCGCCCCGAACCAGACCTGGCTGACGCCGGTGAAGCCCGACCCGGTGACGGTCACCAGTTCTCCTCCTCCGGTGGGGCCCGACGACGGGCTGAGCCCGGTCACCGTCGGGCCGCTGGAGGAGGCCAGCTGCGCGACGGTGAGCTGGCAGCTGCCCGTGCACACGTCGGCGCCGCCGGTGTCCTTCACCACGACCTTGTATGTTCCGGGCGAGAGCGCCGGCACCGTGGCGGTGATCGCGGTGTCGGTCACCGCCGAGACGTTGCCGAGGTCGGTGCACGCCCCTCCGCCGGCGGGGCACAGCTCCGCGGCCACCGGGCCGCTCCAGAACCCGCTGCCGGTGATGGTGATGTCCGCTCCGCCGTCACTGGAGACGGCGCTCGGCGTCACCGCCGAGATCTCGGGCGCCTTGACCTGGAACATCAGGGTGTCCCAGCGGGAGTCGAGCCAGATGGAGGTCGAGATGGGGTTGTTCACGTCGTCGAGGTCGGCCTGCGTCGCCGTCTCCACCGTGGAAGCGGCGGTGTGGGAGGACTCGTAGCTCACGCCCAGGGTGCTGCCGCTCAGCACGGACGAGCTGTAGCTGACGGACGTGCCCGCGCCCCCGAGATCGTCCTCGAAGGGGATGTTCACCGACGCCTCGACGCTGCTGGTGAGCACGCTCTCCACGGAGGACTCGAAGGTGGAGGTCTGGGTGGTCGTGTTCGTCTGGGATTGGGACTTGGTCAAGGTGACGATGTAGTGGCCGTTGGTCCCGATGCCCGGCTGGCCCTGGGAGACGGTCTGGATCGGCGTCGCGAGGCCGCCCAGGGTCGTCGAGGGGTCGACCCCCTGCGAGCGCGCCGCCGCGAACGGGTCCATGTCGAGCAGGTTCTGGCATTCCGATGGTGACAGGACGACGCGCGCACCGCCGTAGTTGCCCGGGACGGGCAGCGGATAGCCGTGGGTGCAGTGCAGCAGGGTGAAGGCGGGCACGTCGAACTGGGTCGACTGCGCCCCGATCATGGTGTACTGGGTGCCGGGATTCTGGCAGTTGCCGGCGCTGTCACACCAGCTGTTGTTCCACACCGCAAACTGCGGGTGCACGAGGAGCACGAACTGGTCGAACATCCACGGCTGCGTCCCGGGCGTGTCCAGCTGGAGCAGGCCCCCCCCCGAGTAGTTCTCGTAGCTCTTCCACGACTGCCCGAAGCCGCTCTCCAGTGCCAGGGCGTGGCCCACAGTCGCCTCCTGCGAGGTCGTGCTGCTCGTGGTCTGGTCCCAGGTCGTGGTATCGGTCACGCAGACGATGCATCCCAGCCCCGGAACGTCCCCGAAGCTCGCCTGCACGGAGGTGGAGAGCTGGGTGGAGGTCGCGGCGGTGTTGGACTGGGAGTGGCCCACGGTGAAGTCGGTCTCGCTGGTCTGCGTCTGGGTGAGCGAGAAGGACGAGGAGCTCTGGTCGCCCGGGGGCTGGTAGAGGATCTTGTACGGCAGCACCCCGAGCTGGACGAGGGCGGTGGGCGCGCGGAACTCGAAGAATCGCTCGCCGGTGTCGATGGGGTAGAGCGTGCCCTGGGTCTGCACGCTGCGCTCGAGGACGACGACCCACGACGCCATGGGCGTGGGGAACGTGATGGAACCGTCGGCGGTCTGACCGCTCGTCACCGAAAGGTTCGTCGCCTGCACCAGGGTCCCGCACTGGGTGCCGCCGTCGAATGTGACCCCCTGGCCGGGGTTCGTCCCGCTGCCCGCGCTCACGGCGGTGTTCTGGCACGCGCTCACGAAGCTCTGGTTGTACGCGATCGGCTGCGTCAGCACCATGAAGCGGCAGATCGCGCCGCTGGCGGCCCCCGAGGCGGCGGAGCAGCTGACGGGCACCTGGGTCATGGGCGAGGTGGTCGCCTCCGTCGGCGCCCCGAGCTGCTCGTAGTCCAGGGGGTTCCCCTGGGCGTCCTTGGTGGACTGGGGAACGATGAACCCCTGGGTGTAGGGCTGGCTCCCGGAAGTCCCGGTCGCGGTGATCGACGCGGCCGGCTTCGTGCCGATGGCGAGCCCCGGCGGCACGAACGGGGCCTGCGGCTGGAACTTGCTGATCGCCAGCTGCGGCGCGGCCGTCGACGGCGGGGCCGCGGAGCCGAAGTAGAAGGTCGGGGAGGTGCCGGTGAACGTGAGCGCGGAGTAGGTCTGGCTGGGAACGACGGACACCGTGACCGCGTCCCCGTGGGAGGTGGCCGCGGGGTTGGTCACGTCGCGGATGGTGACGTGCACCACCTGCCCTCCCGGGAGCAGGGCGTCGCCCGGCAGGTTCAGATAGGCGCTCGAGGGGTCGGCCTGATACACGGACGTGGGTGCGATGGCGAGCGAGCCGTCCTGGATGGTGTAGTCGGCGGCTTGCCCGGGGAAGGCGGCACCCGCCTCGTCGGACAGGATGATCTGGCTGGAGGTGCCCGCGATGTTCCCGGGAGCGAGAAAGGAGACGTTCCAGGTCGTCCCCACGGCCTGCGCCGCCGACGTCGACGGCGCCGCCGCCACGTCGGGCACGGTCAGGGCCACCCCCTGGTCCGGTTCGCCGAACCTGAGGACGCCCGTCGCGACGGGAAGTCCCGGCGAGGTCACGGTCACCGTGTCCGCGAGGGGAGTCGAGCTGAACGCGTTGCTGAGCGGGTTGGTCATCCCGCTGATCGCCAGCGTGCCGGTGTCCGGGAAGTCCGTCTGGTCGGCGGAGGTGAGGCCGCCGAAGGCGACGTAGGTGACCCCGGCCAGGGAAAAGCGCTTCGAGCCGGTGAGCGTCTGCGTCTGTCCGCTCACCTGCAGGGTCAGGACGTAGTCGGCCGGATCGGCGGGAAACTGCGAGATCGCGCTGTCGGTCACGGACTCGAACACGAAGACCCCGGCGTCGCCGTATTTCTGGATACACGCGGCGAAGGCCTTGAGCTCTTCGTACCGCAGGGTGGTACCGACGGGTGCCGTCACGGGATACGCGGCGCCGCAGAGGCTCGCGGCGCCGTGGACGTGAACGGCGACGGGGGCTTGCTCCAGCGTCCACGTCACGCCCTTGACGCCCGAGATGTACGTGGTCGCCGTGGCGACAAGCTGCCCCGTGGTGCCGGCGGCGGCGGGCGGCGGTGCGGACAGCGCCATCGACACGAGGCCCAGCAGTGCCGACACGACGCCGAGCGGCCGCCACCCGCCTCGGCGCCCGCGAATCCTGACATGATCGCCCAATGGCCTTCCTCCTTGTTAAGGTAGAGGTGCCGCCGCGGTCGCGGCGCCTTCGAGAGGGATCCGGGTCGATGCTCGCCCCTGCGGCGGGGTGTCGGCGGTCGCGAGCGGGAGGATCGGTCTTCCTCCCGGGCCGCTCGCACCCGGCTGCTCCAGGACTGCGTCACCTTGCGCGCCGGGGCGTGAACCGCCGGCGCGGGGTGTCACCGCGACCTCAGTGGGGACAGGCCGGTTCCAGCCTGCTCCTTCTATTCATACCGCTCCGGCGTCTCCGCGGCGGCACAGGCGCATCTCTTCGGCGTCACACGTGCCATCGACAGCACAGCGGCCGACGTCGTCGACGTCGGCCGCGAAACGCGCGATGAACCTTGTTAGCCTGTGCGGTCCGCCGGTTGCAAAGGGCCGTCCCCCGCGGGCTGCGCCTTCCACCGCCCGGGAGGCAGCGCCGCGTGGGCGTCCGCCCAGCGCAGCCCCGTACGGTGCAGGAGCCGCACCGCGTGGCTCGCGTGGTGGCTGCGCGCGGCGGGCGTGGGGGCGAGGTGGGAGAGGACCGCGTGGCAGCGCGCCAGCTCCGGCAGCGCGCCGATGGCCTCGGCTTCCGCCAGCGCCGCCTCGATCAGGCGCACGGCGCGATCGCGCTCGCCGGTGACGGCGGTGCACAGCCCCAGGGCGCGACCGCACAGCGCGATGTCGTAGCGGACGTTGTCCCGTCGGGCCTCGGCCAGGGCCTCCTCGGCGGCGAGGCGTCCAGCGCGGGCGTCGCCGGCGCTGAGCCTCGCCAGCGCCAGCATGCCCCGGGCGTGGGGCACGAAGATGCGGGTGCCGGCCTGCCTGGCCAGGGCGAGGGCGTGCTCCTGCACCCGCAGCCCGCGCTGCACGTCGCCCGTGCGCACCAGGGCCAGTCCGTACGGCACGGCGGCCAGATAGCTCAGGTACGGGAAGCCGGTCCGGCGCGAGAGCAGCCGGGCCTTGCGGCCGCTGGAGCGGGCCTGGGGCCACGCCCCGCGGATCCCCGCGGCGATGGCCCGAAAGGCGTGCACGTACGCGAGGTGCAGCTCCTCCCCCGCCCGGCGCTCCTCCAGCCAGTCGTACAGCGTGGAGGCGAAGTGGAAGTTGCCGCGGGCCACCTGCACGATGCCGATGGTCACCATGGCCACGGTGGCGTCCAGCACGTTCCGCGCCGCCTCGTGGAGCGAGCCGGCCTCGGCCAGCACGGGCAGGGCCAGCTGGAAGTTGCCCTGCATGGCCTCGCCCAGGCCCTGGGCGAGGAGGCCCGCCGCCCGAAGCCGTTCGTCCGCCAGCGTCTGGGCGGCGGCGACGACCCGGGCACCGCGGTGGGCGGCCTCGCGGTAGCGTCCCTCGTAGAAGTCGAGCCGGGCACAGGTGGCCGCGACGCCCGCCTCGATGCGGGCGTCGCGAATGGCCCTGGCCTCGTGGCGGGCGTCGTTCAGGAACACGTGGGCCTCGGCGGGCCGCACGTAGAGCGCGGCGGTGGCGAGCTCCAGCCGGATGGCCGCCCTCCTGGCGAGGACCCCGGGGGTCGGCGCCAGCTCGTCGCTCAGCGTGAGCGCCTGCTCGAGCAGGGAGACCGCCCCGCCGAGAAACGCCGCGCCGCGGGCGGCCGTGGCGGCCCTGAGCAGCCAGTCCAGCGCCTCCTCTCGGACCCCGCCCGCCGCCGCGTGCAGGGCGGCTGCGCCCATGTCGGGCCAGGACGCCTGGCGGGCGGGCACGCCCGAGGGAAGACCGCCCGTCCGCCCCGTCGCCAGGTCCCGCGCCAGCACCCGGAACGCCGCCCGGTGCAGCATCGCGCGGCGGGTATCGCTCTGCGCGGCGAGGACCCAGCGCCTTAGGACGTCGTGGCGGAAGTGCACCATGGGGCGGCCCCACGGGTCGCTGCGCTCCACCACCAGGCCGATGCGCTCAAGGTCCTCGAACGCGTCCACCGCCTCCGCCTCGCTCAGTCCGGCGACCTGGCGCGCCGCCTCGAGGTCCACGCCGCCGTCGAAGACGGCCAGCGCCCCCGCCAGCCGGCGACCGGTCGCCGGCAGGTGGCCCAGGCGGTCCGCCAGGGCGCGTTCCACCTGTGACGGCGCGCCCGTCGGGGGCAGGCCCTGGGCCAGGGCGGACAGGAGCTCGGTCGCCAGCAGGGGATTTCCGCCCGTTTCCCGGTAGAGTTCCTCCAGGGCGCGCTCGTCCCGTGCCCCCACGATGTGCTGGGCCAGCTGGCCGACGCCGGCGAGGGAGAGGGGCGACAGGTCTACGCGGGAGAGACGACCCGAGCGACGCAGCGAGGCGAACAGCCGCCCCAGGCTCGGCGCGTCGGCGTCGCCGCGCGTGGTCGCCACCACGGCGAGGCCTCGCTGGCCGGGAGCGGCCGCCGGTTCGAGGAGCATCCGCAGCGAGTCCTCGTCCCCGAACTGGATGTCCTCCATGGCGACCAGCACCGGTGCCGGGACGGCATTGAGCGCCCGTCGCATCGCCTGCAGCAGGCGCATCCGCTCCACGAGGGGAGGCAGGGGCCCGGGCGCAGGCACGTCGGGGCGCTCGTGGAGGATGTCCGGGAGGATCCGGGCCAGTTCCGAAAGCCAGACGTCGGGCAGGGCTCCGGGGGCGCTCAGCGTCGCGATCAGCGGTTCCAGGGCTTCCGCGAGCACGGCGAAGGGCAACTCGCGCAGGCTCTCGCGGCAGCGCACCCACAGCATGGTGTCGTAGCGCGTGCCCGCGGCGGCGACCGCCTCGCCCAGCAGCCGGCTCTTGCCGATCCCGGCCTCGCCCGCGAGGAGCACCACCTGCGCCTCGCCGGTCGCGGCGGCACCCAGGATCCGGGTCACGCGCGCGAGTTCCGGTCCGCGCTCCACCAGCGGCGCCTCGGCCAGCGCCCTGGGCAGGGGCCGCACGGTCGGCTGCACGGCGGACCGGCCCTCTCCGGCGCGCCCCCGGCCGGCGATGCGGGCCCGCAGTTCCTCCGTCTCGACCGAGGGATGCACGCCCAGCTCGCGCCGGAGCAGTTCCCGGCAGGTCGCGTACTGGGTGAGGGCGGACGCTCGGTCCCCCGAGGCGGAAAGCGCCTGCATGAGATAGCGGTGGAACCGCTCCTGAAAGGCGTCCACGGATAGGGCCTTGCGGGCGCTCACGGCCAGCGCGGACCACGCCCCCACGGCGGCCTGCGCGGCGCACAGGTCCTCGAGAACGTCGAGGAAGCGCGTCTCCCACGCCGTACGCTGCTGGGCGAGCCACGACTCGAACGCGTCGCAGCCGGAAAGCGTGAACCCCTCCAGGAACGGTCCCCGCCACTGGGCGGCCGCGAGCTCGAGCGACTGGGCCCGGGCCTCGGGCCCGGACGCCGCGCGGGCCGCGTCCACGTGCCTGGCGAAGGCGACCGTGTCCACCCGGATGTCCTGGGCGGGCTGCCAGCAAAGCTCGTCCGCCGAGGCGCCAATCGGCCACTGGGGCAGGGCCGCGCGCAGCCGGCTCAGGGTCACGGCCAGACTGTGGCGCCCGGCGGCGTCGCCCGTACCCTCCCACAGCAGGGCCACCGCGGCGCTGCGGGCGATGCGACCGGTGGGCTGGGAGGAAAGCAGGGCGAGGAGGGCCGTTCCCTTGCGCGGAAGGCGTGCGGGGGTTTGGGTGCCCACATCGACGCTCGCGGGGCCCAGAAGTCGGATCCACATGGCCAATCAACCACCCGTGCCTCAGGGGCCAGCGTGACGACCCGCGAAGATGACCGGGACCCAAGGCCTCTACGCGTCCTGGGCGGGGCCGGCACACCGTCAAACTCGTGGACCAGGATCTGGCGGCCGAGGCGTTGTGGCTCCAGCACTTCGATGGCGACGAAGGCGTGTCCTTCCGAGCGGGCGAGAATCGAGCGTTCGCGGCCGCGAACCGTTTGGGCAGCGGCGAGCGCGAGCGCTCGCGCGGGGGCGATTGCGCCCCTGCACCTTCGCCCATTCACTGCCACTGGCCGGAGCCGGTGGCGCCAAACGCGCCTGACGCTTGGCGGATGGCGGCCGCGACGTATAATAGAGATGAACGATCGACGAGCGTTGGGGTGGCGCAGTATTCTAGTCGATCGCCCACTCCCCCAGGGCGGGCCTAAAAATTCGCCGAAGGGCACATCGATGAAGTTCCTGGTGCTGGCTTTCCACGCCCAGTGGGGGGTCGGTGCTGGGAGTTAAGGGGGACGGGGCGGCCCGCAATGGCATGTGGGCGACCACCCTGCCCCCGTGGAGACCCGAGCTCGTGGGAGCCCACCGACGGGTCGCCTACGTCTCGGGACAGAACCTGCATGCGGTACCCATCATGGTGTGGTGCTGTGTGCAGCGTAGCCTGCCTTGAGCTTGAGCGGGAGAGGTCAGGACAGCCCCGCGCCCGAGGCCTCGGACGCGGGTACCGCGAACGACTGAAACCGCTGCGGCAAAAGAGGCTAAGGGAAGTGGGAGTCGGGGAGGAAAACTCCTAGACTGTTCGGAAACGAGTTCCCGCGGGGATTGCAGTGTGGACTCAGTGGTAATCTAGCCTCGAGATCGGCGACGACTCGACACGGAACGAACGGGGAACCGCCGGGACGGCGACGTCCGGTTATCCGGAGGGGAAAGCCAGCTAGACCTAAGCCGCAGCCTTGACCCGCGGGATGCCACCCAACCTTCCGTTGGAGGAATCTCTTGAAGCGGACGTCGCGGGGACTGGATCCGGCTCGAGCCTTTCGAGTGGGTGGACTTAGCCTCGTGGCGGCCGCGATGGTAGCTTACGGAACGCAGACGGCCGAGACCGGCATCGGTCCCGTCGGAGCGTTCCCTTTGTTGCTGGGAATCATCCTCGTCACCACGATTTTTGATATCATCGGGGTGTCGGTGACGTCGGCGGACTCGGCGCCGTTCTTCGCCCAGGCGTCGCGGCGGCAGCGGGGGGCCCGGCAGAGCTTGTGGCTGCTCGCCAACGCTGATCGCGTGGCCAACGTGTGTACGGACGTGGTGGGCGACATCGCCGGCACGGTCAGCGGTGCGCTGGCGGCCGGAGTGGCGGTACACTGGACAGGCCCCGAGCCGGAACCGCTCAAGGTGGCGCTGGTCGTGGGAATCGTCTCGGGGTTCACGATCGGACTGAAGGCGGTGGCCAAGACGGTTGCAATCCGGGAAGCCAACCGGGTGATCCGCAGCACCGGGCGCGTTCTCGCCCTGGTGTGGGTGCCCAAGCGCGGGAGTCAGGGGCGGTGAGCCGCCATCTGGAGCGCATCCACAGCCCCCACGATGTCAGGTCGCTGGACGCCCAGGCGCGGGTGGAGCTGTGCCAGGAGCTGCGTGAGCAGATCCTCAGGACCGTCTCGGAGCACGGCGGTCACCTGGGCGCCAGCCTGGGGGTGGTGGAACTCACCGTGGCCCTGCACACGGTGTTCGAAAGCCCGCGCGACCGACTGGTGTGGGACGTGGGACATCAGGCGTACGCCCACAAGCTGCTCACCGGGCGCGCGGATCGCTTCGACACCATCCGCCAGCACGGGGGGCTGTCGGGGTTTTTGCGGCGCAGCGAGAGCCCCCACGACGTGTTTGGGGCGGGGCACGCGTCCACCGCCATTTCGGCGGCCCTGGGGATGGCGCAGGCGCGCGACCTGCGCGGCGAGCGCCACGCCGTGGTGGCCATCGTGGGCGACGGGGCCCTCACGGGCGGACTGGCGTACGAGGGACTGAACAACGCCGGCATGCTGGGGTCGGACCTCATCGTGGTCATGAACGACAACTCCATGTCCATCTCTCCCAACGTGGGGGCGCTCTCGCGCTACCTGACCCGGCTCCGGGCCGATCCCGCCTACGCCCAGATGAAGCGGGACATCGAACGGCTCATGGGGCTCGTGCCGGTGCTGGGACACCGGGTGACGCGGGTGGTCGAGCGGGTGAAGGACGGCCTGCGCCACGTGCTGGTGCCCGGCGCCTTCTTCGAGGCCCTGGGCTTTCGATACCTCGGGCCCATCGACGGCTACGACATGACCGAGATGATCCAGGTGCTCAAGAACGCCCGGGAGATGGGAGGCCCGGTGCTGGTCCACGTGGTGACCGAGAAGGGCCGGGGTTACGGCCCGGCCGTCAGCGCCCCCGACCGCCTTCACGGGGGCGGGCCCTTTGACTTGGCGACCGGGCGCGCCAAGGCGCCCGCGACCGCCACCCCGTCCTTCTCCCAGGTGATGGCCGAGACCCTCTGCCGCCTGGCCCGCACCGACCGCCGCATCGTGGCCATCACCGCCGCGATGGCGGACGGGACCGGACTTTCCCGGTTCCGCGAGGAGCATCCCAGCCGCTTCTTCGACGTGGGCATCGCCGAGGAACACGCGGTGACCTTCGCCGCGGGACTGGCGAGCCAGGGCATGCGGCCGGTGGTGGGGATCTACTCGACCTTCATGCAGCGGGCGTACGACCAGGTCATCCATGACGTGGGGATCCAGCGCCTGCCGGTGCTCTTCTGCCTGGACCGGGCGGGACTCGCGGGCGAGGACGGGGCCACCCACCACGGCAGCTTCGACCTCACGTACATGAACGCCATCCCCGGCCTGGTGGTGGCGGCGCCACGCGACGCGCGCACCCTGAGCGCCCTCATGGAGACCGCGCTCGCCCACGACGGGCCCATGGTGATCCGCTACCCCAAGGCGCCTGCCGGGCGGATCGGACCGCAGCCCGAGGGGCCGCTGCCCATCGGGAAGGGAGAGATGCTGCGCCCGGGACGCGACGCCGCCCTGATCGCCGTGGGCGCCATGGTGCCCGTGGCCGAGGCGGCGGCGGACCTCTTGGCGGCGCGCAACATCTTCGCGTCGGTGGTGGACGTGCGGTTTCTCAAGCCGCTCGACTGCGACCTGATCCTCGAGGCGACGCGGGACGTGCCCGTGGTCGTCACGATCGAGGAGGGGGCGATCACGGGCGGCCTCGGCGCACGGGTGGCCATGTTGCTGGGCACCCTGGGCGTGGAGCGCCGGCTCAGACTCCTGGGCCTGCCCGACCACTTCATCGAGCACGGACGGCGGGAGGAGCTGCTCGAGGAGGCGGGACTGACGCCGGCCGCCGTCGCCCAAGCGGTGGGCGAGCTGGCGGGAGCGGCCATGGATGCGTCTTGACGAGGCCCTTGTCCAGCGCGGACTTGTGCCCACCCGCAGCCAGGCGTTCACGGCGGTTCTCGACGGAAAGGTGTGCGTGAACGGCCAGCCGGCCCGCAAGGCGGGGCAGAAGGTGGGACCGCTGGACGAGTTGACGGTGACAAGGCCCCCGATGTGGGTGAGCCGGGGCGGGGAGAAGCTCGCCCACGCGCTGGAGCGGTTCGCGCTCCCCGTCGCGGGCCTGCGCGCGCTGGACGTCGGGGCCAGCACCGGCGGGTTCACCGACTGTCTGCTGCAGCGCGGCGCCCGGGAAGTGGTGGCGGTGGACGTGGGCTACGGGCAGTTTCACTGGAGGCTCCGCCACGACCCCCGGGTGCGGCTCCTGGAGCGCACCAACGCCCGGTACCTGGAGCCCGCCGCGATCGGCGGCGCCGTCGAGCTGTGCGTGATCGACGTCTCGTTCATCTCGCTCGCCAGGATGTGGCCGGCCGTCCGCCGGTGCCTCGTGCCCGAGGGCCGGGGCGTGGCGCTGGTGAAGCCCCAGTTCGAGGCGGGCCGGTCGGAGGTGGGGCGGGGCGGGGTGGTCCGCGACCAGGGCGTTCACCGGCGGGTGCTCGCGGACGTGGAGCGCTCCGCCCGCGAGGCGGGCATCGGCGCCCTGGACCTCGTCCCCTCGCCGATCCTCGGTCCCAAGGGCAACGTGGAGTTTCTCATGCTCCTGGGGCCCCTCGAGGCCCCGCTGGACCCGAGGATCGTGGATGCGGTGCTCGCCGAGGCCAGGCTCCTGACCGTGCGCAGGGGTCCGGCTCCGGGGGAGGGCCCGCGCCATCCTGTGACCCCCTGACCGGGGCCCGCGTCAGGTCTCCCGGGGAACCCCGGCGCCGTGGAGGAAGAACGCCACCAGGCGGTCTGCGGTGGCCCGGTTGCACGGGAAGAGGAGCTCTCCCCCCTCGCCCCGTGCCCCCACCATGGCCATGAGGGCCACGAAGGCGTGGGCGAGGAACACCGGATCCTGGTCCACAAGCTCGCCCTCGGCGATCCCCCGGGCCATGGTTCGCACCAGCAGCGCGGTGACGCGTTGCTGGGCCGAACGGATGGACCGGTAGAGTTCGGGCGGGAGGGTGGGCTCCGCTTCCCGCAGCAGCGACTCCGTGTCCCGCCCCGTGGCCACCGACTCGAGCCGGTTGGCGGCCAGCGCCACGAGGCGGTCGCGCAGGGGGGCCGGCTGGTCGACGACGGCCTCGAGGGCCGACGCCACACGGTGCAAAAGTCCCACCAGGGCCTGCGTGAACAGCTCTTCCTTGCTATGGAAGTGGTAGTATAGACTTGCCTTGGTGAGGCCGGCTCCGCGGGCGATGTCGTTGAGCGACACGCTGGCGAATCCCCGGTGGCGGAACTGGGTGATGGCGTTGCTCAGGATGTGATCCCGGGTGGAGACGTGGGCGAGAGGGTCATCGGCGCCCGGTCGTCCCGGGCCCCGACGGCGCTGAGGGTCAACGGTCGGGTTCCCGCCGGTCGGGGTCGGGGTGAACGGCTCTTTGGGCTTCGCAGTGCTCGACTCCTCATGCGTGGATGTGGATGTTGGCACGAGGCCACGAACCGTGGGGTCCACCGTCCAACGATAGCACTATAGCACACGATGGCCGTGGCGGTTGCGATGGGGCGCCATGGTGGCGCCCGGCCGGCGTCAGGATGTCGGACTCTCATGCGATCCCCAGGGAAGTGTGCCACCATGGCGTCAAGGGGACGGCGTCAAGGCTCCTCGATCGAGGGGCGGGTCAGGATGAGGTGAGAAAGATGGACGAGAACGTCGACGCCCAGATCCACGGGCGCGAGGTGGTGCGCGGCGGCGTGCACGGCTGGGTGGATCGCGTGCTGCCGGGCATGGCGCGGGTCCGCTGGGAGGGCGTCGAGGAAGGTGCGCGGGAGCAGGAGTGGATGCCCCTCGAGGAGGCGCGCCAGCTGATCGTGGGCACCGATCCGCGGACCAGCGACCTGCCCGTGGGGGCGGTGCTCCGGAGCCTGGGGTGGACCATGATGGTGTGGCTCGTGCCCATGCTGCTGCTGCTGCTCATGCGTCGCTGACGCCCTCGCACGGCTAAAGCCGTGCGGGCGGCGAGGATGTGAGGCGCTCGCGCCCGAGCGTGGCGCGGGCCTTGCCGTGTCACCGAGTCGGCCTCGGGTCCACGATGTCCCCGTGGGCGGGGACGGCGGTGGCGCCGGGGGAGGGAATCGGGGAGCCCTCGACGAACCGAGCCGGGGTAAGGTGGAGGATATGGTTGGAGAACATTGGCCTGGTCGTCCACGCGGGCAAGCCGGCAGCGGTGGACCTGGCGCGCAACCTGGTGCACTGGTGCCAGACTCACGGCTTCACGCCCATGACCACCCCCGAGCTCGGGGGCGTGCTGGGCATCGAGGGCGCGCGCCCCGTGGCCCAGTGGCCCGAGGATACGCGGGTCGTCCTGGTCCTGGGCGGGGATGGGACACTGCTGGGCGTGGCCCCCGACCTGGCACGGCGGGGTTTCCCCGCCGTGGGGGTCAACCTGGGACGGCTGGGCTTTCTCACCGGCATGGAGCCCGTAGACCTGCCCGACGGCCTGGAGATCCTCCTTGACGGCCGCGGCATCACCGAGGAGCGGATGCTGCTCGACGTCGAGGTGCGCCAGGGGAACACCCGCCGGGCCCGCTACCTGGCCCTGAACGAGGTGGTGGTGGCCAAGGGGCCTCTGGCCCGGCTGGTGCGACTGGAGGCGCTGGTCGACGGGCGAAGCATGGCCACCTATCCGGCCGACGGACTGGTCCTGGCCACGCCCACGGGCAGCACCGCGTACGCCCTCTCCGCCGGGGGCCCGGTGGTGGAACCCACGCTCAGTGCCGTGGTCGTGGCGCCGATCTGCCCCCACTCCCTGTACAGTCGATCCATGGTCATCCACCCCGCCCACGAGGTGAGCGTTCGTGTGGTGGGACCGCACCGGGAGGTGTTCGTCACCGTGGACGGTCGGCTCGGACGGGCGCTGGAGGAGAGCGAGACGGTGGTGGCCTCGCGTTCCTCGCTCACCCTCAAGCTCCTGCGCCATCCGGACTGGCGGTTCTTCCAGATGCTCATGCCCAAGCTGCGCGATTCCGACCGCGTGGGATGGGAGGACCCGACCCCGTGAAGGCCAGGCGGCAGCGCATGATCCTGGAACTCATCAGCCGGCGGGCCATCTCCACCCAGGAGGACCTGACGGCGGCGCTGGCCGAGGAGGGGATCCATGCCACTCAGGGGACGGTGTCCCGGGACGTGCGGGAGCTGGGACTGCTCAAGGCCAAGGCCGGAGACGGTCGGCTCCGCTACGTGCCCCAGCGCCAGGTGGAGGCTCCCGCCGACCGGCTGCTGCGCATCTTTCGCGAGTGCGTGCTCAAGGTGGAGTCGTCGGGCAACATCGTGGTGGTCTCCACCATGACCGCGACCGCCGACGCCGTGTGCGAGGCCATCGACGGGATGGCCCTGGCGGAGGTGATCGGCACCATCGCCGGGGAGCGCACGGTGTTCCTCGTGGTCCGCCCGCCCGAGGCGGGCGAGGTGGTCACGGAGCGGCTGAGGGGCTGGATGGGCGGATGAGCCGGGCTGGATGCGGGACGGAGGCCCGACGGCCGTGATCCTGAGCCTGGGGCTTGAGGATTTTGTCCTGGCGGAGCGCGTGGATCTGAGGTTCGAGGACGGGTTCACGGTCATCACCGGCGAGACCGGCAGCGGCAAGTCCATGCTGCTCAGGGCGATCGCCTTGGGCTTGGGCCAGCGCGGCGGGAGCGAGACCATTCGCCACGGAGCCGACCGGGCGGTCATCGAGATGGAGCTGTCCGACGCCGCGGGGCAGGTGCGCGTGCTGCGCCGCGAGATCGGGCCCGCGCGCAGCCTGTTCCGCCTGGACGGGCACGCGGCGACCCAGGCGCAGGTCAGGGCCCTGTGTCACGACCTGGTGCAGGTGGTCAGTCAGGGTCAGGCGGCGGAGCTGGAGGATGAGGCTCTGGAGCGCCGGTGGCTGGACGCGCTGGGCGATCTGGCCGAGCAGGTGAACGAGATGCGCCAGGCCTACCTCGCGTACGCGGCGGCCACGGAGCGCATCGAAGGTCTCGGCGCGGACCCGAAGGAGCGGGAGCGCCGCATGGACCTTTTGCGCTACCAGGTGCGCGAGCTCGAGGAGGCGGCGCTGACCGAGGGGGAGGAGGAGGTCCTCGCCCGGGAAGCCCGGCGCCTGTCGGGACACGACCGGCTGGTGCGATCGCTGGCGACCGCGCTGCAGGCGCTGGGAGCGGACGGGTCCGGGGCCCGCGACCGCATCGCGGCGAGCGTCGGGGAGCTCAGCGCCGCGGCGCAGATCGATCCGGAGATTTCGCCCGTGCTGGAGGCGGTGCGCGAGGCCGGCTACGGGGTCGAGGAGGCGGTGCGGGACCTCACGGCCTATCTCGAGGACCATCCGGGGGAGCCGGGGCGACTGGAGCTCGTGGAACGGCGGCGGGAGAAGCTCTACGAGCTCGGACGCAAGTACGGGGCCACCACCGGCGAGATGATCGCGTACCTCGACAGGGCGCGCGCGGACCTTTGCGCCATGGAGGACGCCCACGAGCACATGCAGGCGCTGGTCCGCGACCGGGAGCGTCTGCTCGAGGCGGCGCTCGGCTGCGCGGTGCGCCTGCACGAGGCGCGCGCCGCCGCCGCTCCCTCGAGCGCCCGGCGCATCGCCGTGGCGCTCGAGGGGCTGGGTTTTCAGGGCGGGGCCGTGGAGATCGACGTGGACTGGGCCACCCGGCCCGGCTCCCCCTTTGTCATGGACGGGCTCCCCCTGGCCGTGGACGAGACCGGCGCCAGCGCGGTGCGGTTTCTCTTCCGGCCCAACCCCGGGGAACCGGCCCGGCCGCTGGGCGAGGTCGCGTCGGGCGGTGAGCTGTCTCGGCTCATGCTGGCCCTGGCCAGTGTGAATCCGGGACAGGAGCGCACGCTGGTGTTCGACGAGATCGACCAGGGCCTCGGCGGCGAGGCCGCGGAGCGCGTGGCGGAGCGCCTCAGGGAGCTGGGCAGGACCCGCCAGGTGGTGGCCGTG